>CAIMFT010000040.1 GCA_903840385.1 uncultured Holophagaceae bacterium
AGCGCGGCGGGGCCTGGATGAGCAGCTACCGGTCCGCTTGGGTGAAGGACGGAAAGCGGGTGGAGCCCGTGGTGGTGAACGTCTGCAACTTCACGGCCCCCTCGGGCGACCGCCCGGCACTGCTCACCTCGGACGAAGTGCGCACGCTCTTCCACGAGTTCGGCCACGCCCTCCACGGCCTGTTCTACGCCGGCCGCTACCGAGGCACCGCCGGTACGCCCCGGGACTTCGTGGAGCTGCCCAGCCAGGTCATGGAGAACTGGGCCATGGAGCCTGAGGTGCTGCGCCTCTATGCGAAGCACTTCCAGACCGGCGAGGTGATCCCCGACGCCCTGGTGGCCAAGATGCACCGGGCCGCCACCTTCGGGCAGGGCTTTGCCACCGTGGAGTACATGGCGGCCTCCCTGCTGGACATGGACTGGCACACGCTGACCGACACCAAGCCTGTGGACACCGCCGCTTTCGAGAAGGCCTCCCTGGCCAAGTGGGGCCTCATCGCCGAGATCCCGCCCCGCTACCGCAGCCCCTACTTCAACCACATCATGGGTGGCTACGCCGCCGGCTACTACAGCTACATCTGGAGCGCCGTGCTGGACAGCGACGCCTTCCAGGCCTTCAAAGAGAAGGGCAACCTCTTCGACGCCGCCACCGCCGCCAAGTTCCGGGCCGAGGTGCTGTCCAAGGGGGGCACGGAGGATCCGGCCCTGCTCTACCGCCGCTTCCGGGGTGCCGACCCCAAGGTGGGCCCCCTGCTGGAGAAGCGCGGCCTGAAGTAGCCCCTTAGAACCGCACCGTCGCCGCCACCATCAGCCCGGTGGCGGTGAGGTCTGCCTCCACGGGGCTCCAGAAGATCCGAGCCTCAACCCCCAGGCGCGGGCTGAACTGGAATCCCAGCCCACCGCTCGCACCGATGCGGGTGGAGTTGCGGTTGGAGGGGGAGCTGCCGGTGGCGACGACCCGCCACTGCTGCCCGCCCATGGCGCCCAGCAGATAGGCGCCTCGGTCCGGGTCCTCGTCGGGGAACCAGAGGGCTTCGATCATCAGCTCGGTGGAGCTGGCCGAGGACTTGGTCCCCGGCAGGCCCACCGTGTCGCCCTTGGGCAGCAGCTGGACACCCACCAGGGGGCGCAGCACCAGCCCCCTGCTCAAGGGAATGGTCACGAAGGCCGCGGCCCCCAGGCCGGGCGTCCCGCCGGTGACGTCCCGCAGGTTCCCGGAGGGGGCCAGCAGGTGAAAACGGCCACCGAGGGCCGTCTGGGCAGAGATGGGCAGCACTGCCGCAGCGGCCAGTAGAACAGCAAGGGCCTTCATATCACACCTCGTACTTGCCCACCGTATCGCGCCAACGGTCCTGGGCCTTGAGGATCCGCTCCGCCACGGCCCGCAGGAGCCCATGCCCACCGGGAACCTCCGTCACCCATTGGCAGGCGGCCTGCACCTCGGGCGCCGCATCCGAGGGACAGCAGGCCAGGCCCACCCGGCGCAGCAGGGGCAGGTCCGGCAGGTCGTCCCCCAGGTGGGCGACCTGGTCCAGGGCCAGACCGTATTTGGCGCAGAGCTGCTCCAGCACCGGCAGCTTGTCCAGGTGGCCGGCGAAGCAGTCCTCCACACCCAGGTCCTGGGCCCGGTTCCGGGTGGAGGCGGCGTCCAGGCCCGAGATGAAGGCCACGGGGATGCCGGCCCGCTGGAGCCACTTGATGGCGGCCCCATCCCGGACATGGAAGGTCTTGGTGTGGCCTGGCTCCAGTCCGTAGGTGAGACCCCCCGGCGTGAGCACCCCATCCACATCGGTGCACAGCAGGCGGATCTTGGCAGCGCGCAGGTCCAGGTCGTCCACGGGAGTCTCCGGCTCCAGCCTAGGCCCCTGTCCCTTCCCTGGGAATCCCTGGGGATGTGCTTTCAGTTTTTTACCCGCCCACTTGCGCTGGGCCAAACAAACTTAAGGTCCCCCTTTGGTGGCCTGACATAGGGGTGGAAACCTCTGTCTCTGGATGATCCGATGGGTATACAGTTTGTTTGGGAAGCTCAAGAAAAAGGGCTTGACTGGATCTGAAACTAGATGAACATAGTCGCATGGAGTTGATTCGATGAATCACCAGCTGAGCAACCCGATGATCGACGAAGTGAGTGGCCTCTTCAGTGCGCTGGGGGACCCCTCCCGCCTGAAGATCCTCCGGTCCCTCCTGGACGCTCAGGCCCCCCTCAGCCAGGGTGCGGTGGCCGAGGCTGCGGGCCTCTCCCAGGCCAACGCCTCCAAGCATCTGGCCTGCCTGGTCCGGGTGGGCCTGGTGAGCCGGGAGCCCGAAGGCAACGCCGTCTTCTTCACGCCGATCATGCCCCTGGTGGGCGACCTCTGCGACCTGGTCTGCGGCCACGTGAGCGACCGCGCCCGGCTGATCTACAAAGCCCTGAAGTGAGAGGGTGCCTGCGAGGCGCCCGACTTTTTTGTTCTGGAGTATTCCTGTATGAGCATTAAAACGATTTGGACCCTGACCTGCTTCCTGGCTGTCGGCGCTCCCCTGGGGGCCTCGGAGCCGCTCACCGTGGCCCAGGCCATCCGCAAGGCCTGGACAGACCAGGCGGGACTGAAAGCGGGCCAGGCCATGGTGGACAGCCGTCAGGCTGAGGCCGAGGGCTTTCGGGACCTGCGCCTGCCCACGCTGACCCTCGGCGTCCAGGGGGTCCGGACCAACGAGCCCATGATGGCCTTTGGCATCAAGCTGAACCAGTCCCGCATCGGGGCGGCAGACTTCAACCCCCTGAGCCTGAACCACCCGGATGCCATCACGGCCTACGGTGGCTCTGCCGTCCTTCAGCAGCCCCTCTACACCGGGGGTCGCCTCACCGCCGCCAAGCGGGCCGGGGAGTACATGGCACAGGCCGAGCAGGCCAGCCAGGAACGCCGCAAGCAGGAGGTTGCCCAGATGGTGGTGGAGGCCTACTTCGGCACCCAGGTGGCCGAGCAGGCCCTGCGGTGGGTGGACGACACCCGAATGTGGATCCAGGGCATGGAGGACTTTGTCGGGGCGCGGGTTAACCAGGGCCTCATGCTCGAGTCCGAACTGCAGCGCCTCAAGTCCTTCCACGCCCAGGCAGACGCCCAGAAGGCTGACGTCATCAAGCAGGTCCGCTCCGCTCGATCTGGTCTCGGCCTGCTCACGGGGGCCGGTCCCGTGGAGGGCCCGCTGGCCACGCCGCTGGTGCCCGAACAGCCTGCAATCGCCCAGGGAGCCACCTACCGAGGTGATCTGGTGGCGGCGGACTTCCAGGCCAAGGCTGCCGGTGAAGGCGCCAAAGCCGCCCAGGGCAGCCTGCGTCCCGAAGTGGGTCTGGAGGTGGGTGCCGGTACGCTGCACCACTCCTGGTCCGAGAAGGGTAGCTGGACCTGGGCCGCCGTTGGCGTGAAGTGGAAAGTCTTCTCTGCACCTGACGTGGCCAAGGCCAATGCGGCCCGGGCCCAGGAGCGGGCTGCGCTCCAGATGCGCTCCTTCCGGCAGCAGCAGGCTGAGCACGAAGTGCGCGTGGCCCGGGAAGCCGTCCTTGCAGCAGAGGCAAAGTACTCGGCTGCCCAGCAGTCCCTCGTCGCAGCGCAGGAATCCAAGCGGCTCCGCGAGGCCCGGCACCGAGAGGGCCTCGCCCCCCTGATCGAGGTGCTCGATGCGGAGGCCGCCATCCAGGGTGCCCGCACGCTCATCCTCCAAAGCCTCTTTGACCTCCGTGTCAGCCGTGCCGGCCTTGATCTGGCGACTGGCAATCCCATTGAAGGAGTGACCCCATGAAGACCGTACTCGTTTCCCTGACGCTGGCTGGCACGCTGCTCGGAACCCTGGCCTGCGGCCATAAAGAAGCGCGTCCTGAGGTGAAACCCCTGCCCAAGGTGGCCGTCTCGCTGGTGGCCCAGGGCGCGCCCGATGGGGGTGCCTGGGTAGCCGCCACGCTCCAGTCCACCCGGACAGCCATGATCGGGACCCGCATGGCGGCCCAGGTCCGGCGCGTCCTTGTGCAAGAGGGGCAGCGCGTAGCCGCTGGCACCCTGCTCCTTGCCCTTGGCGACGAGGATCTGCAGGGCCAGCTGAAGGCGGCCGAGACGGGGCTGGCCACCATCCAGGCCCATCACCGCCGCATCCAGGCCCTCCAGGCCCAGAAGGCCAGCACCCTCGCTGAGCTGGAGCAGGTCCAGGCCCAGGTGGCCCAGGCCCAGGCGGGCGTGGATGCCCTGAAGGCCAACATTGGCTACACGCAGCTCCGTGCCCCCTTCGCTGGCGTGGTGCAGTCCCGCAAGGTGAACGAAGGCGACTTTGTCGGGCCCGGGATGCCGCTGCTGGAGCTCATCGGCGATGGCGAGCAGGAGCTGGTTGCCACGCTCTCCGACCAGGAGGCCAAGGGCCTGAAGGCCGGTGCCAAGGTGAAGTTCGAGGCCGAGGGCGTCCAGGGCGAAGCCCAGATCACCGGCCTGGCTCCCGGTGGGGATCCCTACAGCCACAAGGGCACCCTGCGCGCCAAGGTGCTCAAGCCCAAGGGCCTCCGCCAGGGCTCCTTTGCACGGATCCTGGTCTCTGGCGTGGCTGTGGAGGGGCTCTCTGTGCCCCGCAGTGCGCTGGTCCAGCGGGGAGAGCTCACGGGCGTGTTCATCGCCAAGGAAGGTCGTGCCGAACTGCGCTGGCTCTCCCTGGGTGAAGGCAGCGGCAGCTACCTGCCTGTGCGCTCTGGACTGAAGTCGGACGAAAAGATCATCGACCAGCCCGGCGCCCTCCAGGATGGCCAGCCCATCGAGCTGACCGGCGGGGTGAACCATGGCAAGTGAGCCAAAACTGGGCTTGGCCGGGAAGCTCGCCAAGGGCTTCCTGCGCAGCAAGCTGACGCCCCTCATCGTCGGCGCCTCGCTGCTGCTGGGCCTCCTCGCCGTGGTCATCACGCCCCGGGAGGAAGAGCCCCAGATCATCGTGCCGATGGTAGACCTCTACATTCCCTATCCCGGGGCCAGTCCCAAGGAGATCGAGAGCCAGGTCACCAACCCCATGGAGCGTCGCCTCTGGGGCATCCCGGGCGTCGAGTACCTCTACAGCATGAGCCGTCCGGGCATGGCCCTCATCACCGTGCGCTTCAAGGTGAACGAGCCCCAGGAGCCCAGCCTGGTGAAGATCTACCAGGAGCTGGCCGCCAATCCGCAGCTGCTGCCGCCCGGGGCCATGAAGCCCATCATCAAGCTGCAGACCATCGATGATGTGCCGTTCCTGGTGCTCACCCTGCATGGGGAAGGGCAGGCCCCTGGCCAGCTCCGCACCCTGGGCGAGGTGCTGGCCCGGGAGCTCTCGGATGTCCCCAGCACGGCGCAGGTGAAGGTCACCGGCGGCGCCCGCAGGATGGTGCGCATCGAACCTGATCCCGACCGCCTGCGGGCCCTCAACTTCACCCTCGCTGAGCTTCAACCAGCCCTCCAGGCCGCCGAAGCCCAGCTTCCTGCAGGGGCGCTGATCGACCACGGCAAGCGCACGGAGCTGGAGGCCACGGGTTACATCCTGCAGGCCTCGGAGCTGAAGCGGCTGGTGGTGGGCGTGCGCAACCAGAAGGCCATCTACCTGGCAGACGTGGCCAGGGTGGTGGATGCACCCGAGTCCGAGCCGCCGATTGTGCTGTTTGCGGGGGCCGGTCAGTCCGGTTTCGAGCCCGCGGTAAGTGTGACCCTCTCCAAGCGGGCGGGTACCAACGCTACAGCCCTGGCCGAGCAGGTCCTCGCCAAGGTGGAGGCCCTGCGGGGCAACCTCATTCCCCGGGATATGAAGGTCACGGTCACGCGCAACTACGGCGAGACCGCTGGCGACAAGTCCAATGAGCTGATCGAGCACCTGCTCATCGCGACCCTCAGCGTCATTGCCCTGATCTTCCTGGCCATGGGCTGGCGCAGCGCCGTGGTGGTGGGCGTGGCCGTGCCGGTCACCCTAGCCCTAACACTGCTGATCACCTACCTGTTCGGCTACACGCTGAACCGAGTCACCCTCTTCGCTCTGATCTTCTCCATCGGCATCCTGGTGGACGACGCCATCGTGGTGGTGGAGAACATCCACCGGCACATGCACCTGCCTGGCCACCGCAAGAGCTTCGCCACCGTGGTGATCGAGGCCGTGGATGAGGTGGGCAATCCCACGATTCTGGCTACCTTTGCGGTGATCGCCGCCATTCTGCCCATGGCCTTCGTTCGCGGGCTCATGGGGCCCTACATGCGGCCCATCCCCGTGGGTGCCAGTGTGGCCATGATCTTCAGTCTGATCATTGCCTTCGTCATCAGCCCCTGGGCCAGCCTCATCCTGTTCCGGAAGGAAGCCCATCTGCCGGAGGTGGACGATTCTGGGCTGCACCCAGCCACACCCGAGACGGCCTCACCCGAGCCCGTCCACGACCGGCAAGATAAGAACCCCGAAGTGGCACCCGATACCAAGCTCTCAGCCCTCTACCGTCGGGTCATCCGGGCGCTGTTGTTCAAGCCTGCCGTACGCTGGGCCTCGTTTGTCGGTGTGGTGCTACTGCTCATCGGTGCCATGTCCCTGGTGGGCCTGGGGGTGGTCAAGGTCAAGATGCTGCCCTTCGATAACAAGTCGGAGTTCATGGTCCAGATGGACCTGCCTGCTGGCACGCCCAAGGAGGATGCCGTGGCTGTGGGCCAGGACATCGCCCGCCGCCTGCTGAAGGAACCAACCGTCAAGGATGTGCAGGTCTATGCGGGAGAGCCCGCCCCGTTCACGTTCGTGGGCATGGTCCGCCACAGCTTCCTCCGCCAGGAGGCGGAGATGGTGGACATCCAGGTGAACCTGGTCTCCAAGCACGACCGCAAGGAACAGAGCCACGAGATCGTCGTCCGCCTACGCTCCGAGCTTGAGAAGATCTCGAAGCCCGCAGGGGCACGTATGAAGCTCGTGGAGATCCCCCCGGGACCCCCAGTCATGGACACCATCGTGGCTGAAGTCTATGGCCCCACTGAAGCAGAGCGGATCCGCCTTGCGACGGAGGTGCTCGGGGCCTTCAAGAGTGTGGACGGCATCGTGGACGTGGACTCCACCCTGAACACGACGAGCCCCAAGATCAGCCTCGTGCTGGACCGAGAGAAGGCCGCCCTCCACGGCGTGGCCCCCGCTCACGTGATCCAGACCCTCTACATGGCGGGCTACGGCCACACAGCCGGCACGTTCCATGTGCTGCGCGGCTCCAGCCAGGTTCCCGTTGTGGTGCAGCTGGCTCCTGAGAAGCGGCAGCGGCTGGACCAGATCCTTCAACTCACGGTTCCTGGCGCTCGGGGCATGGTGCCCGTGCGGGAGCTGGTCACCGTGAAAGAGGGCCTGGAAGAAGCAACCATCATGCACAAGAACCTGATGCCCGTGACCTACGTGTTCTCCGACCTGGCTGGTGCCATCGAAAGCCCGGTCTACGCTCTGGCGGCGCTCAACAAGAAGATCGACGCCATGAAGGGTACGGCGGGTGCCCCGGTGCCACGGCTGGGCCTGGCCCATCCCGAGAACACCGAGTCCCTGGCCCTGAAGTGGGACGGCGAGTGGCACATCACGCTGGAGGTCTTCCGGGACCTGGGCATGGCCTTCGCAGCTGTGCTGGTACTGATCTTCGTGCTGGTGGTGGGCTGGTTCGAGAGTTTCGAGATCCCCTGGGTGATCCTGGTTCCGATCCCCCTGTCGCTCATCGGCATCATCCCCGCCCACGGGCTTCTGGGGGCCTTCTTTACCGCCACCAGCATGATCGGCTTCATCGCCGGGGCGGGCATCATCGTCCGCAACAGCATCATCCTCGTCGATTTCATCGAGCTGAAGCTGCGTGAGGGCATGCCGCTGGCCCTGGCGGTCGAAGAGGCCGGCGTGGTGCGGTTCCGCCCCATCCTGCTCACGGCTGCTGCCGTGATCGTTGGCTCTCTGGTCATGCTGGCCGACCCCATCTTCCAGGGTCTTGCCATCAGCCTCATGGCCGGTTCGGTCGCAGCGACCTTGCTGTCGGTGCCTTCGATCCCCGTCCTCTACTACCTCGTCGCCCGCCGGGGCCGCGCCGCGGACCTGCAGCGCGAAGGCTCCATCCACGCCACCGAAGAATAGGAGTTCATTAATGAACGTCGATCGCATCGTCCACACCGTCGCTGGAACCTTCATCCTGGCCAGCCTGGCCCTGGCGAAGTTCCACAACCCCAACTGGATCTGGTTCACCGTCTTCGTCGGTGCGAACCTGCTCCAGAGTGGACTGACCAACTGGTGTCTGATGTCCACCATCCTGAAGAAACTGGGCGTGCCTGAAGGGGCCGGCGTAGGCTGCGCCCGATGAAAGCTACAGTGATCCGCTTCGCCCTGGGCCTCGTCATTGGTGGTGCCCTGGGCTACGGCTGGCACCGCCTGGTGGGTTGCAGCACAGGGGCCTGCCCTCTGACAGCAACCCCCATCCGGGGCATTGGCTATGGGGCCTTCATGGGCCTAATCTGGGCTATGGGGAGGTGAGCTTGCTGCGCTACCTGGTCTATCTCATACCCCTGGCCTTCCTGGGCTACATGCTGTGGAGCCGGCGCTCCGCCTCGGCCACGGATCTGCAGGCCCTGTTTGACCGCAAGCCCCAGGTGCTGGATGTGCGCACCAAGGCCGAGTTCCGCGGCGCGCGCCATACGCGTGCCATCAACATTCCCCTGGATGAGCTGAGCTCCCGTCACAAGGAATTGGACCGCACCCGGCCCGTGGTGGTCTGCTGCGAGTCCGGCAGCCGCAGCGGGATGGCCGTGGGCATCCTGAAGAAGGCGGGCTTCCCGGAGGTGGCCAACCTCGGCTCCTGGCGGCGGCTCCAGACCTTCCTGCCCTGACTCGGCCAGGCCGGGCCTAAGGGTGGGCGCCGTGGCGCGCCACGATCCAGTCCACCACCTGCGGCAGGGTCATGGCACTGGAGTCCAGTTCCACCGCATCGTCCGCTTTCCGGAGGGGTGCCACGGCTCGCGTGCTGTCCGCCGTGTCTCGGCGATTGAGATCCTGCATGACCGCCGCCAGGTCTGGGGTCTGACCCTTGGCCTGCAGCTCCAGGAACCGGCGCTGGGCACGGGCCTCGGGGCTGGCGGTGAGGAACACCTTGCAGCAGGCATGGGTGAAGACCACGGTGCCGATGTCCCGGCCATCCACCACCCAGCGCCCACTGGCACCAATGCGCCGCTGCTGGTCCACCAGCACCTCCCGCACCCGGGCATCGGCACTGACAGGGGTCACCAGCGTGGTGATCTCCTGGCTGCGGATGGCCTCGCTGATGTCTTCGCCACCGAGGAAGATGCGGGTGCCCCGCTGGGCGATGTCCAGGCCCGCCAGCAGTGTCTCAAGGGGACCCCGCTCGTCCAGGCTCCGGCCTGAGCGCAGGAGGGCCAGAGAGGCAGCACGGTACATGGCCCCGGTGTCCAGGTAGTCCCAGCCCAGGCGCTCCGCCACCCGGCGGGCGGTGGTGGACTTGCCCACACCCGAGGGGCCGTCGATGGCGATCAGGGGAAGGGGCGGCTGCGTCATTCCGTCATTCTGGCGGGCGAGACCCCGCTGTTCCACCGGAAACCGGGGCCTGCGAACCGCCAGTGCGGTTCGCAGGCCTGGGGTTCAGCGCATGCCGAGGGCCTTGAGAACCTTGGGGTCCTTCTCTTCCTGGGCCAGGATCACGTGGCAGGTGTCGCAGTCGCCCTGGATGGTGCGGCCGTCGGCGGAGGTGTGTCCACCATCGTGGCAGCGGAAGCAGCCCACGGCCTCTTCGTGGCCGATGTTGTTGGGATGCGTGCCCCAGGTGATCTTCATGTCGGGGAAGACATTGCGCAGGTAGATGGCCTTGACCACCTCCCCAGCGGCGTCCACCTGGGCCCGCTTGTGCTTGAAGATCTCCGGGTAGGTCGTGCGGTAGTACTCGGCCAGGTCGACGGGGATCTTGGCGGCGGCGGTCTTCTGGTCGGGGTAGCTGATCTTCAGGAGCTCCACGGCCTTCTTCTTGATGAAGGGCAGGTCAGCGCTCATGCGCTTGTCCGAGAGGGCCTTGTCCACAGCGCGATCCGGCAGGTGGAAGGCGTGGGTGGGCCGGTTGTGGCAGTCGATGCAGTCCATCTTGCGGGAGGTCAGGCTGGCGAGCTTTTCCTTGGGAATGTTCTTGTACTCCGAAGTGACGTACTCGACCATCTGCCCCTTGTCGTCCCGGTAGGTGACCTTGGGGATCTCCTGGCGCCGGGCATCGGTGGTGATGTAGGTGATGCGCTCGGTGGCGTCCAGGTGGCGGCCATGGATGCCGGTGGTGCCATTGGGCGTGTGCCCCCCGATCTTCAGCAGGAGGATGCTGGTGGCGGCGGTGTTGGCCTCGTCATCGGCGAAGTGGGTGCGGACGATCAGCTTGTCGTCCGAGAACTTCTGGGGCCAGTGGCACTGCTCGCAGGTCTCACGGGCGGGGCGGAGGTGCTCGACAGGGCTGGGAATGGGCCGGGAGAACGTGCCGAAGGCCACCGCAAAGAGCTGGCGGGTGCCGGACAGCTTGGCCCGCACCAGGGCCGGGGCGCCGTGGCCGATATGACACTGGGCGCAGCCCACGCGGGAGTGGGGCGA
The DNA here is from genome assembly GCA_903840385.1 of uncultured Holophagaceae bacterium. Classification (GTDB taxonomy): domain Bacteria; phylum Acidobacteriota; class Holophagae; order Holophagales; family Holophagaceae; genus Geothrix. Next base: position 10,584 of record CAIMFT010000040.1, read on the forward strand.
GTCGAGGAAGGCGGTGTACTCAGGGCTCATCACGGTGTGGCAGGTGAGGCCGCAGAACTGGTTGGAGTCCATGTACTCCACGCCCTTGAGGCCGGCGGTGCCGAGGATGCTGACGTTGATGAAGGTGAGCACGCCCACCACGGTCAGCAGGCGGCGGACGCCAGGCTGTTTGAAGTCCACGGCCTGGAGGGGCAGGGGCTCCTCGCCCGCCTCTCGGCGCTGGCGGCGGTGGCGCACGATGCCCAGCGGTACCAGGATCAGGCCGGCCACGAAGAGGGTCGGCAGGGCGAGGAAGAACAGGATGCCCGCATAGGGATGGACTGAGCGGGAGCTGGTGAGCTCCATGAACCAGAACCAGATCAGCACGAAGGAGGAACTGGTGGTCAGTCCCGCACCGGTCAGGGTCATCCAGTTGTTGCCCTGCTGGAAGGCCAGGCGGGTCAAGTCTCTGACGCGTTCACTGAAACTCATGAACTCACCTCTGCGAAGGGTTTAGACAAGGGGCCGATGTTGTGTGAAATGTCTATTTCCACCCTAATTTCCCAGCCCGCTTCCTGCAAGCGCAGAGGCGTCCATCAAGGGCAGAACCCCAATGTTTTCAATAGGGATTCTTCCAAGTTGTGACAGATGACCGGGGCCTTCAGGGACGAGGCCCCTGGCGCAGGAGACCGAGGAAATCTTCACCGTATTGCAGGAGCTTTTTGGGACCCACGCCACTGATGGCAAGGAAGGCGTCATCGGTTGTTGGCTGGGTCTGGGCCATCTGTTGCAGGGTGGCATCGCTGAAGATCACGTAGGCCGGTACCCCTTTGGCGTCCGCCAGGCGCTTCCGCAGGGCCTTCAGTTCGAGATAGACCGCCTCTTCTCCCTCGGCCTGGACCGCGGCCAGGGTGGGCCGGGAGCCTCGAGGGGAGCCCTTCTTGGCCTTCCCCGGTGAGGGTGCGGTGGCCAGCGGATCGGTGCCGGAGCAGATGTCACAGGAGGCGCCGCAGGGCGGCATGGGCTCGCCGAAGTGGGCCAGCAGGGCCTGATGCCGGCAGCGCAGGGAGTCGGCCAGACGGAAGAGGTCCCGGGTCTGGCGCTGCTGGGCCTGGGCCAGGGTGGTCTCCAGGTCCTCGGTGAAGCGGTCATAGCTGAGGACGTCACCCCAGCCGAAGAACATCACGCAGTCCGCATCCGCCCCATCGCGGCCCGCCCGGCCAATCTCCTGGTACCAGCCCTCGACGCTCTTGGGCATGTCCCGGTGGATGACATAGCGGATGTTGCTCTTGTCGATGCCCATGCCGAAGGCGACCGTGGCAACGATGACCTCCACATCATCCCGCTGGAAGGCCTCCTGGGCGGCGGAGCGGGCTTCGGCGTCCATACCGGCGTGGTAGGCCGCGGCTCGAACCCCTTCCCCGGTGAGGAAGGCCGCGGTGGCCTCCACCGTCTTGCGGGAGAGGCAGTAGATGATGCCGCTCTCTCCGCGCCGGGCCAGCACCAGGCGCAGCAGGGCCTCCCGGACTGGGGGCAGGCCCTCCGCGCCCTTGCGGTAGGCACTCACCTTCAGGTTGGCCCGGTAGAAGGACCCCTGCACCTCCAGGGGGTCCCGCATCTCCAGCTGCTCGGCGATGTCCACCCGGACGCCGGGCGTGGCCGTGGCGGTGAGGGCCAGCACCGGCACCCCGGGGAAGCGCCGCTTGAGGCCCGCCAGGGTCCGGTAGGCCGGGCGGAAGTCATGACCCCAGTGGCTGATGCAGTGGGCTTCATCCACGGCGATGAGGCGCAGGTCCACCTCGCGGAGCAGGTCGGCCAGGTAGAGGTCCAGGCCTTCCGGGGCCGCATAGACCAGCTCGATCTCGCCATTCATGAGGGCGCGGATCCGCTCCCGGCGGGCCTCCACGGTCAGGCTGGAGTTGAGGAAGGTGGCCCGCAGGCCAGCCTCCGTGAGGGCGTCCACCTGGTCCTTCATGAGTGCGATGAGCGGCGACACCACCAGGGTCACGCCCCCCAGCAGGCGGGCCGGCAGCTGGTAGGTGAGAGACTTGCCCGCCCCGGTGGGCATGATCCCCACCACATCCCGGCCGGCGAGCACGGCCTCGATGATGGCCCTCTGGCCCGGGCGGAAGCCACTGTAGCCGAAGGTGGCCTTCAGGGCCGCCTCCAGATCTGGCATGGCTTCCAGGCCCCTTGCCAGCTCCTGGAGGGCCGCAATGGCCTCGGGTCCGAAGTCGGCGGGCGCCTGGCGGTAGTGGTTGCGGAGCCGCGCCAGCCCGGACCGACAGGCCCCCCGGTCACCCCGGGCGAGCAGCCCCTGCAGCAGGGCGATCTCCTCCAGGACTGCGGACAATCAGCAGCCGCCGTCGAGCAGCGGCCCTGCGGCCCGCCAGAAGGCCTCCATCTCGTCGGGCTTGCCGAAGGTCACCCGGACCTGGTTGGGCAGGCCGTAGCCGTGCATGGGGCGCACGATGACACCCTTCTGCATCAGGCCCAGGAAGAGGTCCTTGGCGGGGAAGGCGCTCTCCAGGAGGACGAAGTTGCCGCAGGTCCCCGAGAGCGTGCAGCGGTGCTGGGCGGCCACGCTGGCGAAGGTGGCCCGGGCCTCGGTGTTGCGCTGCCGGGAGAAGGCTTCGAAGGCCAGGTCCTGCACAGAGACCTCGGCTGCGGCCTGGGCCAGATGGTTGGTGTTGAAGGGGCTGCGGACCCGCTCCAGGTAGCCCACGAGCTCCTTCGAGCCCAGGCCGTAGCCGATGCGCAGGGCCGCCAGGGCATGGATCTTGGAGAAGGTGTGGAGCACCAGCAGGTTGGGGCGCTCGTCCAGGTAGGCGGCCGCATCCGGGTAGTCCGCAGGCGCTTCGTACTCGGCGTAGGCCTGGTCCACCACCAGGATGATGTCTTCGCGCAGGTTTCGCACCAGCCGCTCGAAAGCCGAGCGCTCGAGCCGGATCCCCGTAGGGTTGTTGGGGTGCCCCAGGTAGACCAGGCGGGTGTCGGGGGCCACGGAGCGCAGGATGTCATCCACATCCAGCTCCGAGGCCGTGGCCCGGGACTCGATGACACTGCCGCCGGCGGTCTGGGTGGCGATGCTGTAGATGGCGAAGCTGTGCCGCGGGATGACGGCGCTCCCCCCTTCCAGGAAGGCGGCCTTGGCAATCATCTCCAGCAGCTCACTGCTGCCGTTGCCCAGGACCACCTGGTCCACAGGCAGCCCCTTGCGAGCGGAGATGGCCTTGCGCAGGTAGTAGCCGTCGCTGACGGGATAGAGGCCCAGGCCCTCGCCGTTCACGCCTTCGAGGATCGCGGCCAGGCGGGCCTTCACCGCAGGGGTGGGGCCCCAGGGGTTCTCGTTGGAGGCCAGCTTGACGATGCGGTCCAGGCCCAGCTCCCGCTGGACTTCCTGGATGGGCTTGCCCGGCACATAGAGGGGGATCCGGGCCAGGTGCTCGAAACCCGGGAGTGCCGAAAGGCCGGAGTGCATCAGGCCGGCCGCTCGCTCAGGACCTTGTCCACAATGCCGTAGGCCAGGGCCTCTTCGGCGCTCATGAAGTAGTCGCGGTCCATGTCCTTCATGACCTTCTTCAGGGTCTGGCCCGTGTGCTTGGCGAAGGTGCCGGCGAGACTCTCCTTCAGGCGCTGGATCTCCTTGTAGGTGATCTCGATCTCCGTGGCCTGGCCCTGGGCGCCGCCGCTGGGCTGGTGGATCATGATGCGGGCATTGGGCAGGGCGAAGCGCTTGCCCTTGGTGCCGGCCGCGAGGAGGTGGGCACCCATGCTGGCGCACTGGCCGATGCAGTAGGTGACGATGTCGTTCTTCACGAACTGCATGGTGTCGTAGATGGCCAGGCCAGCGGTGACGCTGCCGCCGGGGCTGTTGATGTAGATCTGGATGTCCTTGTCCGGGTCCTCGCTCTCGAGGAACAGCATCTGGGCCACGATGGCGTTGGCCACGCTGTCGTCGATGGCCGTGCCCAGGAAGATGATGTTGTCCTTGAGGAGGCGGGAGTAGATGTCATAGCTGCGCTCGCCGCGGGGCGTCTGCTCGATGACGATGGGGGGATAGTAACTGCTGGGCATGGGCCCTCCGGCTGAGTGGTCAGGATAGCAAGAAGGCGCCTCGCGGCGCCCTCTCCGCCAGCCCCTGGGACAGACTACTTCTTCGGGGCGGCCTTGCGGGCCTTGGGCTTCTCTTCGGCTGCAGGCTCAGCCGCAACAGTCTCGGCGGCCTTCTTGGGGGCCTTCTTCTTCGGCTTGGCCTCGTCAGCCTCGGCCTCGTGATCGTGGTCACAGTCCGGTCCGTGCACATGGCCGGCCGGGGCCACAGCGGCTGGCTCGCCGCCCTCCTGGTCCTCCAGACCGCCGCCTTCCAGGCCACCCGCATCGTAGCGGTTGATGGGGATGCCGGCCTCGCGCTTGCGCTCCAGCTCCACCAGGGCCTCGAAGGCAACCCGGTCCAGGCGCTCCTCGGTGACCTGGGCCAGGGCCAGCAGGTGCTCGAAGATCCGGTCGGTGCGCAGACGTCCCTTGATCTCCGTGGCATTGCCGCGGCGCTCCAGCTCGGCCTTGAAGGCCTCGAAGGGCTGCTGCACCTGGTTCTGGGCCATGAAGGAACGGATCTCGGTGTCGATGTCCTCCTCGGGGACCTCGATGGTCTCTGCGTTGCCAATGGCCTGGAGCAGGTAGCCGCTGCGGACGGCGCGCTCGGCGTCGTTCAGGCGGTACTGGCGGTAGGCCTGCCAGTTGACCTTCTTGGGGTCCATGCCCTGCCGCTGGGCGTGCTCGGCGAACTCCTGGCAGTAGTCGTCCAGCTGCAGGCCGACCATGGTGCGGGGCACCTCGAAGGGGGCCGCGTCCAGCAGGGTGTCCAGCAGGGTGGTGTGGAGGCGGGCGGTGGCATCGCGGTCGGCGGCCTCTTCCAGGTCCTTCTTCACGGCGACCGTCAGGGCCTCCAGGTTCTCGAAGTCGCCCAGGTCCTTGGCGAACTCGTCCCCCAGGACCGGCACTTCCTTCTGGCGGATGTCCTTGACGTGGACCTCGTAGGCCATGGTCTTGCCGGCCAGGACGTTGGTGGCGTCCTCGGCGGGGTGGGTCAGGTTGAAGCTCTTCTTCTCATCGACCTTCATGCCCACCAGCTCCGCATCGAAGGGGCGGGTGCCGTCAACCTCGATGCCCTGGTCCTCGTAGGTCTGGGCCTTGAGGCCCTGGGGCTTCACGCGGATGTCGCAGGTGGCCACCAGGCCCGTGGCCACGGTGGCATCTTCGATCGGCAGGAACTTGGTGGCCCGCTGGCGCAGGGCCTCCAGGTGCTCGGTCACGGTGGCGTCGTCGATGAGGCGCATCTTCTTGGTGAGGACCATGCCCTTGTAGTCCGGCAGGACCACGTCGGGGGCCACGTCGAACTGGGCGCGGAAGACCGCATCCGTGCCTTCCTTGAGGTCCATCTTCTCCAGGGAGGGGCGGGAGATGGGGGTGGCACCGGCGGCCTGGGCAGAGGCCCAGAAGTGGCGCTCCACCAGCTTCTGAGCTACTTCGGACTCGATCTCCCGGCCGTAGTTCTGCAGGAGCACCGTGCGGGGGGCCTTGCCGGGCCGGAAGCCCTTGATGCGGGCATTGGGGGCAATCTTGGCAAGCACTGCGGCATAGGCTTCGCCCACTTCGGCGGCGGGCACCGTCACCTCGATGGCCTTGCGGGTGGGGGACTGGTGGTGGAGGGTGACGGACATGGATGCTCCTGGTGATCCGGGGGAGTGTGCGGGGAGGGCCTTGCATTCGGAAGGGTCTGAAATGGTGCGAACGGTCGGACTCGAACCGACACGGTGTTAACCGCTGGAACCTAAATCCAGTGCGTCTACCAGTTCCGCCACGCTCGCAAGGTCTTCCGAATTGTCAACCGGTGGTGCGCCCAGAGCGACTCGAACGCCCGACCCTCAGGTTCGAAGCCTGATGCTCTATCCAGCTGAGCTATGGGCGCGCACCGAATCTCCCAGTCTACCTGGAACTGGCTTCCGCTTCGACCCCCGGTTGCGCTGGATAGAGCGCCGAATGCTGAAGGCTCTATCCAGCTTCGCCCGTGGCCTATCAGATGCGCCGTGGGGCGCATCCTCCCGCTCGCTGCGCTCGCGGAGGCCGGAGCCGGGCGCGCACCGAATCTCCCAGCCTAACCTGGAGCTGGCTTCCGCCTCGACCCCCGGTTCGGGCTGGCTAGAGCGCGTGGCTATCGGCCCTTGCTGGAGCCTGCCAGGCACCAGGCATCTTCGGCGCCGTGGCGGCGCAGGAGGTCCAGCTGGGCGGGACTCAGGCCCATGGCCCGGGCCGCTTCGGCTTCGGTGGCCAGGTCGCAGGGGATCACCCCCGGATCGTCGGTGCCCAGGGCGCACCGCACACCCGCCGCCAGCATCCGGGGCAGGGGATGGGGCACCACATCGGCAGCCAGGGCCCGGTTGGAGGTGGGGCAGATGTCCACGGGGATGCCCCGCTCGGCCAGCAGCTCCAGGGTGGCGGCATCGGCGCGGATCCCATGGACGATGCGGGAGACGCCGCCCTCGAGCACGGCTTCCCGCACATGGGAGCCGGGCCCATTCTCGCCGGCATGGGCGGCAAGGCGCAGCCCGGCCAGGCGGGCCCGGTCGAAGATGGGGGCCCACTCCCGAAAGGGGCTCCCCTCCAGCCCGCCGGTGGAGAAGCCCGTCACGAAGGAGGGACACTCCGGGAGCACCAGGTCCAGGACGGCCGTGCCGTGCTTGGGGCCGAAGTGGTTGACGGCTTCCACCACCACGCAGCTGGCCAGGCCCCAGCTCTGGGCTTCCGCCAGGCCCTCCTCCAGGCCCCGCCAGAGGTCCGTCAGGCTGATCTGGGCCTTGTGGATCACCAGGAAGTGGGGGCAGACCCAAAGGTCAAAGCCTGATCCTTCAGCGCTTTGGGTTCGCCGGGCCACGGCCAGGACGGCCTCCCGCACCGCCTCGGCGCCATCCAGGAGGCCGGCGCCGAACAGGAAGGGCGCAATGAAGCCCTCGAAGGGCAGGGCCTCGCCAGCCCACAGGGCCTCCAGCCCAGCGGGTGGGACCAGTCCCCTCTGGGCAGCGGCACGCCTCACCCACACAGGGTCCAGGGCCCCTTCCAGGTGGGTGTGGCGGTCGATGAGGGGCGGAGGGACGGGGCGCATCACCGGGACAGTATGCTCAACCCGGGGGTCAGATTACTCGTCGTAGTCGTCCATCCGCAGGTCGCCGGGATCGAAGCCCTCGCCTCGGCCGCCCCGCTCGATGGCCACGGCAGGCTCGCCAAACGGCTCTTCCAGGACCTCGGTCTCGGGCTCTGGCGTCTCATCATCCTCGATGACATGAACGCTCTTTTCCTTTTTCAGTGCCTTGGGTTTGGCCGGTGCCGCCTTCTGGTTGGCGCCGCACTTCGGGCACACGGCCTCGAGCCTGCCGAGGTCATAGAATTTTGCCCCACACTGGAAACAGGAGTGCTTCTTGCCGAGATCAGCCATGTTCAAATCCTCGTACAGACTCAAAAGTACATGGTTGTAACAGAATTGGACCCACTTGTCATCCATGGCCGGAAATATCTCAGCCGCCTGTTTATGGCTCCTCTCGAGTACGCGGATGGCCCGGGGGGTTCCCCAAACCCCGGTTTGAGCCTCCCAGAGGCCTCCGCAGGGACCTCGGCGGGCCTCCCTTGGCCCGGTATCTTTGGACACACCTCGGGGGAGCCGCTAGGATGGCGCAGGTTCCCGGAGTCCAGGCATGGCGGATCTTTCCATTGCAGTCAGGCAGGCTGGTGGGGTGGCAGTGGTGCTCCCCGCCGGATTCATCAATGCCCACACGGTCCGAGACTTCGAGGCGACTCTGGAGGGTCTGGTGCAGGGTGGCCAGTATCGGATCCTGATCAACTGCAGGGACCTCAGCTACATCAGCTCGGCGGGGCTGGGGGCCATCATGGGCCTGATCGAGACCGTGCGGGAGCATGGCGGCGACATCCTGCTGTCGAACCTTCAGGACAACGTCTTTGCCATCTTCGACACCCTGGGCTTCACCCAGCTCTACCGGGTCTTCCCGGATGAGAGCCAGGCCCTTGCTTCGCCCGAGGCCGGGGGCTGAGGGTGGCGGCCAAGGTGGACCACGCCCAGTTCCGGCTCATCATTCCGAGCCAGACCCGCTATCTGAACCTGGTGACCGGGCTGGCGAAGCGCGCCTCCGTGGTGGCTGGGCTGGACGATGCGACGGCGGCCAAGGTGAGCATCGCCGTGGACGAAGCCGTCACCAACGTCATCCTCCATGCCTACCAAGGCGAGGGGCACCACAGCGTGGAGCTGGAGCTGCGCTTCACCCCCCAGGCCCTGGAGGTGCACATCTGGCACTCCGGCCAGGGCATCCGGGAGGACCAGCTGGTGCTGCCGGATCCCAGCGAGTACATCAAGCACCCGCGCAAGGGCGGACTGGGCCTGCTGCTCATGAGCCGCTTCATGGACGAGGTCCGCTTCCGGGCCGACGAGGACTCGGGCAGGAACGAGTGCTGCCTGATCAAGAAGATCAGCTGAGCGCGGCCGCCTACCCCTGATGCAGACCCATTCCTTTGAGCGCCTCCGCCGGCTGGCGATGAAGATCCCCGAGGGAGCTCAGGAGCTGCTGCCCCTTATCGACTTCCTGGAGACATTCCCCCGCCAGGGCTCTGAGGAAGACCTCATCCACCTGGTGGGAACCACGGCCCTGGGCATTGCCAAGGCCAGCCAGGGGGGCGTCTGGGATGGCGGCTCCTGGCTCTTCCTGCGCGGCGGAGCCCCGGCTTTTCCCACCAACCCCGGCCCGGGCTGGCTGGTGTTTCCCTGGACCTACGCAGGGGAGACCTACGGCCACCTGGTGCTCAAGGCCGAAAGCGCACCCGACGCCCTCCCCCTCCTGCTCTCCATCAGCGCGCCCCTGCTGGCCTGGCGGCGGGCCGAGGCCGTCCGCAGCACCCAGAACCAGTCGCTGGCCCTGCAGCTCTCTCGCCTCAACACGCTCTTTGAGCTGACCCGCAACCTGGGCGTGGTGGAGACCCGCCGGGACCTGATCCGCCTCATGGCCAACACGCTGATGGGCGAGTTCCGCATCATGCGCCTGCTGGTGGTGGGCCCCCAGGGGGAGGTCCTCCACGGCAAGGGCCTGGGCACCCTCCCGGAGGCCCTCAGCGGGGAGGAGCTCCACGAGGTGGTCCAGACCCGGAACCTCGTTCACGCGGTCGAGCTGCGGGACCAGAACCGCAGCCATGGGTTTGCCTTCGCTGCCGAGCCTGCGGTGGGCCAGATGACCGAGGATGACCTGGTGTTCCTGCGCACTCTGCTGAACCTCACCTCCTCCCAGCTATCCAGCCTGGACCTGCGGGAAGCGCGGATCCAGGCCGACCGCATGGAGAAGGACCTGGACCTGGCGCGCAACATCCAGCGCCGCCTGCTGCCCAAGACCCTGCCGGAACCGGAGGGCTGGCTCTGCGCCGCCGCCAACCTGCCCTACCAGGCCGTGGGAGGCGACCTCTACGACCTCTGGATGGCCCGGGACGAGGTCCAGGGGGACCGTCTGCACCTGGCGGTGGGGGACATCTCCGGGAAGGGCCTGCCGGCCTCCCTGATGATGACGCAGCTCTCCGCCTTTCTCCGGGCCATGGCCTACCGGCGGGTGGATGACTGGGGCCGCCTGGCGGAGCGCGTGAACCGCCGCATGGATGATGTGCGGGACGGCAACCGCTACACCACCCTCTTCGCCGGGAGCCTCAACCCCCTGAATGGTGACCTCCGCTATGTGAATGGGGGCCACAACCCGCCGCTGCTGGTGCGGGCTTCCGGCGAGGTGGCCCGACTCGCACCCACCGGGCCCATGGTGGGCCTGCTCCCCGGGGCCGCCTTCCACGAGGGTCAGGCCCGGATGGAGCCCGGGGATGTGCTGGTGATCTTTACCGATGGCATGGTCGAGGCGGAGAATGCGGCCGGGGAGGACCTGGGCGACGGCCCCCTGGCGGAGGTCGTGCGCCGGATGCCGGACGCCGGCGCCGACGACCTGTTCGAGGCCCTGCTGGTGGCGGCCTTCCAGCACCTGGGAGAGGGGCGGTTCCGGGATGATGTGACGCTGGTTGTCATCAAACGGATAGGCCCTTGAGGGCAACGGTATTCTTGTTTGCGGAGGCGGATCCATGAATCAGGCCAAGACCCTTCTCCTCATCGTCGCCATGACCGGCGTGCTGGTGTGGATCGGCGGAATGGTGGGTGGCGAGTCCGGCATGGTGCTGGCCCTGGTCCTGGGGCTGGCGCTGAACGGCTTCAGCTACTTCTTCTCCGACCGCATCGTGCTGGCCAGCTACGGCGCCCAGGTCATTGGGCCGGAGGACGCCCCCGCCCTCCACGCCATCGTGGCCAACCTCGCCCAGCGGGCCGGCCTGCCCATGCCGCGCATCGCCATCATCGGCGAGGACACCCCCAACGCCTTCGCCACCGGGCGGGACCCTGATCACGCCGTGGTTGCCGTGACGGAGGGCCTGATGCGGATCCTCAGCCGGCCCGAGCTGGAGGCCGTCATCGCCCACGAGCTGGGGCACGTCAAGCACCGGGACATCCTCATCGGCAGCCTGGCGGCGGTGCTGGCCCAGGCCATCATGTTCCTCTCGCGCATGGCCATCTGGTTCACGCCCCGGGATGACGAGGGCCGCTCCAACCCCATCGCTGGCATTGCCATCATGATCCTCGGCCCCATCGCTGCCCTCCTCCTGCAGATGGCCGTGAGCCGGTCCCGGGAGTACATGGCCGACGACTACAGCGCCCACCTCACGGGGCGCCCGGACATGCTGGCCTCGGCCCTGGAGCGGCTGCACAGCTACAACCAGCAGCTGCCCATGGCCTCCGCCCAGCCCGCCACCGCCCACATGATGATCGTGAGCCCCCTCAGCGGCGGGGGCGTCATGGGGCTGTTCTCCACCCACCCCCCCATGGAGGTGCGGGTGGAGCGCCTGCGGCAGATGCCCATCGAGGCCCGCTGAGCGGGATTGAATGCTGCAGGGCCCCCTGCCGATAGGCTACCCATGCGGGAACGCCTCGGGAAATTTGTGGTTAGCAAGCTGCTGGGCAAGGGCTCCATGGGGGAGGTCTACCTGGGCCGCGATCCCTCCCTGGGGCGGGAGGTGGCCCTCAAGGTCATCAGCACTGGCAGCACCTTTGGGGAGGAGGCCCAGGCCCGCTTCGAGCGGGAGGCCCGGGCCGTGGCCCTCCTCAACCACCCCAACATCGTCACGGTCTACGAGTTCGGCGAGGACGAGGGGCTCCGCTACTTGGCCATGGAGTACGTCCACGGTGAGGAGCTGGAGGCGCTCATCCAGCGGGGCAAGCTCTCCAAGGCAGAGCTGCTGAGAGTGCTGGTGCAGGTCTGCGAGGGGCTGGCCTACGCCCACGACCAGGGAGTGGTGCACCGGGACATCAAGCCCGCCAACATCCTGGTGACCCGCCACGGCAAGCGCTCCCACGCCAAGGTCATGGACTTTGGCGTGGCCCAGATGGGGGATCCGGGCCTCACCGAGGCCGGGGTCCGGGTGGGCACGGTGAGCTACATGGCGCCTGAGTACCTGGACCAGGGGACCGCAGGGGCCGCTTCGGACCTGTTTGCCCTGGGGGTGATCCTCTACGAGGTGCTCACCGGGGGCCGCAAGCCCTTCCCGGGGGGGAGCAACGCTTCCATCCTCAGCCGCATCCTGTTGCACCCGCCAGACCCCCTGCGACCCTCAGACCTGGAGGGTGTCCCCAGGTCCCTGGCGCCCCTGGTGCTGCGCACCCTGAGCAAGCGCCCGGAGGATCGGCCTGCGGATGCAGAGGACTTGGCCAGCTGCCTCCGGGCGGTGCTGCGCGAGTGGCCGGATGCCCCTGCGGTGCCCGACCGCAGCGAGGATATCTCCCAGAAGATCCGGGTGGGGAAGGGCGTTCAGGCCCACTGCCTGAGCCTCAAGGTGGCTCTCCGCCAGGCCCGGGCAGGCTCTGAGATCCTGCTGCTGCCCGGGGTCTACCGGGAAAGTGTCACGGTGGACAAGGATGTGGAGATTCTGGGGGTTGGAGAGCCTGGCGAGGTGGTCCTGGAAGGGGTCGGCGGACCGGCCCTGGTGATGGCAGCGGGTGCCACCGTTCTGCGGGGGGTCACCCTCAAGGGGGCCCCGGGCCAGCCCGCCCTCCTTGTGCAACGCGGGAGCTCGGTCGTGGAGGGCTGTACCCTTGCCGGGCCGGGCACCTGTGCGGAGGTGGCCACTGGAGCCCAGGTGACCCTGCGAGACTGCAGGATCCTGGCCACAGGACCCAGGGGGTTGGCCGTGGCCGCTCAGGCCCAGGCCCGCCTGGAGGGGGGCAGCATCGAGGGGTTCCTGGAGGCAGGTATTCAGGTGGAGGCTGGGGGTCAGGTGACCCTCCAGGCCATGCAGGTGGGGCCGGGGCCTGGCACGGGCCTGCGCCTGGGCGCCCGGGGCCAGGCCACCCTGGAGGGCAGCACCCTGTCGGGGGCGGCCGGTGCGGTGGAGCTGGGTCGGGAGTCCAGGGGGCAGTTCACCCGGTGCCGCCTGGTGGACAGCCGCTACGCCGGCCTCCTGGCGCTGGAGCAGAGCCAGGCCACCCTGGAGGACTGCGAGCTCTCGGGCAATGGCTGCGCAGGGGCCCATGTGCTGGCGGGAGCCAATGTGGTCCTGCGCCAGTGCCAGGTCAGCGGGAACGAGGGCTTCGGACTCTCGGTCATGGATCGCGGCCTGGCCACCCTGGAGGGCTGCCAGGTGCGCACCAATGGCGGCTCTGGCCTCCTCATCCACCGGGGGGCCACCGTCCAGGTCCGGTCCACCACCTTCGCAGAGGGGCGGTCCCTCGGCATCGACTGCGCCGATGGGGGGCAGGGCGTCCTGGATGGGTGCGAGATCCTTGGGAATGCTGGGGTGGGTGTGCAGGTGGAGTCCGGTGGCAGCCTGCTGCTGGTCCGGTGCACCCTCCGGGATGGCCGGGACTCGGGCCTGCTGCTGCTGGAGGACTCCCAGGTGACCCTGGAAGAGTGCGTCGTCCACCGCAACGCCCGGGGGGGCATCCTGCTGGCGCGGGATGCGGCAGATCCCATCCTCCGAGGTGGCAACCGGATCGAGGATGGGTTTCAGCGGGTGGATGGGCAAGGCCACTTGGCCCGGGTCATACCCCTGCCTGGGTCCTAGAGGATCCCCGCCAGGTCGTCCAGCGCTGCGGTCCACTGGGCGTCGCCGGTCTCGGGCCAGGGGATGGTGCGCAGCCCCGGGTCCCCGGAGGGCGGCAAGGGCTGGCCCCGGGGGGAGATCATGGCCACCGGCAGGTCCAGCCAGTCTCCCACTGATTGGCGGTGCGTCCGGAGGGTCGCCGAGGGGGGCGCTGCCAGCGTCGGGCCCTCGATGAGCAGGATGGGCATGACCGCCTGGCGGTCGGTGGGCAGGTCTGCCAGAGCCTGGTCCAGGGAGTCCGCCTGGTCCACCATGAGGTAGCCCGCCTCTCCCAGAGCCGCGCAGATACCTTCCCGGTCCGGTCCGGCGGCCATGGCCAGCAGCACCCGGGTGCTGCGCCGCCCCAGGCGCAGGAGAGCCTCAGGATTCACAGCACCGGCGGGAGACATCCGCCCGGCCGGTTCCGGCTTGCCAGGGGGGGCAGCCGTTCGAGGGGTGGCCTCCCGGGGGGCCTCCGTGCCGAGGGATACCGCTGCCCGCTGCTTGAGGTCCCGGAGGTTCAGGACCCCCTGGAGCTCCTTCAGTTCGGCCTCCTTCAGCTCTCCGAACTGCACCCCGACGATGATCTCCCCATCCCGCTCGATGGCATTGGCCAGGACTCCCCGGCACTGGAAGACCGGGAGACCAGGCAGGTCCCGGATCCCCAGCGAAGGGAGGTCCTTGCCCCGCTCGTAGAAGGAGAGGCCGGGCGTGATGCGCATGTGGTCATCCAGGCGCAACACCCGGTCCACCCGGAAGGCCAGTCCACCCAGGCAGAGGTTCACCAGGGGGCCGGAGAGGCCGTGCCCTGGCACCATACCGTCCTGGGCGACCACGTAGGCCTTTTCCCGGGGGCGGAAGGGGTAGCGCTTGTGGCGGCGGCGGTCCGAGGGCACCAGCAGGGCCGGTAGCGTGAAGCGGTAGAGCAGGTGGCCCTCTCGGCCCTGGAAGAGCGTGGGGGCCTCGAAGCGCTGGTCCTCCGCAGTGAAGAGCATGACAAAGGGAGCCTCGCGGGCCAGCTCATGGGGCAAGGGGCGAAGGAGCTTCAGGAACAGCAGGCCCTTCTCCCGGTCCAGGGACTGGACCCGGGTGGTGTAGGGGAGGGTGTGGGTCCCCTCGACCTTGATCTGAAACTCAGTCTCCTGGTGGTGGAGGTCCAGCATGGCGAACCAGATCTGGGCAGGGTCCTCCTGGGGCGCACCGCGCCCGGACCAGCCTGCTGTCTTGGGTTGTGCCATCCACCCACCTTTAGGGAGGCATCGGGAGGTTGGCGCGGGACATTGAGTCCTGGGTGGTCCCTGGCTCAGACGTTGAAGAGGAAGTTCATCAGGTCACCGTCCTTGACGATGTAGTCCTTGCCCTCGGTCCGCATCTTTCCGGCATCCTTGGCACCCTGCTCGCCACCGCACTGAATGAAATCCTCGTAGGCGATGACCTGAGCCCGGATGAAGCCCTTCTCGAAGTCCGTGTGGATGACGCCGGCGGCCTGGGGGGCCGTGTCGCCCTGGTGGATGGTCCAGGCCCGGACTTCCTTCACCCCAGCGGTGAAGTAGGTCTGCAGGCCCAGCAGGTCGTAGCTGGCATGGATGAGCACGTTCAGGCCGGGCTCAGCCAGGCCGGCTTCCTCCAGGAATAGGGGGCGGTCCTCTTCGGGCAGGTCCTGGATCTCCGCCTCGAGCTTGGAGCAGATGGGGATGCAGGGGGCCTGGCGAGCTGCGGCCAGGGCCTGGAGGCTGCGGTAGTGGGGGTTGGCTTCGGGATCCCGGATGTCCTCCTCCCCAATGTTGCCCACGAACAGGGTGGGCTTGAGGGTGAGCAGGCCGTAGGACTTCACCAGGGCCTTCTCGTCGGTGCTGAGGCCGGCGGTCCGCGCCCACTGGCCATTGTCCAGGGCGGCGAAGACCCGCTCCAGCACAGCCACCATGGCCACGCTCTCCTTGTTGCCGGTCTTGGCCACCTTGCGATGCCGCTCCAGGCCCTTCTCCACCGCATCCAGATCCTTGATGACCAGCTCGGTCTCGATGATGCTCAGGTCCCGCTCCGGGTGCACGCCGCCCTCCACGTGGGTGACGTTGCTGTCCTCGAAGCACCGGACCACCTGGACGATGGCGTCCGTCTCCCGGATATGGCCCAGGAAGGCGTTGCCCAGCCCCTCCCCCTTGCTGGCGCCCCGCACGAGGCCCGCAATGTCGACAAATTCCTGCGCCGCCGGGAGCACCCGCTGGGGTTTTACGATCTTGGCCAGCACCTCCAGGCGGGGGTCCGGCACGTCCACCACCCCCGTATTGGGCTCGATGGTGCAGAAGGGATAGTTGGCCGAAGCCGCACCCGCACGGGTAAGGGCGTTGAAAAGGGTGGACTTCCCTACGTTGGGAAGACCCACGATGCCACAGGCGACAGCCATCAAGACCTCCAAGCCATCCAGTATCTCAGAGAGAGGGGGATACAAAAAGAACCGCTTCCGGCCCTTGCGCAGGGACGGTTCCCGCCATACTCTCCCCGCCATGGTCCTCGGGGCCGGACGGAGGGTGGCATGATCGTGCGGGCAGAGTGGCCGGGCTACGTGGTGGACGTCCTTGTCCGTCCCGGCCAGGAGGTGGAGGAGGACGAGCCCCTGCTCATCCTCGAAGGCACCGACTCCGCCCACTCGTCGTTCTACATCCATGCCCCCGAGTGCGGACGGGTCCGGGAGGTCCTCATCGAGGAAGGCGACTACGCCTACGAGGACGACGACCTGGTGGTCATCGGCGACTCGGACCGGGACAACTAGCCGCGCACCCTAAACGGCTACACTGGGACCATCGTTCCTGGTGAGGGGGTTCCATGCAGAGGGTGCGTGCCCAGCGGGCAGGCAGGTGGCAGGACGGCCCTTCCAGGGGGCGCTGATGGCCCACGAGCATGGTCCTACCACCACGGGGCGCTTGGCCCTCAGCTCTCTGGTCTTCGGGGTGAACTTCTGCGTCCAGGGTCTGGGAGGGCTGTGGACCGGCTCCCTGGGGCTGGTCTCCGACAGTCTGGAGAACCTCAACGATGCGGTGGTGAACCTGTTGGCCCTGGGCAGCATCCGGGTGGCCAACCGCCGGGAGCCCTGTGACCGGTGGTCCTATGGGTGGCACCGCATCGAGATCTTCAACACGCTCCTGGGAGTCCTCCTGCTGCTGGTGCTGGCGGGAGCGGTGCTCGTGGAAGCCTGGAGCCGCCTGCGCCATCCCCAGCCGATCCGCCTGGGCTGGGCCATTGGCTTCTCGGCCTTGGGCCTATTGCTGAACCTGGCCGCCACCTATGTGCTGGTGCCGGCCGCCGGCACGGGGCAGGAGCGGGACCTGAACCTCCGGAGCGCCTACCTCCATGCCCTGGGGGACAGCCTGGCCAATGTGGCGGTCATGGCAGGCATGGTGCTGATCCACTTCACGGGCTGGCGCTGGGTGGACCCTCTGCTGGCGGCGGGGATTGCCGGCCTCATCCTGCGGGGCGCTTTCTTGCTGCTGCGGGACGCCTTGGGCATCCTCATGCACCGCGCTGCCTTCGATCAGGAAGAGGCCAAGGCTGAGCTGCTCCGCCTGCCGGGCATCCTGGGGGTGGAGGACCTCCGCTCCTGGCGGGTCTGCAGCCACCTGAGCGTCTGCACAGCCCACATCATCGTCGAGGCGGAGCGTCTGGCGGACACCGAGGCCCACCACCAGCGCATCGAGCAGCTGCTGGCGACCCGCTACGGGGTCCGCCACCTCACCCTGCACTTCGAGACCCCGGCCATGGCGGATCAGCACCACCACCGCTTCCTGCACCAGCACGATCAGGAAGCAGAGGGCCATCCCCACTGCTCCGGACACGACTGAGGCGGCTTGCGCCGCCTCAGAGGTAAAAAAATGAGCTCGGGGGCTTAGCCCATGCCGTGCTTCTTCATGATCACGGCGCGGGAGGCATCGAACTCGGCCTGGGTGATGAGCTGGCTGTCGAAGAGCTCCTTCAGGTCCGTCAGCTCTTCTTTGAGCGACTTCACCGGGGCGGCGGGGGCTGCAGCGGAACCCGCAGGGAAGGGCTGCTGCCCCATCTGCTGGGCAGCGCCGCCCATCTGCTGGCCCATGACGTTGCCCATGCCAAAGCCCAGGCCCACGCCCATGCCCATGCCCGCGATGCCGCTGGGGTTCTGGGCGGCGAGGGGAATGGCATCGGCCACCTGCATCTGGGTGTAGGCGCCCATGACGGGGGCCATCATGCCCACGCTGGTGCGCTTGTCCATCATGGCCTCGACCTCTTCGGGGAGGCTGATGTTCTCCACGAAGAACTTGGAGAGCTCCAGGCCCATGGTCGCAAACTCTTCCTGCAGCTTCTGCTTCACGAACTCAGAGAGCTCGTCGTACTTGGCCGCCAGGTCCAGGGCCGGGATCTTGGCTTCGCCCAGGGCATCGGTGAAGCGGCTCATGATGGTCTTGCGGAGCTGCTCGGAGATGTCGGGCACGGTGTAGACGCCGTTGGTGCCCACCAGCTGCTTGAGGAAGGTGCCGGCGTCCACCACCTTGATGGAGTAGATGCCGAAGGCCCGGATGCGCAGCATGCCGAAGTCGGCGTCGCGCATCATGATCGGGTTGGAGGTGCCCCACTTCATGTCGTTATAGAGCTTCGTGGAGATGAAGTAGACGTCGCTCTTGAAGGGGCTCTCGAAGCCGTACTTCCAGCCCTTCAGCGTGGCCAGGATGGGCAGGTTCTGGGTGGTCAGGTTGTGGGTGCCGGGCTTGAACACGTCCGCCAGCTGGCCTTCGTTGATGAAGACCGCTTCCTGGCTCTCCCGCACTACCAGCTTGCCGCCGTTCTGGATCTCCTGGCCCCGCATGGGGAAGCGCCAGGCCAGTGTGTCCGTGGAATCGTCCAGCCATTCGAGGATGTCGAGGAATTGGGCTTTGCCCCAGTCCATCAGTCCCATGTGTCGGTCTCCCTGTGGCGAAGGCCACGACTTAGATTCTAGGGCGAACTGTCAAATTGTCCGGTCCCCAGGTAGGAAAAACCGGTGAACCCACGCCCGGGATCGGCCAAGCCCCTCAGCGGGTCCCCCTGACCACCTTCGGGGACGCCTCCGGCTTGCCCTTGGCGCCAGGCTGGGGAATCCGGGTCTTGGTGTGGATCAGGTGGGTGTCGGCATCGATCACACAGCGCCAGCCCTGGGCCTCCCGAGGCATGCGGACCTCCACCTCCCAGGCCCCGGAGGCCCCATTGAGAGCCGTGCGCCGGGCTGAGACAGCCTTCCCGCCGGTCTCCTGCTCGGCGATGGCCTTGGCCTCCTTGCTGGAGGTGACTGGCCCTGAGGCCCGCTTCCCGGCCTTGGCGGTACCGGCAGCGAGGACCAGGGCCGGTACGCAGAGGGCGAGGGCCAGGGGGTGGATGCGCATGGGGACTCCCGGAGGATGACCGGCAGTCTAGGCCAGCCGCTGGGGCCGGCAAGGCTCTAGGTGCGATAAAGGGCCGCACCCCAGTGAAGTCCAGATCCGAGGGCTGTGAACACCAGGTTCATGCCTGGACGAATCTCGCCCTGGGTGAGGAGCTCATGCAGCAGGATGGGCAGCGTGGCGGCGGTGGTGTTGCCGAAGCGCTCGACGTTGTGGGGGACCTTCTCGGGCGGCAGCCCCAGGGCCTTCTGCACCCCTTCGATGATCCGCAGGTTGGCCTGGTGGACGAGTACCAGGTCCAGGGACTCCACGGTGATGCCGGAGGTCTCGCAGACCTCCCGCACGGCCTGGGGCATGAGGGTCACGGCGGAACGGAACACCTCTTTGCCGGCCATGAAGGGCAGGGTCTCGCCCCCATCGATCTGCTCGTGGGTGACAAAGGGGCGCCGCTTGAAGCCAGCGCCGTGCATGGTGAGCACATCGGCGCCGCTGCCATCGGTGTGGAGCCGGATCAGGCGGAGGCCCTCCTCGCCCTCCCGGCCCTCGATCACGGCCGCGCCAGCCCCATCCCCGAAGAGGACGGTGCGGTCCCGGGTGAGGGTGTTCTCGGCGCGCTCGGCCTCGGTGATCTCCCGGGTGGACTGGCCGATGAGGGTGTCCCAGCCCAGGTGCCAGGGCATGAAGGGCGTGTGGACCTCGGCTCCCACCAGCAACACCCGGCGGTAGCGTCCGCTCTGGATGAAGAGGTCCGCCAGCTCCAGGCCGTAGAGGAACCCGCTGCACTGCTGGCGAATGTCAAAGGTGGGGATGTCGCGCAGGCCGAGGCCCTTCTGCAGCAGCGGGCCGTTCCCCGGCAGGAGGCGGTCCGGGGTCATGGTGGCAAAGATCACGGCGTCGATGTCAGCAGGGGTCAGGCCGGCCTGGGCAATGGCCTGGGCAGCGGCGATGATCCCGAGGTCTGTGGAGCTCTGCCCCGGGTCGGCGTAGCGCCGCTCCCGGATGCCACTGCGCACCCGGATCCACTCATCGGACGTGTCCATGAGCTTGGACAGGGCCTCGTTGGTGACGACGTTGGCTGGCACGCCGATGCCGGTACCGATAATCACGCTTCGCATGGGACTCCTGGAGGGGGATGCGTCGGACAGAATACTGCAGTGGGTTTGGGTGGGGTCAGACCCCTGGGGCAGGCGCCCCATCAAAGCCGATGGCCCGGAGGGCTTCCGCTTGGTCGGTGGGCCGTTCCAGGCGGTGCCCCTGGAACTTGAGGCTGTGGAGCCGGAGGGCCCCATCGGCGAAGCCCAGGAGGACGCCTTCCCGGGTGAGGCGGAAGGTCCCGGCCGGGCAGGGCTCTGCGCAGGGCAGGGCCCAGGCGACCTTCACGGTGCCCAGGGGCGTCTCCAGGAAGGCATTCGGCCAGGGATCGGCCACCGCGCGGATCTGGTTGAAGGCTTCCTGGACGGTCATGGTGGGCAGGAGGCGGGAGTCGGCGGGCTTGCGCCCCCCGAAGTAGGTGGAGGGCCCCAGGGTCCGCTGGTCGATGCGGGCAATGCTGCCGTCCACCAGGCCGGGCACCGCCGCCCGGACCAGATCCCGACCCGCAGCAGCGGCCTTCTCGGTGAGGCTGAGGGCCGTCTCGTCCCAGGCAATGGGGAGGCGGGCCTGGGCCACGATGTGGCCGTCATCCGGCTTGGGGGTCATGGCGTGCAGGGTGACGCCGGTCTCGGTCTCGCCCTTCACCAGCACCCAGTTGAGGGGAGCCCGACCGCGGTAGGTGGGGAGCAGGCTGCCGTGCAGGTTGTAGGCCCCCAGGCGGGGCACATCCAGGACGCGGGCCTGGATCATCTCCCGGAAGTAGAAGCTGAACAGGAAGTCCGGCCGGTGGGCAGCAATCGCCTCGAAGACCGCATCGTCATTGAATGCAGGAGCTCGGTGGACCGGAATGCCGCAGGCCTGGGCCACGGCGGCAGGAGGCGTGAACCAGTGCTCGTCCGGGGCCTGGGTGTAGGTGTAGAGTGCCAGCACCTCGACACCCGCCTCCAGCAGCCCCTCAAGGGCGGCGGTCCCCACGCTCGAGTAGGCACACACGACGGCGGTCGGGCTAGGCATGGTCCCTCCAACCCACAGAGCATCTCATAACCTGCTGCACTCCAAGTCCGTATTACCTCCTGTTCCGGGAGCTTAACTTTGCGCCTTCGCCTTCTCCCCTTCCTGCTGAGCACCCTCCTCCTGGGTGCCGGGGAGGATCCCTTCGAGGCGCCTCCGGAGCTGCAGGCCTTCACCCGCAGGCACACCCTCAGTCAGCAGGGGGTCGTCGCCAAGGTCTCTGCCCTGGTGAAGGCCATCTTCGCCGCACCGGAGGATGGGGGCCTGGGGATCACCTATGACAATGCCTACACCCGCACCCCCATCGAAGCCTGGCGGGACCGGAAGGCCAACTGCCTCACCCTGACGGCCCTCTACGTTGCCGCCTGCCGGTCCGTCGGCCTGGAAGCCCGCTATGGGGAGTCCCTGCGGGTCAGCCGCTGGCGGCGGGTGGGCAACACCATCCGCTACGAGCGGCACATCGTGGCTGTGGTGTCTTCCGGCATGGTGGGCCACCAGATGGTGGCTGACTTCCTGCCGGAGGTTCGGCGGGAGAGCCAGCTCATCCTGCCCCTGGAGCCCAACCGCGTGGTGGCTCTGTTCCACAGCAACCGCGCCGTGGAGCTGCTGGAGGAGTCCCGGGAGGAGGAGGCCCTCGCCTCCGCTCGCCAGTCCATTGCCGTGGACCCCAAGCTCGGCGTCGGCTGGAACATCCTTGGGGTGGTCCAGCGCAGCAAGGGCCAGGAGGCCGCAGCAGAGGCCTCCTTCCTGCGGGCCATGGAGGCCGATCCTCGGGATGGGGCTCCCTGCGGCAACCTGGAGACCCTGCTGAGGGCCCAGGGGCGCGACAAGGAGGCCCTGGTCTACCGGGAGCGGGGTCTCGAGGTTCGGAAGCAGGACCCCTTCTTCAACGCCTTCCTGGCCGAGGAAGCTCTGCAGGAAGGCAACCTGGAAGAGGCCGAAAAGCGGATCCGCAGTGCCATCCGCCTGCTGGCCCAGGAGCCGGACTTCCACCTGATCCAGGCCCGGGTTCACCTGGCCCAGGGGCGCCAGAAAGATGCCATCAAGGCCCTGGAAAAGGCCCGCAAGTACGCCATGCCTGAGAATCAGGCCCGCTTCGATGCCAAGCTCGCCCTCATCAAGGGTGGCCAGCCCCGCTGAGGCTGCCGCCGAAGGGGCCTGCTTCAGTTCGCTTCCAGGGCTGCGAGGAGGGACTGTGCCTCGCCGCTGTCCGGGTGATGGAGCAGACACTCTCGGAGGTAGCGTCGGGCCCCATCCAGGTCCTCCAGCTCCCTGCGGGCCTCGGCCAGGTGGATGAGGGCCTCTTCGCTCTCCGGCTCCAGGTGCAGGGCCTGGCGCCAGTGGCCCTCGGCGCGATCCCAGTCCCCCAGCTCGGCGCAGGCGTGGCCCGCATCCAGAAGGTAGCGCGGCTCCCGGGGATCCATGCGGACCGCCCGCTCCAGGTCGAGACGAGCGGGCAGCGGGTCCCCCTGGTGGGTGCGGCCCAGGCCCCGCAGGTGCCAGAAGGCCGGGCGCTCCCGGCAGGGCTCGGGGAGGCTCTCGAGGAAGGGTCGCAGGGCTTCCCAGGCGGCCATCCCGGCGAGGCAGTCCGCCTGGAGCAGGAGCAGGTCTGGGTCTTCGGGAGTCCCCTTCAGCAGGGCCGTGACCTCGCCATAGGCGGCTTCATATTGGCCGTCGGCCACCTGCGCCTGCAGGGTGAGGGGGGGGTGGTGAGCCCCTCGTCGGTCCGCAGGAACCCCCGCCAACAGCTCCAGGGCAAAGGCTGGGTCATCCTCCCACCAGAAGGCAAACTCGGCCCTCCTCAGCAGCCACTCCTGGCGGTCCGCTTCTCCCTCGGCGCCCTCCCAGATCAGCTCCCAGGCACGCAGCAGGCTCCGGCGGGCCTCCTCTTCCGCAGGGAGGTCCAGGGCAATGCTGTGGCGCTCCATCCAGAGCTGGAAAGACCCGGGGAGGCGTTCGATGGCAGCCTCGATGGTCCGCCAGGCCCCCTCCCGGTCTCCCAGGCGCCGCCGACCGGCCGCTTCCACCAGCCAGGGCAGGGGTTGCTCTCGACGCTCCGGGGGGACGCCCTGGACCAGCGCCAGGGCTTCCACCTCCCGGCCCATGCGCAGGAGGTGCATGCCGGCGGCCCCCCGGTTCCAGGGAATGCGAGGGTCCCCATGGCGGGCGGTGAGGATGCCCAGGGCCTGCTCCGCAACCCGGGCATTTCCCTGCTGGAAGGCGGCGAGGAGGAGGTCCTCCAGCAGGAGAGGGTCATCCCAGGAGAGGGGCAGGGCCGCCTCGAAGTGCTCCCAGGCCTGCTGGCTGGCCCCCGGCTCCGAGGTCCGCAGCAGGAGGATGCCCTGGAGGTGGTGCAGGCGCCCCATGGCCGGGGCCAGGCGCAGAAGGCGCCGCCCCCAGGCCAGGCGTTGCGGGGCAGGAGGACCCTCGATCCGGCGAAAGGCCCGAGAGGCCAGGGGCCGCACCCACCAGGGCAGGCGGACCAGCTGCCCCTGCAGCTGATCCAGCCAGGCCCGATCCCGGTAGCCCAGGGAGCCATGGGCCAGGCTCCGCAGAAGGTGGATCCGGTAGCCCAATTCGCCCAGGGCCAGGGGGGCATCACCCAGCAGGGCCGCCACGTCCGAAGCCGGTGCACCGGCGGCCCAGCGGGCCTCGGCCCGGGCCAGGAGGCGGGGATAGAGCCAGGCCTGGCGGATGGCCCAGCCCAGCCAGGCGCCGAGCACCACGGTGGCCGCCAGCACCCACCCACTGCCAGGATCCAGCCAGGCCGCCCACCCCGCCAGCAGGCCTGCGAGGAGCAGAAGCACTACACCCAGGACTGGGCGCAGGGACGAGGGAAGGGTCGGCATGGGTCAAGTATGGACGGAAGAGCCCCAGCCAAGGCCGGGGCTCAGGAAAGGGGAGCGGAGCTCAGAGCTTGTTGACGTTGGCTGCCTGGGGCCCCTTGGGCCCCTGCACCACGTCAAAGCTGACGCGCTGCTTCTCCTCCAGGCTCCGGAAGCCCTTGGTCTGGACGGCGGAGTAGTGCACAAAGATATCGGCGCCACCCTCGTCAGGGGTGATGAAGCCGAACCCCTTCTCGGCGTTGAACCATTTGACGGTGCCTTCGGACATGACTTTCTTCCCGGGGACAGAGCCCCTCTCGCCTGGAGGTTGATCGCACGAACCGCACCAGGCGTGCGGATCGTGGGGGCTTGCGCCAGAGTCAAAGGGATCCCCGGCGGGACCCCCGATCCCAGGTCTTTTCGGCAGAAAAGATGGATGGTTGGAAGGGATTCTAGGGTCGGATGTTCTGGTAATCAAGAGAGAAAATGCGGGATTTCACCAGGATGCTCTGGGTCAGTTGCCCTGCTGAATTTCCTTGGCGATGACAAGCCGCTGGATCTGGTTATGGACGAACGCCGGGTCCCCGCTCGAGACAGCGCATTTAGCGCTGTCCACTCGCGACCCGGACGCTCCAGCGGCGCTAGTTGCCCTGCTGAATTTCCTTGGCGATGACAAGCCGCTGGATCTGGTTCGTCCCCTCATAGATCTGGAGGAGCTTGGCGTCGCGCATGAACTTCTCGACGAGGTAATCCCGGCTGTAGCCATTGCCGCCGAGGATCTGGACTGCGTCGGTGGTGACTTCCATGGCCGTGTCCGTGGCGAAGGTCTTGGCGATGGCGCTCTGCTTGGAGTTCTTGATGTTGTTGTCGGTCATCCAGGCGGCCTGCCAGGTGAGCAGGCGGCTGGCCTCGATCTTCTTGGCCATGTCCGCCAGCATGAAGCTGATGGCCTGGTTGGCGAAGATGGG
>CAIMFT010000041.1 GCA_903840385.1 uncultured Holophagaceae bacterium
CCTGGGCGCGGCGGAGGACCTCACGGCCCTGGCCGCCCCCATCCACGCCGCCGGTGCCCTGCTGGTGAGCGTCACCCAGGAGGCCTTCGCCTTCGGGTGGTTCGAGTCCCCGGGCAAGGCTGGCGCCGACATGGCCTGCGGCGAGGCCATGAGCCTGGGCAACAAGCCCACCTTCGGCGGCCCCTTCCTGGGCTTCCTGGCCGTGAAGGAGGCCCACAAGCGGGAGATCCCGGGCCGCCTGGTGGGGCAGACCAAGGACCTGGAGGGCCGCACCGGCTACGTGCTGACCCTCACCGCCCGCGAGCAGCACATCCGCCGCGACAAGGCCACCAGCAACATCTGCTCGAACCAGGGCCTCGTGGCCCTGCGCGCCAACATCTTCATGCACCTGGCAGGCCCCGAGGGACTGACTGGCCTCGCTGAGCTGAATGCCGCCAAGGCGCAATACCTGCGGGAGCGCCTGCTGGACCTGCCGGACTTCGAGCCACTCTTCGCAGCCCCCTACTTCAACGAGTTCGTCCTGCGCTACCACGGCGACTACGCCGCCCTGGAGGCCGCCTGCCTCGCTGAGAGCCTGCTGCCGGGCCTCGACCTGGGCCGCTTCTATCCGGAGTACGCCGGCTGCATCCTCTGGTGCGCCACGGAGCTCCATACCCGCCAGATGATCGAGAGCCTCGTCGAGATCCTCGCCCGCATCCCCGTCACGGCCCAGGAGGTGTGACCATGTTCCTCCGCCAGCGCGAACCCCTCTCCTTCGAGCGCTCCGTCCCCGGCAAGCGGGGCATGGACCTGCCGAAATGCGATGTGCCCCCGGCCAAGGACACCCGGCCTGCCCACCTGAAGCGCAGCGGCTTTGACGCCCTGCCGGAGCTGAGTGAGGTGGAGGTCATCCGCCACTTCACGCGGCTCTCCAAGTGGAACTACGGCGTGGACGACGGCATCTACCCGCTGGGCTCCTGCACCATGAAGCACAACCCCCGCCTCAACGAGAAGATCGCGGGCCTGCCCGGCTTCACAGACACCCACCCCATGGCCCCGGATGCCTTCGTGCAGGGCAACCTGGAGACGCTTTACACCCTGCAGGAGTGGCTGAAAGAGATCACAGGCCTGCCCGGCGTCACCCTCCAGCCCAGCGCCGGTGCCGCTGGCGAGCTGACCGGCGTCATGCTCATCCGCGCCTACCATGTCAGCCGGGGCGCCAAGCGCCGCGTGATCCTCATCCCCGACAGTGGCCACGGCACCAACCCCGCCACCGCCGCCATGGCGGGCTACGAGGTGGTGGAGCTGCCCTCCCTGCCCGATGGCACCATCGCCTTCGATGACGTCACGGATCCCGTCAGCGGCAAGGTCCGCAAGGGCCTGCGGACCCTGGTGGCCGAGCTGGGCCCCGAGATCGCCGGCGCCATGATCACCAACCCCAACACCGTGGGCGTCTTCGAGTACCGCTTCCAGGAAGTCAGCGACCTGCTCCACAGCGTGGACGCCCTGGTCTACATGGACGGCGCCAACATGAACGCCCTGGTGGGCGTGGCGCGGCCCGGCGACTTCGGCGTGGATGTCATGCACCTGAACCTGCACAAGACCTTCTCCACGCCCCACGGCGGCGGCGGTCCCGGCGCCGGTCCCGTGTGCTGTGCCGAGCGGCTGATTCCCTTCCTGCCCCTGCCCGTGGTGGTGCGTGACACCGTCAAGGTGGGCGAGGGCGAGGTGCCCGCCCACACCTACCGCACCGAGTGGGACTGCCCCCAGAGCATCGGCAAGGTGCACACCTTCCACGGCAACTTCGGGATCCTGGTGCGGGCGCTGACCTACTGCCTCAGCCACGGCTCGGACGGCCTGAAGGCGGCGACCCTGCGCGCCATCGTGAACGCCAACTACATCCGCGTGCGGCTGAAGGGGGCCTACGCGCTCCACATCGATTCGCCCAGCCTCCACGAGGTGGTCTTCAGCGACACCCTCCAGGCCAAGGGTGATGTGCACACCCTGGACATCGCCAAGCGCCTCATCGACCACGGCTACCACCCGCCCACCATCTACTTCCCTCTGATCGTGCCGGGTGCGCTGATGATCGAGCCCACGGAGAGCGAGGGCAAGGACGAGCTGGACGCCTTCTGCGACACCATGCTGCAGATCGCGCAGGAGGCCACCGAGAACCCGGACCTGCTGCACCAGGCACCCGTGCTGGCTCCCCTCCGCCGCCTCGACGAGACCACCGCCGCCCGCAAGCCCGTGCTCCGTTGGACGCGGGGCTAGCTCGGTTTTCTAGGAAAACTGAAACCGCAGATGGCGCAGATGGCGCAGATGGCGCAGATAAAAGCCTCGCAGCGGGGCTTGGCGGTGGCTTGCAACGAATTGAATCAAGAAACACAGAGGACTGCCGAGGAGCGGAGGAGAGCGGAGTAGGGCTAGAAAAACGGTTCATCCGGGAATTCCGTCTTAAATCGGTGTTCATCGGTGGCCAAATCTTTTCGCTTTTGTTCAGCAGTCCTTCCGCTGAACCGTCAGTCGTGCGGAATCAGGTGGACGGCGGCGGCTTTGAGGATGGCGCAGACCTGATCGCCTTCGCTCAGGCCCAGGTCCAGGCAGGCTTGGCGGGTCACCAGGGCGGCCAGGGGGAAGCCACAGTCCAGGCCCACCCGCATGAGGGCGCCCTCGGGGCTCAGGGCTGTGATGCGGGCGGGCAGGCGGTTGCGGGCCGTGGAGCCGGGGGCTGGGCCGCTGCTCCGCTCCACGGCCACATCCTCGCCCCGGATGCAGGCGAAGGCCCCGTGCCCCAGACCCCCGGGATCCGCCGCCAGGATGCGGGCCGGTCCCACCCGCAGGGTGGCCAGGCCCTCCACAATGGACTCCACCTCGCCACGCACCACGGTCTCGACCCCCAGGATCCGTGCTACTGCTGGGTCCGTAGGGCGGTCGAAGACCGCCTGGATGTCACCGCTCTGGCAGACCCGGCCCTGGTCCATCACCACCAGTCGGTCACCCAGGTGCAGGGCCTCGGCCCGGTCGTGGGTCACCAGCACCGTGGGGATGTCCAGGCGGCGGAGCAGGTCCCGCAGCTCCCGCCGGAGCCGCAGCTGAGCGGGCTGGTCCAGGGCAGAGAGGGGTTCGTCCAGCAGCAGCAGGCCCGGCCGCCGGGCCAGGGCTCGCCCCAGGGCCACCCGCTGCTGCTGGCCCCCGGACAGCTCTGCGGGGCGGCGCTCGGCCAGGCCCTGCAGGTCCAGGAGCGCAAGGAGCTCGCCCACCCGGGCCGCTCGTTCCGGTACGGGCTGGACGTCCAGCCCATAGGCCAGGTTGTCCGCCACGCTGAGGTGCGGAAACAGGCTGTAGGCCTGCGGGAGGAAGCCCAGGTTGCGCGCCTGGGGCGGCAGATGGATGCCCCGGTTGGCATCGGACCAGGTGGTGCCGCCCAGGCGGATGCTGCCAGTGTCAGCCCGCTCCAGGCCCGCCAGGAGGCGCAGGACCGTGGTCTTGCCAGACCCCGAAGGCCCGAACAGCACCGTCACGGAAAAGCCAGGCGCAGGGATCTGCAGGGTCGCCTCGACGGTGGTCCCGCCGGGGAAGCGCCGCTCGGCGCGGCAGGTCAGATGAGCGTCCACGGCTTCCTCTGGTGGCGCCGCAGGGCGTAGGTGAAGGTCAGCACCAGGAAGGACACGCCCAGCAGCAGGGCCGCGGTGCGGGCGGCGGGGCCGTAGTCCATGGCCTGCACCTGGTCGTAGATGGCGACGCTCACGGTGCGCGTGCGGCCCGGCAGGTTGCCACCCACCATGAGCACCACGCCGAACTCCCCGAGGGTGTGGGCGAAGGCCAGCACGATGCCTGTGAGGATGCCGGCCCAGGAGAGCGGTGCAATCACGCGGAAGAAGGTGCGGAGGCGCGACACCCCCAGACACCACGAGGCCTCGATGAGCCCTCGGTCCACGGCAGCGAAGGCCGCCGCCAGGGGCTGGATCATGAAGGGCAGGCTGTACAGCACCGAAGCGATGAGCAGGCCCTCGAAGGAGAAGGGCAGGGTGCGGCCGAAGAGGGTCTCCCAGCCCCGCCCGAAGGGGCTGCGGGGGCCCATGGCCAGGAGCAGGTAGAAGCCCAGCACCGTGGGGGGCAGCACCAGGGGCATGGCCACCACGGCCTCCACCAGGAACTTCCAGCGGCGGCGGCTGAAGGCCAGCCAGTAGGCCAGGGGCAGACCCAGCACCAACAGCAACGCCGTGGTGAGGCTGGCGAGCCAGAGGCTCAGGCGGATGGCCTGCCAGTCCATCAGGGACCGTCTACTTGGAAGCCGTGGCGCCGCAGGATGGTCACGCCCGCAGGGGACTGCAGGAAGGCGCGGAAGGCCAGGGCCGCAGCCCGGTCCCCGGCGTGGTTGAGCACCACGCCCCCCTGGTCCAGGGGCGGGTAGGCAGCCTCGGGCACAGGCCAGTGGCGTCCGGCGGCGACCATGGGCGGAGACAGGGCCAGGGAGAGGGCGATGAGGCCGATGTCGGCGGCCCCGGTCTGCACGAACTGGGCGGTCTGGGCGATGTTCTCGCCGAAGACCAGGCGCGGGGCCACCGCCGCCAGCAGGCCGGTCTTCGTCAGGGCCGCCTCGGCGGCGCGCCCATAGGGGGCGTGGCGGGGGTTGGCGATGGCGACCTTCTTCGCCGCCGGGTGCAGGAGGGCCTGCAGGCCCAGGGTCTCCAGCGGGATGGGGGAGGCCTTGGGGACCCACAGCACCAGGTGGCCGCGGCTGTAGCGGAAGAAGGTGGTGCCCTCCGCCAGGCCGGCTTCCACCAGCTTCCGTGGATAGCCCTCATCCGCCGAGAGGAACAGGTCGAAGGGGGCCTTGCTCATGAGCTGCGCGAAGAAGGTGCCGGAGGCGCCGAAGGTGAGACTCACCTCGATGCCGGGCTGGGCCTTGGCGAAGGCCTCCTTCACCTCCGCCAGCGCAAACTGCAGGTCCGAGGCTGCGGCCACGGCCACCTTCCGGGGCGGTGCCGCCCCCAGCGCCGAGGCCAGCAGCAGGACGAGCAGGGGGCGGAGCAGATTCATGGGGTCTCGTGGCGCAGTGGGCGGGTTCCGCTATGCACGAAAAAATATAGCGGAATCCCCCGCAGGGTCAAGGCGCGGCTTCCTCGGCCAGCAGGGCCTCCAGGGGTCCCAGGCGGCTGCGCAGGGCCTTCATGGCCGCCGCCTCCAGGGCCCGGAAGTGTTTCAGGGCTTCCTGCCCCAGGGGAGTCAGGGTGGCACCCCCTCGGCGGGCGCCACCCACGGCCGTGGCCACCACAGGGGTGCGGAAGCTCCGGTTCATGGCATCCACCAGCTGCCAGGCCCGGCGGTAGCTCATCTCCAGCTGCCGGGCGGCGGCGCTGATGGACCCCGTGGCGTGGATGGCCTCCAGCAAGGCTGCCTTGCCGGGGCCTAGGGCGATCTCCCCCGGGATGTGGATGCGGATGCGGATGTCGACCTTGGCGGCCATGGTGGGCTCCTGGAGTCATTCTAGGAGTTGCCTGGGCGCTGCTCCTGTCGTTCTTTCCAAATCAATAAAAGAAGCGGGGTCGCCCCCGCTTCTTTTATTGCTGTTGCCGTGCTGTTTGGCGGGGACCTACTTCACCAGCAGGGTGCGCATCATGTCGTGCTCTTCGTGCTCGAGGATGTGGCAGTGCCACACGTACTCGTTGCCGCCGGTGCGGGGGCTGGGGGGAACCACGAAGGGGACGGTGGGCAGGGCGAACTTCATGATGACCGTGGTGACATCACCGGGGTGCATCTTGACGGTCTCCTTCCAGCCGATCTCGGTGGCCTCGGGGCCCCGGGGGGCATCCAGGAGAACCAGATTGGCCGCCTTGTCTTTGGCGATGGTTCCCGCCGTACCCGCAGGGGCATTGCTGGGCAGACCCACATAAGCATTGGTATCGAACGCCTGTCGGGAGAGGATCTGCACATTCACCAGGTGGAAGTGGATCGGGTGGGTGTCTCCTGTCAGGTTGGCGATCTGCCAGACCTCGGTCGCTCCTTGCGTGGTCGTCTCGGTCGCCGCTGACAGGGCCTTGGTCGTCGCGTTGGTGGGATCCCAGTAGGGACGGGAGAAATCCCCGGTGTTGGTCGCAACGTTGGTGCCGAGCATCTGGATCAGGCGGCCTTCGGCGTCCGTGACCTCGTTCAGGGTCAGCTGCCGCACCGTGACGCCCTTGCGGGTCGGGATGGGCAGGGGCGCGGTGGTGACGCTGGCCCAGTTGAGGAACGCGGCAGGGGTGTTGGCCATGGGCCCAGCCAGGGGTGGATCGATCAGTGACACGATCGGCAGGGCCGCCAGGGGCGTGCCGTTTTTGATATAGAAGGGGGCATCCGCAGGGATGGCGTTGCTGTCGGGTTTGACTTCGAAGCGCATGAGGATTGAGGTGTCTGGACCCGTGCCATCAAGCTTGTAGTAGTCGTTCAGTGCGTCCCCATTTGGGTAAGGGCCCGGGGCATCGTTGAAGAGGATGTAGCTCTTGCCGCCCATCCCCTTGAAGTCCACCACGATGTCCAGGCGCTCGCCACCGGCCACGATCAGGCTGCCCCCTGGGGCACCAGGGTTGGGGACGAACCGATTGCCGCCGAGATCTGTCGCAGTAAGGAGCTTCTTCCCGGAGGGTACGCTCACCGCCTTGGCCAGAAATCCACCCTCGGTGCCGATCACGAGGAAGTCGGGTCCGGGCTTGGTGAAGTCGGGAATGCCACTGCCGTTGTCCTCGTAGAGCTGCAGGTTGAGGACCCGGGCCTGGCAGGCGTTAAGGATGCGGAAGCGGTAGCGGCGGGGATCCACGGTCGACTTGGGGAAGGCCGTGCCGTTGACCAGCATGGTGTCGCCGAAGGCTTCGGCCACCACCGAGGTGGGTGGCAGCGGCTGGGTCGCAGCGGGATCCACGGGCCACCGGTTGAGGTCGTACTCGTAGGGGTACCAGAGGTTGCCGATGCCCACGGCGGAGCCAGGGAAGGGCAGGGCGGGATTCGTGGGGGGATTGCCGTTCTGGAAGATCTTGTCCTGGAAGACCAGGGGCAGCTCGCGGCCACCCTTCTCGACGAACTCAGGCAACCCGAACAATTTGACGAGGGCCCGCTCAAAGTTGTCCCGAATGATGTAGGCACTGGCGATGCCGGCATAGGCGTTCAGGCGGGTGATGCCCATGGAGTGGTCGTGGTACCACACGAAGCGGGCGCTCTGGTGATTGGGGTAGTAGTACTCGGCCTCGTTCTTGGGGACGGTGCCTAAGGCGGTCTCCTTGGGACGCAGCACTTTATTATTGAGGAAGCTGCTCCCCTTGTTCCCGGCGGGATCCCAGAAAGCGAAGGGGCCGCCGTCACTGATCCAAGGCACCTCCCCCCCGTGGAGGTGGGTGCTGGTGCGGTTCTCCGTCACTGTGCCCACTGGCCCCGCTTTCCCTTGGGGCAGGATGGTGGTATCGGTCGTGGCTGCGCCCTGGATGGTGGAATCGACAGGGAGGATGTGCTTGCCCGGAAGGTTGTTGCGGAAAGTGACCTGAATCGGCTTACCCCGCTCGGCGATGATGATGCCCCCCAGGTGGGACTGGGGCACGATGGCTCCGGGGGCCACCCCCAGCGCCATCGTGGGGTTGTAGCCCCAGAGGGAGGTGGGGGGCAGGCTCGGGTGGAGCGTATCCTGAAATTGATTGATTTCAATGGTGTAGTGGTCGGCCACGATCGGGCTGCCAGGGAAGGTCCGGGTCCCATCCGGGAGGGCCACCGTAATCTTCCCTGCGGTCCGCATCTCCTCCATGAACTTGGTCAGGGCTGGGCTGGACTGCCAGGTGGGCACGGGGGTCGACGCATTGGGACTCTGGGCCGAGGCGAACTGCCCGGACACCAGCAGGGCTGCGAGGAGGCCCAGGAGGGGGCGGCGGCGGGGGGTGGGTGTAGGAGCGTGCATGCGAGTCCTCCTTGGACAAGATGCGTTTCCCGGCAAGGGAAGGAGCGGGGCTTCCGGAGGCACCAGCCAAGGGGCCGTTGCCCCAGGTTGTGCCAATGAATCAGGTGGTAGATCGAAAAGACTAGGTCCGATCCAAAGTTCAAAAAATGGGGGGAACTACCCATTCCATGCCGGAAAACTACTGCCTCTTTGTACCCATTGGTAATCAATGCTTGGGGGCTCTGTAATTTACAAGTGGGCACCCACCTCGGGGGTGCCCCCCCGGTGGCTGCCCATAAAAAATGGAAGCGGGGTCGCCCCCGCTTCCTTGGTCTGGCTGCTGTCTGGTTGGTGCTACTTCACCACCAGGGTGCGCATCATGTCGTGCTCTTCGTGCTCGAGGATGTGGCAGTGCCAGACGTACTCGTTGCCACCGGTACGGGGGCTGACGGGGACGACGAAGGGCACGGCGGGCAGGGCGAGCTTCATGATGACGGTGGTGATCTCACCGGGGTGCATCTTGACGGTCTCCTTCCAGCCGATCTCGGTGGCCTCGGGGCCGCGGGCAGTGCCCATGAGGGTGGGCGTGGCCGCTGCGCCGACGGCGGTGGTGGTGCCGTAGGTCACCGCATCGAAGCCCTGGCGGGAGAGGATCTGCACGTTGGAGAGGTGGAAGTGGATGGGGTGGGTGTCACCCGTGAGGTTGGCGATCTGCCAGACTTCGACCGCGTTGTTGGTGGACACCTCCGTTGGGGTGGAGCCAGTGGAGTCCTTGGGGTCGTAGTAGGGACGGCCGAAGTCACCGGCGGGGGTCTTGACGTTGGTGCCGAGCATCTGGATGAGGCGGTTGTAGGCGTCCACAGCCTCGTTCAGGGTCAGCTGGCGCACGGTGACACCGGCGCGGGTGGGGATGGGCAGGGGCGCGGTGGTGATGTTGGCCCAGTTCAGCTTGTTGGCGGCGGCGGTGGCCACGGGGCCGGCGAGGGGGGGATCGATCAGGGAGTTGGCACTGGCAGCCAGGGCGGTGGTGGCGGTCAGCTTGTTGGGGGTGTCCTTGGTGATGGTCTTGGCGTCCAGCTTCACTTCGAAGCGCATCATCACGGAGGTGTCGCCGATGAGGGTGGGGCTGGGGTAGTCGTTCTCAGGAGCCCCATTTGGGTAGGGCCCGGGAGCATTGTTGTAGAGGATGTACTTCTTGCCACCCTTGCCGTTGAGGTCGAGGATCAGGTCCAGACGCTCAGCGGGGGCCACGATGAGGCTGCCACCGGGGGCGGCGGGGTTCACGTAGCGGCCACCGGCGGCATCCACCAGGGTGGTCAGGTTGGCCTGGGGCACGCTCACGGGCTTGGCCAGGAAGCCGCCCTCGGTGCCGATCACGAGCCAGGCGGGACCGGGCTTGGTGAAGTCAGGGCTGCCGGGGCTCAGGACATCTTCTTCGTAGAGGGCGAGGTTCAGCACCCGGGCATTGCAGGCGTTGAGGATGCGCAGACGGTAGCGGCGGGGGTCCACGGTGGCCTTGGGGAAGGCGGCGCCGTTCACCAGCATGGTGTCGCCGAAGGCTTCGGGCACTACGGACACGCCGGGGGCGGTGCTGGCGTTCCAGAGGGCGGGATCGTACTCATAGGGGTACCAGAGGTTGCCGACGCCCACGGCAGAGCCGGGGAAGGGGCGGCTGGGGTCAGGCACGTTGCCGTTCTGGAAGATCTTGTCCTGGAAGACCAGGGGCAGCTCGCGGCCACCGTTCTCCACGAAGGCGGGCAACCCGAAGTCACGCACCAGGGAGGCCTCGAAGGCGTCCCGGAGGATGTAGGCAGAGGCGATCCCGGCGTAGGCGTTGAGGCGGGTGATGCCCATGGCGTGGTCGTGGTACCACATCATGCGGGCGCTCTGGTTGTTGGGGTAGTAGTACTCGGCCTCGTTGACGGGGATGGTGCCAGCGGCGGCTTCGAGGGGGCGCAGCACGCCGTTGCTCAGGAAGCTCACGCCCTTGCCGCCCTGGGGGTCCCAGAAGTTGAAGGGGCCGCCGTCACTGATCCAAGGCACCTGTCCACCATGGAGGTGGGTGGCCGTGCGGTTCTGGGCCACGCTGGAGTCAGCGCCCTGGATGCTGGTGTCCACCGGCAGGATGTGGGCATTGGGCAGGTGGTTGCGGAAGGTGATCTGGGTGGGGACACCCTTCTGGGCGATGATGATGCCGCCCAGGTGCTTCTGAGGGACGACGGCACCCACAGCCACGCCCAGGGCGCGGCTGGGGTTGTAGCCCCAGAGGGTGGTGGGGGGCAGGGACGGATGCAGCTGATCCGTGAACTGGTTGATGTCGATGGTGTAGTGGGTGGCAGTGGTGGTGGTCTTGCCAGACTTGAAGGTGCGGGTGCCGTCGGTGACGGCCACGGGAATCAGTCCGGGAGCGCGCAGCTCGGTCATGAACTTGGTCAGGGTGGGGCTGGACTGCCAGGTGGGCACGGGAGGCGCCACGGTGCCCTGGGCCGAGGCGGACTGCCCGGACACCAGGAGGGCCGTCAGCAACCCCAGGAGGGGGAGGCCGGTCCGGGTGGAGCGGGTGAGGGAGGGGGCGGCAGCGTGCGGGTGGGTCATGGCTGTCGTCTGCCTTTCTTGAGGTGCGCAGGGGTGCGCAGGTTTGGCGGGGTGCCGGAAGTTCTAAGGGCGGATCAAACAGAGAAGAGAAGGCCGGTGAAACATCTCGCTTGGATAAGACTATGAAAAAGGGTCAATGCCCGGTATGGGTACAACCCCCCTTTTGTCTGGGTGGAAACCCTACCTGTTTGCTCCTATTTGGAGCATTGATGCTCCTAAAAGTTCTTTTGCGATCTCGACATCATTTGGCCTAATTAAGAAAATACCGGCACTGAGAATTTCACAGCCGGAAGGCAGAAGCGCCCCCCTGCTGACGAGAGGCCTTCCGGGAGGCACAATGAAGATTCCGCAGGAGTCCTACCTACCTGCTCTCGCCATCCCTTGCTGGAGTCTTGATGCCCTTTGCCGCCGTTCCGACCCAGGGCCAGCCGTCCTTGGGGACCTCTTGAGCGGTGACGCCCGACCGGTCCGCGTGCTCCGGTCCCACACCCGGGACGGGCACATTCGCCTGTCCTCCCTGGATGCCAGCCCCCTCTGGGACGGCGTGCGGCGCAGCCACCCGCACCTGGAGCCCGAGGCCTGTGCCTGCCTCACGGACCTGCTCTGCGCCACGGCCCTCCTCCAGAGCCGCACCCTCTTCGCCGAGCGCCTGCAGCTCCTGGTCAAGGGCGCAGGGCGCGCCAAGGCGGTGGTCTCGGACAGCTGGCCCGACGGCACCATTCGAGGCGTCCTCGACATGGGAGGTGAAGGCACCGACTGGATCGCCGCTCCCGGCCTCCTGCAGGTGATGCGGTCCAACACGGGCGGCCAGCCCTATATCGGCAACCTCCCCCTCGTGGAGGGCGGCATCCAGGTGCAGGTGGAGCACTACCTCCAGAACTCCGAGCAGGTGCAGGCCAGCCTCACCCTCTGGTGCGATCCCGCCACGGGCGAATCCGGGGGCTTGCTGGTGGAGCCCCTGCCGGACTGTCCCCCGGCCCGCCTGGCCCGGGTCGTCCAGGCCATCGAAGGCCTGGAGGTCGTGCCCCTGTGGGAACGCACGCCAGCCTTCCTGGCCAGCTGGATCGCCCAGGGCGAGGGCACCGAGGACCTGGCCGCTGCGGACATCTTCTACCGCTGCCGCTGCTCCCGCGCGACCCTCCTGGAGACCCTGCGCCGGTTCACCAAGGAGCAGAAGGAGGACCTCTTCAAGGACCCCGGCCCCCTGGAGGTCCGCTGCGACTACTGCGGCACCTGCTACGCCATCACTCCCGAGGATCTGCTGGGGGAGCAGGTCTGATGGCCGCCCGGGTGGACATCGCTGAGCGGGGCCGGCCTCTGGGCTCGCCCCTCTCGGTCTGGCTCAACTACCGGCTGGTGCCCTTCCTGGTGGCGGGGCTCTCGAAGCTGTGGTCCCACACCCTGCGGGTGCGCCTCGAGGGCTTCGGGGCCGTGGAGGACCTGGTGGCCCGGGACGAGCGCTTCATCCTCAGCTTCTGGCACCGGCGGCTCTTCATGATGCCCCTGGCCTACCCCTTCCACCGCCGCAACGCCCAGGGCGAAGATCGGGGGGTGGCCATCCTCTCCAGCGACAGCAAGGACGGCGAGCGCAGCGCCGCCACTTGGCGGTGGTTCGGCATCCATGCCGTGCGCGGCACCGCCAGCGAGGATGGCGCCAAGGCCCTGGTGCGCATGATCCAGGCCGTGCGGCAGGGCTGGGACTTCGGCATCACGCCGGACGGTCCCCGGGGCCCGATCATGGAGCTGAAGCCCGGCACCATTGCCCTGGCGCGCAAGACCGGGGCCTGGGTGGTGCCCGTGAGCCTGGCCTTCGACCGCAGCTTCGAGCTGAAGACCTGGGACCGCATGGTGATCCCCTTCCCCTTCGCCACCTGCACCGTCCGCTACGGCGCACCCTTCCGGGTCCCCCCCCGCTCCGACGACGCCGCCGAAGGCACCCGCCTCCAGCAAGAAATGGACACACTAGAAGCCTGGGCCCAGACCGTGGGGCGGGCGTGAACCTTCTACTCTTCCCTTTGGATCGAATGAAATGAAAACCGCAGAGGACGCAGAGGGCGCAGAGGGAAAGCCGGCACTGAGGTTTCTTCGACCAGTTGGGGAAACCGCTGGCAAGGCTGCAGCATGAGACGGGATCTTGACTTCCTCAACGAACTTTCCCGAAGGGTCATCGCAGCGTGTATTGAAGTGCACAAGGAGCTTGGGTCGGGGTTGCTGGAGTCAGCCTATGAAGTCTGCCTAGCCCGGGAGTTGTCACTCGCCGGTATTCCCTTCAGGCGTCAGGTGTCGGTGCCTGTGACCTACAAGGGCGAATTTATGGAGGCGGGTTACCGAATTGATCTACTGGTGGACGAATGCCTGATTGTTGAACTCAAGGCCGCCAAGTCTCCTCCGGGCATCCTGCGGGCACAACTGCTCACCTATCTGAAGCTGATGAATCTCCCCCTCGGACTTGGGGTGAGCTTTGGCAATGTTCGTCTAATCGATGGAGTCACCCGAGTGGTGAATGGCATCCCGGAACTCATCTAAGCTTTCCTCTGCGCCCTCTGCGTCCTCTGCGGTTAATTTTTCTGGTGATCTAATGTCCACAAAGCGTTCTCCCAAGGCCTCTCTGCCCAATCCGCTGCCGCAGTTTGTGGTGACGCGGCCCACGGGCCATCTGGACACTTTTGAGAGTCCCCGACCCGGGCGGGCGTTCACGGTCACCTTCGAGTCGGAGGAGTTCACCTGCCTCTGCCCCCTCACGGGTCAGCCCGACTTCGCCAAGCTGCGCATCACCTACCAGCCGGACCGGCTCTGCGTAGAGTCCAAGTCCCTGAAGCTCTACCTCTGGACCTTCCGGGACCAGGGCGCCTTCCACGAGGACGTCACCAACCGCATCCTCGACGACCTGGTGACGGCCCTCCAGCCCCGGTGGATCGAGGTGGCAGGCGACTTCCTCATCCGCGGCGGCATCCGGACGCTGGTGGTGGCAGAACACGGCAAAAAACAATGAATCCACAGATTTCACAGATTCCACAGATGGCCAAGATGCGATGCGCGGCTTTTCATCTGCGTCCATCTGCGCCATCTGCGATTTCAAAATGAAGGCCGTCGTCGCGCTGGGCTCCAACCTCGGCGACCGCCGGGCGCACCTGGTGGCGGGGCTGGCGGCCCTGCGCACGCTGGGGGCGGTGGTGCCCTCGCCTCTGGTGATGGAGACGCCGGACGAGTCGGGGATGGGTCCCGCTTACCTCAACACCGTGGCCCTGGTGGTCACCGAGGAGGCCGATCCCTGCCGCTTCCTGGAGGCCCTCCTGCGCCTGGAGCTGCTGGCCGGCCGGGACCGCGGCACCGGGAAGAACGCCCCCCGCACCCTGGATCTGGACCTCATCACCACGGACGGCGACCCCGGCACCTGGACCTGGCCCACCCCGGCGGACCTGCTGCGTCTGGGCCCTGAGCTCAGCCTCGAGCTACCCCACCCCCGCGCCTTCCGCCGCCCCTTCGTCCTGGAACCCTGGCGCGCCCTCTCCGACCCCGGCGAGTGTGGTGGGGTCATTCCGGGAAAATAGAAAAAAAGATCCAACGCGAAGACGCGAAGACGCTAAGAAAAGCGAAGAAGAAAAGGGAAAGGGTCTTTTCGGGCCTTCTGTTTCCCTTAGCTTTTCTTCGTCTCTTTTTGCGTCTTCGCGTCTTGGCGTTGGATCAGTAAATCTTTATCAGGGCTTGGTCCATCGCTCGCACCAGTCCAGGACGGTCTGGTACCAGAGGCGGCTGTTCTGGGGCTTGGCGACGAAGTGGGTCTCGTCGGGGAAGTAGAGCAGCCGACTGGGGACGCCCCGCACCTGCAGGACGTTGAAGAGCTGGAAGGCCTCGGTGACGGGCACGCGGTAGTCCAGCTCGCCGTGGATCACCAGCATGGGCTTGCGGAAGGCCGCAGCGCCGCTGCTGGGGCTCTGGCTGCGCCAGCGGGCCAGGTTCTCGGCGCTCTCCCAGGGCCAGCCCTTGAACTCCCAGTGGGGGAACCACAGCTCCTCGGTGCCCAGCTGCATGGCCTCGGTGTTGTAGATGCTGGCGTGGGTGACAAAGGCCGCAAAGCGCTCGGGGTAGTGGCCGGCGATCCAGTTCACCGCGTAGCCGCCGTAGCTGCCACCGGCCGCCACCACCCGCTTGGGATCGGCGTTGGGCACGGCCTTCAGGGCGGCGTCCAGGGTCTTCAGCAGGTCGGTCATCACGGCACCGTTCCAGTCGCCGCTGATGGCGTCTGTGTAGGCCTGGCCGAAGCCCGTGGAGCCCCGGGGGTTGGGCAGCACGGTGATGAAGCCGCGCCCGGCCCAGGCCTGGGCATTCCAGCGGGGGTGCCAGGCGTCGGCCCAGGCGCCCTGGGGGCCACCGTGGATGACGAAGGCCACAGGGTAGGTCTTGGCGGGGTCGTAGCCCACGGGCTTGATGATCCAGGCGTGGGCCATGGCGGGACGGCCCTCCAGGGGGACGGTATCCACCCAGAGCTCCTCGGGGCGGTTCAGGCCCAGCTCGGCGACCAGGGCCTCGTTGTGCCGGGAGGCGCGCACGGTGTGGCCGCTGCGCAGATCGACGGCATACAGGTCCTGGGGCGCGGTGAGGCTGGAGGAGACCACCACGGCCCGGTCCCGGGCCACGGCGAAGCCCTCCACATGGAGGTTGTGGGTGAGGGGGTGGAGGGTCTTGCTGTCCCAGAGGAAGAGGTCCGTGTGCCCCTGGCGCTCGCTGGTGGCGATGAGGTCGGTCCCTCGCCACTGGAAGTCCCCGAAGCTCTGGTCGAAGGCCTGGGTGGTGCGCACCACCTTGCCCGTGGTGCGGTCCATGACCCACAGCTCCCACTGGTCGGCCTCAAAGCCAGGGCGACGCTGAGCGCGCCAGGCCAGGTAGCGGCCGTCTGGCGAGTAGCGGGGGCTGTTGTCCATGGCCGGGTTGTCCGAGACCTTCTTCACTGGGCCGCCCGCCAGGGCGACCTCGTAGATCTCACCATTGGTGGTGGTGGCCTTGGCCTGGTCCGGGTGGGAGTCGAAGGCCAGGGTCCGGCTGTCTGGGGCCCAGGCGAAGCCGTCGCCAGCGGAGACATCGGCGTAGTTGGGCACATCCGTGGCGAGGCCTGCGGTCAGGTCCCGGGGCGGTGCACTGCCATCGGCGGGCACCACGAAGAGGTGGCTCACCTGCCGGGCATCCTTCCAGGCGTTCCAGTGGCGGTAGCTCAGCGTGTCGTAGATGCGGCCCGTGATCTTGGAGGTCTCCTTCTCCTTCAGGTAGGCAGCGTTGGCGGCCTCGTCCCCGGAGGGCACCGTGGTGCTGAGGAAGGCGAGCCACTTGCCATCGGGGCTCCAGACCTGGCCCTCACCGCCGCCGCTGAGGCTGGTCAGCTGGCGCCGCTCGCGGCTGGCCAGGGTCACGGTCCATACCTGCCCACCGGTCTGGTAGGCGAGCCGCTTGCCGTCGGGGCTGAAGCGCGGCCGGGTCTGGCTGCCCTCACCCAGGTCCAGCTCCCGGGGCTCACCGCCGGAGGGGCGGAACCAGATGCGGGTGACGGTGCGGTTGGCGGCCATGTCCACCGTGCCCACCTGGTAGGCCAGGTCGCCGGTGGTGGAGAGCTGGGGATCGGCGATGCGGCGGGCTTTGAAGAGGTCCTCGAGCTGCAGCGGGCGGGCGGCGGCCAGGGCCAGGGTGGCGGTGAACAGGAGGGCGATGCGCACGGGAGCCTCGATCAGCGGGCGTTGGCGACGGTGGCGGCCGGGGCGCGCTGCAGCAGCATCTTCTTCTGCAGCAGGGTCTCGGCTTCGGGCAGAACCTCCAGGGCCTTGAGGATCACGGGGTCCTTCTCGCACAGGACCTTGAACCCGGCCTCGACGCCGAAGGCCACGTTCTGCATCTCGATGGAGAGCTGCTCCTGCATGGCGGCGAGGTTGGCGTCCCAGTCCTTGTCGGCGATCTCAAGCTTCTGCTCCTTGGTCCAGGCGCGGAAGCGGGCCATGATCGCCTCGTCGGCGTGCTGGCCGGGTTGGACGCCGTACCGCTCCTTCTCCTGCACCGCATAGCGGAACAGGGACTGTTGGCGGAAGCGCAGGTTCACCATGAACTCGTTGAGGCGCACGGTCGGCAGGGCATAGTCCGGGTTGATGCCGCCGCCGCCATAGACCGTGCGGCCCAGGTCGGTCTTGAAGGGCGGCCCCAGGGGCTTGGTGTCCTTCTCGTCCTCGGGGTTGTAGTAGTCGTCCAGGCCGTGGGTGTAGTCGCGCTGGATGCTGCGTCCCGAGGGGGTGTAGTAGCGGGCGGTGGTCAGGGCCAGGCCCCGGGACCGGTTGATGGTCAGGACGCTCTGCACCAGGCCCTTGCCCCAGCTGGTCTGGCCGACCACGAGGCCGCGGTCATGGTCCTGCACCGCCCCGGTGACGATCTCGCTGGCGCTGGCCGAGCCGCGGTTGATGAGGATGACCAGGGGGAAGGGATCGAGCTGGGCGCCCTTGTTGGTCCGGGTCTGGTTCTCTTCCCGGCCGTCCCGGCCTTTCTGGCTGACGATGAGCTGGTCGGGGCCCAGGAGCTGGCGGCAGATGCCAATGGCTGCATCCAGGACGCCGCCGCCATTGCCGCGCAGGTCCAGCAGGAGGCGCTTCATGCCCTGCTTCTTGAGGCTGGCCACGGCCCGGTCGAACTCCTCGGCGGTGGTCTCGCCGAAGTCCTTGATGAGGATCAGACCCGTGGTGGGGTTCAGCATGAAGCTGTAGTAGACGCTGTTGGTGGGCACCTCGGCCCGGGCGATGGAGAACTTCAGGAACTCGGTGACGCCAGAGCGCTGGATGGCCAGCTCCACCAGGGTGCCCTTCTCGCCGCGCAGCTTCTGGAGGGCGCCGTTGGAGGTCATGCCCTCGGTGGAGGTGCCGTCGATCTCCTTGATGATGTCGCCGGAGCGCACCCCCAGCCGCTCGGCCGGGCCGCCCTTCATGGGGCTGATGATGGCGATGCCCTGGTCGTGCTGCTGGATGATGGCCCCGATGCCGAAGAAGGAGCCCTTCTGCTCCTCCCGCATCAGGCGGAACTCACTCTCATCCATGTAGTTTGAGTGCGGGTCCAGGGTGTGCAGCATGCCCTGGATGGTGGCGTGGGTCAGCTGGCGGGGCGTGGGCGGTTCGGGGCTCTGCTTCTGGACCAGGTCCATCACCTCGGTGAGGGTGTCCAGGCTCCGCTGCCGGGCGCCTTCGCCGCCAGTCCGGGCCAGCAGGGGACCGGCCACGGCCACCGTGGCCAGCAGCACCATCCACATCCAGTTGCGCTTGAGAAATCGGGCCATGGGGATCCTAGGGGGACTACCAGGATACGCCGGGCAGTCCCAGCGGGCGACGTGCCGTTTTTATGCGAACCCTTCCAGCAACTTCTGGGCGATGGGGGCCATCCGCTCCCGCCGGGCCCGGGTGGCGAGGATGATGCCCTCGAACTGCCGGTAGGCCCGTTCGATGTCGTCATTGATCACCAGGTAGTCGTAGTCGGGATAGAAAGTCAGCTCGTGGCGGGCGTGCTGCAGGCGGATGCGGATCTGCTCGTCCGAGTCCTTGCCCCGGGTGCGGAGGCGCTCCTCCAGGGAGGCGGCGGTGGGGGGCAGGACGAAGATCATGCAGGCGTCCGGGATCACTCGGTGGAGGTTCGCTGCGCCGGTGGTCTCGATGTCCAGCAGCACGTCCCGGCCCGAGGCCAGCATCTCCTCCAGCCAGGCCCGGCCGGTGCCGTAGCGGTTGGCGTAGACCTGGACCCACTCCACGAAGGCGTCCTCGCGCACCATGGCGTCGAAGGTGGTGTCATCCACAAAGAAGTACTCCCGGCCATCCACCTCGCCCGGGCGGGGCTTGCGGGTGGTGAAGGAGACGGAAAAGACCAGGTCCGGCAGGCTGGCCACCAGGCGCTGGGTGAGCGTGGACTTGCCGGCCCCGGAGGGCGCCGAGACCACGAACACGCTGCCGGGATGCTGAACCAAGGTGTTCCTCCTGGACTCACTTTAGCGGAAGGTGGCCCTAGTCGAACGCGATGGGTCCCGGGGGCAGGGGCGGTGGGGTCCGCTTGAAGATGGCCGAGGCCGAGTTGCGGCCATCCATGACGATGTGGATGGGGGTCTTCAGGCGGGTGTGGATGAGGCAGTCCGAGCGCCAGACCTGGGGCTGGGCCCGCAGCCAGTCCCAGTCCAGCACATTCCGGCCCCGGGGATAGGGCACGGTGAAGTAGCCGATGTTCAGGGAGGTCACATTGTGGAAGAAGTGGGAGCCCAGGGAGGCGTCCGCCTGGAAGTTCTCCATGGCGTATTCGACGATGACCTGGGCGCAGCTGATCATGGACCAGGTGATGGGGATCCCCAGATGGCGGTCGTTGCTGCCCCAGCGGCCGGGTCCCAGCAGGACGTAGCGGCTGCCGTCCGTGCGGAAGCGGTCGTTCAGTTGCTCCAGGCGGGCCGCCAGGGCGGGGGTCTCGAACTTGTCGAAGCCGGCCGGATCCACCCAGACGATGTCCCGGATGCCCTCCACCACGCCGTTCCCCACGCAGCGCTCGGAGTAGAGGAACAGCTCCGCCGGGTCCAGGTCCTCGGCGATGAGGGTCACGTCCCCGCTCTCCACCAGCTGATGCTTGATCTGCAGCAGGGTGAAGGTGGGCTTGCCGTTCTGGGGGTCCTTGTCCAGGTTCACGGCGAACTCGATCTCCACCGGCGTCTCCATGGCGTCCCGGAGGATCCCCATGAGCCGCTGGAGGATCTTGGCCAGGGGGAACTGGTCGTACTTGAGGATGTTCCGGAAGTTCACGATGCGCGGCCCGCGGCTATCCAGGCCGTCCCGGATGCGGTCATCGTTGGCGTCCCAGGCCGAGGCCAGGTGCCAGAGGGCGCCGTCCTTCTCGGCCTGACTGATGTCGAGGGTCACCAGGGTGGTGTCGTCGCCAGCGTGCAGGTCCACGGAGGAGCGGGCCATGTCCAGGGCATAGAACTGCTTCTGGGTGGTCCGCAGCTGCTCCTTGGGGGACAGCATGTCCATCTCGGGATAGGGCGGCGCGAAGCGGTAGGACTTCCCGCCCTCCACCACGTATTTGCCGAGCCCCACGGCGATGTTGGCGATGCCGTCCT
Source organism: uncultured Holophagaceae bacterium (assembly GCA_903840385.1). Lineage (GTDB taxonomy): Bacteria > Acidobacteriota > Holophagae > Holophagales > Holophagaceae > Geothrix. The sequence continues at coordinate 19,584 of CAIMFT010000041.1, forward strand.
GGGGCTGGGTGTGGGCCACCGGGTAGTAGTTGAAGGACTGGGCCACGCCCGAGATGTGGGGGTAGAAGTGGTCCCCGAAGCGGCTGCCGGACACGTCCTGGATGAGGATGGCCATCTGCTCTTCCTCGATCTTGTAGTCGATGGCCTGGAAGTAGGAGCGGGCGGCCTTGGCGTAGACGGACGCATAGACCAGCTTGATGGCCTCAGTGAGCTGCGCCTCGCGGACGGCCGGGTCCGGGTGGTTGTTGGGCAGGAAGAAGGTGTTGTAGAGCCCGGCGAAGGGATGGGAGAGAGCGTCCTCCAGCAGGCCCGAGGAGCGCACCGCCAGGGGGCCGTGGGCGTGCTTGGCCAGGTAGAGGCGGAGCTTGGTTGTGAGGTCATGGCTGAGCGAGCCCTGGAGGAAGCGCCACTTGATGGCGTCGTCGTCGAGGTGCGTGTGGAGGATCTGCCGGAGGCCGTGGCGGTTGATGAAGGAGGTGAACTCCTCCGTGCCGATGATGGCTGACTTGGGGATGCGGATGTTCGCGTCCTGCAGCAGGTCGTCGAGGTCCAGGCGGGAGAGCAGCGAGTGGATGAAGGCCACCCCGCGGCCCTTGCCGCCCATGGAGCCCGGCGCCAGGCGCAGGATGTTCAGCTCCTCCCGGGGCGTCGAGTCCGTGAGGGGCAGCACCTTGCCCAGGGTCTTCATGCGCTGGACATAGTCGCCCACGCTGATGAGGAAGGCGCGCAGGTCCTCCTGGTCCCGGTAGTCCGTGATGCGGAACTTGGCCAGCACCTTGGCCACCTGCACCTCGCCGCGGGCCATGATCCAGGCCGAGAAGTGGTTCCGGGAGGCGTGGTAGACCAGGGACTCGGCGGGGACCGTGCGCAGCTTGGCCTGCAGGTCCTCCATGTCGGTGGCTCGGGCGATCACCTCGCCGGCGTCGTTGCGGAAGATGAAGTCGCCGAAGCCCAGGCTCTCGTGGAAGAAGCTGGAGAGCTCGGCGGCCAGGGTCAGGGAGTTCTTGTTCAGGAACCCGCTGTTGCTGGACTTGGCCATGGACTCCTTGAGGGGGTCCGAGGACTGGAGCAGGGTGGGCAGGTGGGGGATGCGGTCCTTGATGGCTTGCAGTAGCTTGACGCCGGCCTCCCGGTCGATGGCGCCGCCCTTGGGGAACTTGCGGTCGCTGATCACGCAGAGCAGGTAGTCCTGGTAGCGGTCGATGTAGGCCATGGCCTCTTCATAGGTCGTGGCCAGGAGCAGCTTGGGCCGAACCCGCATGGACAGGGTGCGGGTCATGCCGTCCATGTTCTGGTCCTTGGCCAGCCGTGTGGTCTGCTTGAGGATCTCGGCGTACAGGATGGGCAGGTAGCGCGAGTAGTAGCGGATGCTGTCCTCGACCAGGAGGATCACCCGGGTGAGGCCCACCGCCGTGTCGTTGGCCACGTTGGCCCGGTCTTCCATGAACTTGACCATGCCCATGAAGATCTCGGGATTGCCGTTCCACACGAAGATCTGGTCGTAGTGCCGCTGGAGGTCCTGGCGGCGACGGTCCAGGGCGCCCACCTCCACGTTGTCGTTGAGGAGGAGGTAGATGGGGATGCGTGGCGCCGCCTGGCGGAGGGCGTTGGAGAGCTCCACGTGGCCGCCCTGGCCCATGCGGCGCATGACGATGATGATGTCGAAGTGCCGGGTCCCGCACTTCTCCAGGGCCTCGTCCAGGGTGGACACATTGGTCACCCGGGGTGGGTTGCTCATGTTCAGCTGGTAGTAGCCGTCGAAGAGGATCTCCGTCAGCAGGCCGTCCTGCTCCAGCGTGAAGGCGTCGAAGGCCGGGGCCACCAGGAGGATCTCCCGGGTGCGCAGGGGCATGAGGTCATGGAAGACCTCCTTGTCCGAGGCGTACTTGCGGAAGATATCGTTGAACTCACGGCTGAGCATGCGGGGGGCCTCGTCTCCATCGCAGTTTACTTTGCCGGGCACAAAAAGAGGGGCCGCACGCGGCCCCTCTTTTTGTGCCTTGGGAAAAGGCAGTGGTGGGTTACACCAGCCCCTGGTCGATCATGGAGTCGGCCACCTTGAGGAAGCCGGCGATGTTGGCGCCGTTCACGTAGTTGCCGGGGGTGCCGAAGCGCTCGGCGGCGGACACGCAGGACTGGTGGATGTTGATCATGATCTGGTGCAGGCGGGCGTCCACTTCCTGGGCGGTCCAGCCCAGGCGCATGGAGTTCTGGCTCATCTCCAGGCCCGAGGTGGCCACGCCACCGGCGTTGGAGGCCTTGCCCGGGGCGAACATGATCTTGTCGCCGTTGGCCTGGAAGAACTCCACGGCGTCCAGGGTGCTGGGCATGTTGGCGCCCTCCACCACAGCCTTGCAGCCGTTGGCCAGCAGGGTCTTGGCTTCATCCAGGTTGAGCTCGTTCTGGATGGCGCAGGGCAGGGCCACGTCCACCGCCTGCTCCCAGGGGCGCTTGCCCGCATGGAACTGGGCGGTCTTGAACTTCTCGACGAAGGGCGCCACGGACATGCGGTCGGTGCGGAGCATCTCCTCCATGTGGGCGATCTTCTCGCCGGAGATACCGTCGGCGTCGTAGATGTAGCCGTCGGGGCCAGAGATGGTGACCACCTTGGCACCCAGCTGGGTGGCCTTGGTGACAGCGCCCCAGGCGACGTTGCCGAAGCCGGAGACGGCGACCTTCTTGCCCTGGAAGCTGTCGCCCTTGAGCTTCAGCATCTCCTCGGCGAAGTAGACCACGCCGAAGCCGGTGGCCTCGGGCCGCACGAGGCTGCCGCCCCAGTACTGCCCCTTGCCGGTGAGCACGCCTGTGAACTCGTTGGCCAGCTTCTTGTACATGCCGAAGAGGTAGCCCACCTCGCGACCGCCCACGCCGATGTCACCGGCGGGCACGTCCGTGTTGGGGCCGATGTGGCGGAACAGCTCCATCATGAAGGCCTGGCAGAAGCGCATGATCTCCGCATCCGACTTGCCGTTGGGGTCGAAGTTGGAGCCGCCCTTGCCGCCGCCCATGGGCAGACCGGTGAGGCTGTTCTTGAAGATCTGCTCGAAGCCCAGGAACTTCAGGGTGTCGAGGGTGACGTTGGGGTGGAAGCGGATGCCGCCCTTGTAGGGGCCGATGGCGCTGTTGAACTGCACGCGCCAGCCCGGATTGATGCGGATCATGCCCTTGTCGTCCACCCATGGCACCCGGAAGCCGATGACGCGCTCAGGCTCCACCACCCGCTCGAGGATGGCGTGCTTCTTGTACTTGGGCTCCTTCTCGAGGACCGGGTCCAGGGAGTGCAGGATCTCGGTGGCGGCCTGGATGAAGAGGCTTTCCCAGGGGGCCTTGCGCTTGAGGCCGTCGAGGACGTCGTTGGTGTACTGGCTCATGGGTGCTCCATGCAGGGTTGGAAGGGGGGCTCGGGCCCGGATCCGGATGGTCAAAGAGGTGGAGGTGCCGGTTGGTGCAGGGCCCAAAAAGCGGCCGAGATGACTCTAGCCCCTGGCGACGTCCGGTGGTGGTCCGACTGCGCCAATCGGTGACGTACAGCACTCAAATGGGGGTCCAGTGGGAAAAAACGGCTCGTGATATTGACACTATGTCAAGGCAGAAGCCGCCCCAGCCGCTCGCTGGCCTCGGCCCGGAAGCGGTCGATGGCGGCCAGGGCGAAGGCCGCCGGATCGAGCCGATCATCCGCAGCCAGGGGGCTCAGGTCCAGGGCGAAGGTCAGGCCTTGCGCCCCATCCACCGCATGGCTGGCCTGGTAGGTGGCATGGGCCCGGCGGCGGCCCAGGGTGGCCAGGTCGTAGCGCTTGCCGCCGGCGATCTGGCTCTTGAAGACGTTGAGGAGGGCGGCCTGCAGGTCTTCTTCCGTGCCCAGGTCCAGGGCCACCTTGTCGGCCTCGGTGAGCCAGTCCAGGTCGCGCCACACCTCGCAGCCCAGGAGGCGCGCCGGGCGCTGATCAGGGGGCAGGCTGCGCACGGCGGCGAGCACCGCCAGCGTCACGGCCACGTGGGTGTCGTGGCTGTCCAGGAGGTTGTGGGTGTAGAGGACGGTGGGCCGGGCGGCGGCGAGCAGGGCCGCCAAGTCCGCCGTGGCCCCATGGGCCCCTGCCTTGAGAGCCGCGCTGGGGTGGCTAAGCTGCACGCAGGCACCGTACTCGCCAAGGCGGGCGGCCTCCTGCTGCTCCTCCCACCGCAGTAGCTGCATGTCGGCATCGGTGCTGGCGGCGTAGCGCCCGCTGCGGGGTGAGCCGGCCCCATCCGTGACGACCACCCCCAGGAACCACGCGTCCGGCTGTCCGTGGCAGGCCTGGATGCCATGGTGGGCCAGGATCTCCAGATCATCCGGGTGGGCCCCCACGGCCATGTGGGTGGTGCGGGCCAGGGCGCCCGGCAGGTCCGTGCCATCGGGAACGAGGTACCGGGCATCGGGATGGCTGAAGCGCACGGTTCACCTCGGGACGGGCAGGGGCGGGGGCTGGGGCGTGCCTTTGATTATGGGCTCAGGCGGCCCTGATAGCATGGGCTCAGTTCCCCCCGCCGCACCCAAGGAGTCCCCATGAGCCCCCTGAATCAGGCCGAGGTGGAGCGCCTCTTCACGGCCTCGCCCTTCATCCAGCACCTGGGGCTGAAGCTGGTGTCCATCACGCCCGGAGAGTGCCGGACCGTGCTGGCGCTGGAGGAACGACACCTGCAGCAGGAGGGCTACGTGCACGCCGGGGTGCAGGCCACCGTGGCCGACCACACCGCTGGCGCCGCCGGAGCCAGCCTCATCGAGCCGGGCCAGTTCGTGCTGTCCGCCGAGTTCAAGATCAACCTGCTCCGCGCCGCCAAGGGCACGCGCCTGGAGTGCGTGGCCAAGGTGCTGAAGGCCGGCGCGTCCCTGTCCGTGGTGGAGTCCGAGGTCTACTGCGGCACCGGCGACGACCTCCGCCTCGTGTCCAAGACCACCGTGACCCTGGCGATCCTGCGGCCGCGCTGAAAGAGTACGCCACACGGAAACTGATTACCGCCAAGACGCCAAGAGCGCCAAGAAAGGCATAGCCATTTGTTCGGAGTTGCTTGGCGTCCTTGGCGCCTTGGCGGTGAGCCTTTTCTTTCCACCAAGATGACGATCCACCTGGACCTCAGGCATCCGTCTTGGGTGCAGGCGACAAGAAGGACTCGGGCATCTGGGCGGCCACGACTTCGCCGCGGGCGGTGACCTTGCCCCCGGCGGACAGGGTGGCCTCCACGATCACCTTGCGGCCGCGGATCTCCTTCACCCGGCCCCGGACCTCCAGCACCGCATCCAGCGGCGTGGGGGCCAGGTAGTCCACGTGCAGCGAAGCCGTCACAAAGCGGAAGGCCGGCAGGCTGTCCATGGGTCGGTTCTCGTGCCGGTACATGGCAGCGGCGGCGGTGCCCGTACCGTGGCAGTCGATGAGTGAGGCCACCAGGCCTCCGTACACGTAGCCAGGGATGGCGGTGTGTTCAGGCCGAGGCCGGAACCGCGTGACGGTCTCGTCGCCTTCCCAGTAGGTCTTGATCTGCAGGCCGGCGGCGTTCAGCGCACCGCAGCCATAGCAGTGGGACACATTCTCCGGGTAGTAGTCCTGAAACGCCTTCGTCATGACCCCTCCTGTGGCGCAGTCCCTGCGCTGGGGACAGCATCCCAGGCGAGCGGGGCCGGGTCCAGGTGTATGAGATGGGGCGGGTTGGCTCACTGTAGCTGCCACTCAAGTGGAAGCACAGGACCTTCGGCACAGCGGCGCAGGCGCCCTAGGGGATGGCGGGGGCCAGGATGCGCTCCTGGATGGCCCGGCTGGCAGCAGGTGCAGCGAGGTGCTCCTCGGTCCCCTTGGGGAAGCCGGGGATGTCTTCCAGGTCCTGGAAGACCTTGCTTACGATCTTCTGCATGGAGGCTCGGAGCTGGGTGCCGCGGCTGGTGCGGACCTCCGGGGGCAGGCCCTTGAGCCACAGGCTGCCACTCAGGGCGTAGTAGGTCTCGGTCCAGAGCGGCTTGGGCTCACTGTCTTTGGTCAGCCTGGCTTCCACCACCACTGGTGCGGACCAGGCGCTGAAGAGCGTGCTGCCACCGATCCAGAAGGCCGTTTCCTCCAGCAGCTCATAGCCGCCCAGACCCACGGCCAGCTTCGGGTTGTGGGCCACCAGTCCGGTGGCCACGCCCCAGGCCACGCCCGAGGCGATGCCGTAGACGATGTACTTGGTGCGGACCTCGCCCAGGTCGGTCACGGTCAGCTCCAGCCGGTAGGGGGCGGCGGGGGCAAAGCGGATCCCGCAGGTTGTTCCGGCTTCCAGGACTGCCCCTTCCAGCCACAGCGCATGAGCCTCCAGGGCGCTGCGCCGGCTTTCGGGTGTGTTGACCTCCGCAGGTGCCACCGCCCGGAGGTGCTTCAGGTTGCGGCTGTGGTCCTCCACCGAGACGTGTGCCAGCACCAGGGCCGGGCCCCCCTCGGTGAGAGGCAGCTCGGTCAGGGGTGACTTGCAGGCCAGGAGCCCCAGGCATAGGCCGATGGTGAGCAATCTCTGCATGCAGTCCTTCCGTTCAGCGGGGCGTTGGCACCCAGGGTGGTCCGTTTCGTCCCTGCCGGGGTGCGGAGGGGGTTAGCATAACCCCCTAGGTTCCCCCATGCCCCTCGACACCAAGCTCTCCGACCCCCGCCTCTTCGACTGGTCCCTCACGGCCGGTGGAGTGGTCCTGGTCTGTACTGGGATCTGGCTGTGGGTGCGTGGCCCCCAGCTGTTCCTGCCGCCCCACTCGCTGGTCCTAGCGGGGGTGTCCCTGGCCACCCTGGGTCTGGGCAACCTGCTCAGCCAGAGGTTTCCGGAAGTCTCGACCAACCTCACCCTCACCGGCAAGATCGTCGCAGGACTGGCCATCTTCTCCATCAGCTGGGTGCTGGCGCATCCTTGAGTTGGCTGTTGGCTGTCGGCTGTCAGCTATCAGCTGTCATCTAAAGATTGGGCGCCGACCCACTGGAAAGGGCCGACGCCCACCGATGTTGGCTTTGGCTGATAGCCAATAGCCAATAGCCGACAGCCGATAGCCGATAGCTATCGGCCGCTTCGCGGCCGAGCGCGCGGCTTGGCATCAGCCCGGCAGCGGCGCTCCACTTCGTCCAGCTCGGCTAGGGTGACCTCGATGTCGTGGCGGCGCTGCTCCAGCTCGGCGCGGCGGGCGGCGATGCGCTCCAGCAGGTAGCTCAGCTGCCCGGCCTCGCCCGGTGGCTGGTCGTACATGTCCACGATGCGGCGGATCTGGCCCAGGTCGAAGCCCAGCCGCTTGCCCCGCAGCACCAGGCCCAGCCGCACCCGGTCCCGGGGGTGGAAGATCCGCTGGGTGCCCCGGCGCTCCGGCGTGATCAGCCCCTGGTCCTCGTAAAAGCGGATCGTCCGGTGAGTTACATCGAACTCCAGGGCGATCTCAGCGATGGTCCAGGTGCGCTCGTTGCCGGCCATGCTATCTCCCGAGGTCGTGGTCGCCAGAAGGCGGTACAGAATTCTTACACAAATTTGCTTGACGTTTACGTAAAGGGAAATCATTCTCTGAGACACCGGTCCTTCCCCTGCCTGTCAGTCCCCTGTCCCCCTTCTTGCCAGGAGTACCCCATGGACGTCACGCTGCCCGACCACGTTGAAGCCCTGCGCCAGGAAGTCCGCAAGTTCGCGGAGAAGGAGATCAAGCCCCACGTCATGGAATGGGACGAGACCAAGACCTTCCCCATGGACGTCGTGAAGAAGCTGGGCGAGATGGGGATGATGGGTGTCATCTTCCCCGAGCAGTACGGCGGCGCCGGCATGGGCTACCTGGAGTACGCCGTGGTGGTGGAGGAGCTGTCCCGGGTGGACGGCTCTGTGGGCATCACCGTGGCCGCCCACAACAGCCTCTGCTCCAACCACATCTACAGCATGGGCGACGAGCGCCAGAAGCAGGCCTACCTCAAGCCCCTGGCCAGCGGCAAGGCCATCGGCGCCTGGGGCCTCACCGAGCCGGGTTCGGGCAGCGATGCGGGCTCGCTCCGCACCGTGGCCAAGAAGGAGGGCTCCCACTACATCCTGAACGGCAACAAGACCTTCATCACCCACGCCACCGTGGGCGACATCTTCGTGGTCATGGCCCGCACCCGGCCCCCCCAGCCCGGTCACAGCAGCGCCGATGGCATCAGTGCCTTCGTGCTGGAGAAGGGCATGAATGGCTTCCGCGCTGGCAAGCAGGAGAACAAGCTGGGCCTGCGGGCCAGCGATACCTCCGAGCTGATCATGGAAGACGTGCGGGTGCCCGAGGCCAACCTCCTGGGTGAGGACGGCGTGGGCTTCAAGCAGGCCATGAAGACCCTGGACGGCGGCCGCATCAGCATCGGGGCCCTGGGCTTGGGCATGGCGCAGGGCGCCTTCGAGGAGGCCGTGCGCTACAGCAAGATCCGTCACACCTTCGGCAAGCCCCTCTCTGGCCATCAGGGCATCCAGTTCAAGCTGGCGGACATGGGCACCCAGATCGAAGCCGCCCGCCTGCTCATCTACCGGGCCGCCGGCCTCAAGGATGCGGGCCTGCCCTACGCCAAGGCCGCCAGCATGGGCAAGCTCTACAGCTCCGAGGTCGCCTGCCGGGTGGCGGACGAGGCTGTTCAGATCCTGGGTGGCTACGGCTACATCAAGGACTACCCTGTGGAGAAGTTCTATCGTGATGTGAAGCTCTGCACCATCGGTGAAGGCACCAGCGAGATCCAGCGGACGGTCATCGCCCGCTACCTGCTTTCGGAATACTGAGGCACCCCGCATGACGCTGATCCACAGCCATATCCGACCCTCCTCCGAGGAATTCGTCGCGAACCGCAACCAGAACCTGGCCATCTGCCAGGAGCTGGAAGCCGTCAAGGCCACCCTCCGGCAGGGTGGCGGCGAGAAGGCCCAGGCCCGCCACGCCAGCCAGGGCAAGGTCTTCGTGCGGGACCGCATCGCCGCCCTCTGCGATGCGGGAACCCCCTTCCTCGAGACCGGCATGCTGGCCGCCATGGGTGTCTACGAGGATCCGGTTCCTGCGGCGGGCGTGGTGACGGGCATCGGCATGGTGCAGGGCCGCCCCTGCATGATCGTCGCCAACGACGCGACGGTGAAGGGCGGCACCTACTACCCCCTCACCGTGAAGAAGCACCTCCGCGCCCAGGAGATCGCCCTGGAGAACCAGCTGCCCTGCCTCTACCTGGTGGACAGCGGCGGGGCCTTCCTGCCCCTGCAGGCGGAAGTCTTCCCGGACAAGGAGCACTTCGGCCGCATCTTCTACAACCAAGCGATGCTGTCGGCGGCGGGCATCCCGCAGCTCAGCGCCGTCATGGGGAACTGCACCGCCGGCGGCGCCTACGTGCCCGCCATGAGCGACCAGGCCATCATCGTGAAGGGCACGGGCACCATCTTCCTGGGCGGCCCGCCCCTGGTGAAGGCTGCCACCGGTGAGGATGTCAGCGCCGAGGACCTGGGCGGGGCCAAGGTCCACACCGAGATCAGCGGCGTGGCCGATCACTTCGCCGAGGATGACGCTCACGCCGTCCGCCTGCTCCGGGAGATGGTGGGGTACCTGGGCCACCACGAGAGCGCCCACGTCGATCTGCGCAGCCCCGAGGCCCCCGCCTACGACCCGGACGAGATCCTGGGTGTCTGGCCCCGCAACCTGCGCCGCCAGTCCGATGTGCGAGAGACCATCGCCCGCCTCGTGGATGGCAGCCGCCTCTTCGAGTTCAAGCCCCGCTACGGCACCACCCTGGTGGCCGGCTTCGCCCACATCGAGGGCCTGCCCTGCGGCATCCTGGCCAACAATGGCGTGCTCTTCAGCGAGAGCGCCCTCAAGGCCGCCCACTTCATCGAGCTCTGCACCACCCAGAAGATCCCTCTGCTGTTCCTGCAGAACGTCACGGGCTACATGGTGGGCGCCCAGTACGAGCGCGGTGGCATCGCCAAGGACGGCGCCAAGATGGTGCACGCTGTGGCCACGGCCCAGGTGCCCAAGATCACCCTCATGATGGGTGGCAGCTTCGGCGCCGGAAACTACGGCATGTGCGGCCGGGCCTACGACCCCCGCTTCCTTTGGACCTGGCCCACCTCGCGCATCTCCGTCATGGGGGGCGAGCAGGCCGCCTCCGTCCTGGTGACGGTGAAGCGGGATCAGCTGGCCCGCAGCGGGCAGGAGCTCTCCCACGCAGAGGCCGAAGCCATCGCCGCCCCCATCCGTGAGAAGTACGAGCGGGAAGGCCACCCCTTCTACGCTTCCGCCCGCCTCTGGGACGACGGCGTCATCGACCTGCGAGCCACCCGGGCCACCCTGGCCGCCAGCCTCGCCGCCACCCTGAACGCCCCCATCCCCGACACCCGCACCGGCGTCTACCGCTTCTGATTTCTTCCGCCCGACCCTTTTCGGAGTGCCCCATGTCTGCTGATTCGCGCATCCTCCGCATCGCCAACGCAGGTGGGTACTGGGGCGATGACCCCTACGCCCTGCGCCGCCAGGTCCAGGGGCCCCTGCCCGTGGATGTGGTCTCCATCGACTTCCTGGCGGAGATCACCATGAGCATCCTGCAGAAGCAGAAGCTCAAGGACCCCAGCGCCGGCTATGCCCGGGACTTCGTCTCCCAGGTCGAGCCCCTGCTGGGCGATATCCTGAAGCGCAAGATCCGCATCATCACCAACGCCGGCGGCGTGAACCCCCAGGCCTGCGCCGAGGCCCTGGCGGCCGTGGCACGCAAGCAGGGCCTCAAGCTCCGGGTGGCCATCGTGGATGGCGATGACATCGCCCCGACCATGAGCGGCCTGCGCAGCCAGGGCGTGGCATTCAAGAACATGGAGACCGGCGAGGACTTCGCCCCCTATGCCGACAAGGTGATGGCGGCCAATGCGTACTTTGGCGCCATGCCCGTGGTGGAGGCCCTGAACAACAACCCGGACATCGTCCTGTGCGGCCGCGTGACCGACACTGGCATCACCCTGGCGGCCATGATCCACGCCTTCGGCTGGGCGGCGAACGACTGGGATCGCCTGGCGGCGGGCATCGTGGCGGGGCACATCATCGAGTGCGGCGCCCAGGCCACGGGCGGCAACTTCACGGACTGGAAGAAGGTGCCGGGCTACCTGGAGATGGGCTACCCCATCGTCGAGTGCTGCGCCGATGGCTCCTTCACCGTCACCAAGCACCCAGGCAGCGGTGGCCTCGTCAGCTGCCAGACCGTGCGGGAGCAACTGCTCTACGAGATGGGCCACCCCCGCAGCTACCTCACGCCGGATGTGATGGCCGACTTCTCCACCATCCAGCTCCGCGCCGATGGTCCCGACCGGGTCCACGTGAGTGGCGTCCAGGGCCGTCCCCCCACGGACCTGCTCAAGGCCAGCATCGCCTACGCCGATGGCTACAAGACCAGCGGCACCCTCATCATCTCGGGCCCCGATGCCCGGGCCAAGGCCGAGGTCTTTGCCGAGATCTTCTGGGCCCGCTGCACCAGCGAGCTGGAGCGGGCTGGACTGCCCGCCCTCACCCACACCTGCACCGAGTACATCGGCGATGACGCCACCCACCGGACCTTGACGCCGGCGGTGCTCACCAAGGAGATCCTGCTGCGGGTCTCGGCCCACCACGCCGACCGCCGCTCCCTCGAAGTGTTCCGCAAGCTCCTGCCCGCCCAGATCCTGTCCGGGCCTTCCGGTGTGGCTGTCACCGGCGGCGCCCCCATGATCTCGGATGTGGTGAGCTACTGGCCCGCCCTCATCCCCCAGGACTGCGCCCTGCCGCTGGTCCGGGTGCTGGAGGAGAACGGCGCCGGCCAGGTGGCCCTGGTGGCGCAGGCCGGTCCCATGGCCTGGCCCGTCACCAAGGGCACTCCGGATGTGGGTCCCGCCGCCTCAGGCGCCCCGGCCCTGCCCATCCCGGCCGGTGCCGCGCTGGTGCGGGTACCCCTCATGCGCATTGCCCACGCCCGCAGCGGCGACAAGGGTGACACCGCCAACATCGGCCTCATCGGCCGCTCACCCGAGTGCTACGCCTGGCTCCGGGACCACATCTCGGCGGCCCAGGTGAAGGCGTGGTTCACCGGGACCTGCCTCGGCCACGTGGAGCGCCACGAGGTGGCCAACCTCTGGGCGCTGAACTTCCTCCTGGAGGAGACGCTGGGCGGCGGCGGCACCATGAGCCTCTTCATCGATGCCCAGGGGAAGACCCTCTCCCAGGCCCTGCTGCGGTGTGTGGTAGAGGTCCCCGTGGCCCTGTTTGCCACCATCTCCACCGAGTGCGCACCCTGCCCCGGCGAGCTGATCCCGGAGGGGGCGGCGCAATGACGACCCTGGCGGCCTTTCCCCTGCAGGGGGTGATCTTCGAAGGCGAGCGCCTGCGAGGGGAGACCCTGCGCCACGGGATAGGGCGCCTGGTTCTGGCTCGGCCCGCCCTGCGCAACGCCTTCGACGCCCTCATGATCGAGGAACTCATCCAGTGCCTGGCGGCCTTCCGGGCCCTCAGCCCCGAGGCCCTGCGGGTGCTGGTGCTGGAGGGCGAGGGCTCCGTCTTCTGCGCCGGCGCTGACTTGGGCTACATGCGGGTCATGGCCCAGGCTGGACCTGCGTCCAACACGGCGGATGCCCTGGCCCTGGCCACCCTCTTCCGTTCCCTGGCGGCCTTTCCCGCACCGGTGGTCTGCGTGGCCCAGGGTGCGGCCCTGGGCGGAGGCTTCGGCCTCGCCGCCTGCTCTGACATCGTCCTGGCGGATGCGGGTGCGAAGTTCGCCACCACGGAGGTGCGCCTCGGCATCGTCCCCGGTGTCATCAGCCCCTTCGTGCTGCGCAAGGTGGGCCTGGCCCACGCCGCACCCCTCATGCTCAGCGGCCGGCGCATCGCCGCCGAGGAGGCCCGGACCATCGGTCTGGTCCAGCGCGTGGTGCCGACGCCAGAGGACCTGGATGCCTGCCTCAGCGAGGTCCTGCTGGACCTACTGCAGGCGGGACCCCACGCCGCCCGGGGCACCAAGGCCCTCCTCCTCCGCGCCCAGCCCCTGCCCGACGCCGAGTGGACCGAGTTCACCGTGCAGGCCATCGTCCAGGCCCGCGCTTCAGCAGAGGGTCAGGCGGGCCTAGGAGCCTTCCTGGCCAAGCAGCCGGTGCCTTGGCTGGCTGGTCTCCCCACCTCTGAAGGAAAACTGTGATGACGGGTCGACTGCTCATTGCCAACCGGGGCGAGATCGCCCGCCGGGTCCTGCGGGCCGGACGGGAGCGGGGTCTGGCCGTGGCCATCATCAGCACGCCCGAGGACCGGGATGCCTGCATCCGCAAGGAAGCCGACGCGGTGCTGGAAGTATCGAGCTTCCTGGCGGGCGCTGAGATCGTCGCCGCTGCCCGGGAGTGGGGCGCCACCCTGGTCCATCCGGGCTACGGGTTCCTCTCCGAGAACGCCGAGTTCGCCGAGGCTGTGGAAGCCGCCGGCATCGCCTTCGTGGGGCCTCGCCCTGAGACCATGCGCGCCCTGGGCGGCAAGGAGTCCGCCAAGCGGCTGGCCCAGGGCTGTGGCGTGCCCACCCTGCCGGCCCTGCTCTCCCACGAGCTGGCTGCTGTGGACCCCTCAGCCTGGGGACCAGAGCTCGAAGCCCGTGGCCTGAAGGCGCCCTTCCTGGTGAAGGCCAGTGGCGGCGGTGGCGGGCGCGGCATGCGGGTGGTCCAGGAACTGGCCGCCCTGCCCGAAGCCATCCGACAGGCCGCCAGTGAGGCCCTGGCGGGCTTCGGGGACGCCACCGTCTTCGTGGAGCGCTACCTGGCGGCGCCCCGGCACATCGAGGTGCAGGTCTTCGGCGACGGCGAGGGCGGCGGCGTCTTCCTCGGCGAGCGCGAGTGCAGCCTCCAGCGGCGGCACCAGAAGGTGGTGGAGGAAGCCCCCAGTGCGGTGGTGGACCCCGCCCTCCGCGAG
>CAIMFT010000042.1 GCA_903840385.1 uncultured Holophagaceae bacterium
CTGACCATGGTGCTGACGATTGCCGTCTTTGTTCTAGGCCAGGGCCAGTCCACGCATGAGAAGGACCTGCTGGCGCGCCAGACGGCTGAAAAGAAGTTGCTGGACTATCAGGCGTTGGAGCGGCAGAGGGCAGCACAGGCGGCCAATACCACCCCAGCCGAGAAGGACGCGCCGCGGGTTGCGCCCAAGACCGGAGTTAAACCTATTGCTGCTGGCGACGTCAGAGTGACACAGGATGTGAACTCCAAGGCGCTGGTTTCAGTCATCTTTAACAACCAAACGGTCGCTGTACCGGACGACAAGCGTTCTGCGTTGATCGCGAAGTTGCGCGAGATTGATGCGGCGCAGCCCGGGCAGGCCTATGAATTACACATTGCCACTGACACCTCGCTGGCCGACGAGCGCCGAAATGCCTACTCCCGGGCCATGTCTGTGCGCGATTTGATGCTGGAGGCCGGTATCCGGCCACTCTCGATTACGTTGCGTATGGAGAGTGGTGGGGTGGTGGGTAACGACGCGGTGATGCGGGTCTATCTTCGCAAAGACTAGAAATGAGCAAGAGGCGGATATGAAGAATACTGACAGTAAAAACCTTTGGGCCAGCGTGCTGATTCCGCTCGTTCTGGCCGCTGCGCTGGCCTACCGGTTTCGGGCTGCCATCGCCAATTTGATTGCCATGATGCCCACGCCCGAACTGCTGTGGACCATCTTTGCAGTAATGGGCTTAGGTTTGGCGTTTACGCTGCTGGCAACCTGGAAAATCAGCCGCGAACTGCGCTGGACCTACGCATGGGAGCATGGCGATGAAAAGTTGCACAAGGCGCTCTGGCCCACGCTGGACCGCAAGTCTGCGGTTGCAGGTGTCTACAACCTGCTTAGCGGCAGTCGCAACCGTGTCTCCGACATCTACAAGGAAGCGCTCGGCAGCGAACTTGAGGTTGCTGAAGGTCGTTTGTTCGCTACGGTGGCGGTGGCCACTTTCGTCAGCGGCACCCTGGTTGGGCTGGGTCTGCTGGGAACTTTTATCGGCTTGCTCGGCGCCATCGAAGACATCGCACGCCTCATCAGCAGCTTGACGTTTGGCGGCAATGAAAATCTCGGTGTTCTTTTTGGCGACCTGGTGCAGCGACTCAGGGATCCGATGCGCAGCATGGGAACGGCCTTCACCGCTTCACTCTTCGGTCTGCTCGGATCGCTGTTCCTGAGCTACCTGTGTCTGATGATCCGGCGCGGCGCCATGAAAGTGATTGTCAATTTAAGAAACACGATACGCCGCGCTGATGTCTTTCTGCAACTGGCGGAGACCCGCACCTACCAGGACCATCTGGATATTGCCGTGCGCGAAGCCACGCAATGGCGTACCTTGTTTGAAGAGCTGCGCAGCAACTACCAGGGCATTTTGCAGGATTCGGCTCAAACGCAGCTCGGAATTCGGGCATTGGTGGAATCCAATCAGCAACTTGCCAATGACCTGCGCAAACGCGACGAAGCGGCGGAGTGGCAATTGCTGTATGAGGAATTGCGCAACAACAACCGGGAGGTCCTGCATGCCACGGCGCGTACGCAGAACGATATTCGCGGCCTGCTCGATTCCAATCTGCAACTCGCCGACAGTCTGCGTGAGCGCGTCGAAACCGACCAGATGATCCGGCGCCTGCTGGGCGAAGGTGCGCACTGGGCCGATGCGCTCGAACGCGTCATTGAACAGAC
>CAIMFT010000043.1 GCA_903840385.1 uncultured Holophagaceae bacterium
AGGTAGGCCGCAGCGAGCAAGGCCCCAGTGGGGCCTGCGCAGCGCCCGCGGCCGTGGCCTGACTCGGACCTCCGGTCCTCGCCCCTTCGGGGCGGCAATCGCCTTTGGCGATTCCGTCCTATCCTCCCTTCCCTTCGGTGCGGTCGGATGGTGCCACGCGCCAGTTCGAGTCGCTGATCGCTACACCTCGGCCTTCATCGAAGCCATGCCGAGAAGCAGTGGCGGCCAGGTAGGCCGCAGCGAGCAAGGCCCCAGTGGGGCCTGCGCAGCGCCCGCGGCCGTGGCCAGCCACGCGCCAGTTCGAGTCGCTGATCGCTACACCTCGGCCTTCATCGAAGCCATGCCGAGAAGCAGTGGCGGACCACCCACTACAGCGACGCCATGGCGGCATCCACCCAGGCGTCCAGGAGCTTCCGGGAGGGGTCATCCATGTTCAGGAAGTGGATGCCGATGCCGACCATCTCCAGGGGCTCGGCGGGGGTTCCGCCCAGCACATGGCACACCTCGGCCAGGACGGGAGTCTTGGGCAGGTCGGGGTGCAGCAATAGGAGGCACTCCAGCACGGCCCCCCGCTTAAAGAGTCCGGCCTCTTGCTTCCGCACGAAGGCGAAGCAACCTTCGGCGCTGAGATTGGCGATCCGCACCTGCCCAAAGGCACTCCCCTTCAGGGTGAAGGAGATGCCAAAGTCGGGCCCGACAATGATCCGGCGCGCGTCTCTTCGATCAATGGGGGCCTTCACCGAGGCACTGTAGTTCGAATCCATACCTGGGTATCGGCAATGCCCCTCCAAAAATGAAATTCTTTCCACGAGCGTTCGGCCATGGCTCAGGCTTAGGAGCATGCCCCTGCCCGCCTTCACGCAGTCCATTCCTACCCCCGCCGGAGGCCCCCTGTGAAGGGCTTTGCCTGGCGGGAGATCTCTGCACGCCAGTGGCTGGTCCTGGCCGGGGCCACCTTCGGCTACGGCCTCTACTACGTCTGCCGCCTCAGTCTCTCCGTGGTGAAGGCACCCCTGGTGGCGGAGCACGTCCTCACGCCGGCCCAGATCGGGCTGGCGGGGTCGGCCCTCTTTTACGCCAATGCAGTGGGCAAGTTCACCAACGGGGTGCTGGCGGACCGCCTGAGCCTCCGCAAGATGCTGGCCCTGGGGCTGGCGGGCTCAGCGGCGCTGAACCTCCTCCTGGGGGTAGCGGGCGGGTGGCTGGGCTTTGCCCTCTTTGCGGCGGTCTGGGGCCTCAATGGGTGGTTCCAGTCCATGGGCGCCCCGGCCTGCGTAGTGGGCCTCACCCGCTGGTTCGAGCCCCGCCAGCGCGGCACCTTCTACGGCCTGTGGAGTGCCGCCCACAACATCGGCGAGGGCCTCACCTTTGTGCTGACCTCCCTGGTGGTGGTGGCTTGGGGCTGGCGCGGGGGCTTTCTCGGCAGCGCCCTTGTAGGAGCCTTTGGGGTCGTCCTCATCCTCGTCCTCTTCCGGGATCGCCCAGGGGACGATGGCGTCCCGCTGGAGACCGCGCCCCGCACCGGTGGTCTCACCCCCACCCAGGCCCAGGTTCTGCGCAACCCCCTGGTGTGGTGCATCGCCCTGGCCAGCGCCTGCATGTACATCACCCGCTATGCCGTGAACAGCTGGGGGATCTTCTACTTCCACCACGCCAAGGGCTACTCCCTGGTGGAGGCTGGCGGTCTGGTGGGCGTCAGCTCGGTGTTCGGGGTGGTGGGTACGGTGGCCTCCGGGTGGCTCTCGGATGCCTTTTTCGGGGGGGATCGCACCCGCCCCGCCCTGCTCTTCGGGGTCTTGAATGCCGCCTCCCTGCTGCTGATGCTGGGGGTTCCCCACGGCCCCAAGGCCCTGGATGTGGCGGCCATGGTGGGCTTTGGCCTGGCCATCGGCTCCCTGGTCTGCCTGCTGGGTGGCCTGATGGCGGTGGACAGCGTGCCCAAGGCCGCTGCCGGCACAGCCCTGGGGGTGGTGGGCATCGCCAGCTACGTGGGGGCCGGGCTCCAGGACATGGTGAGCGGGTGGCTCATCGGCCGGGGCCAGCTGATCGGTGCCAGCCAGGCCTACGACTTCTCCCGGGTGCGCAGCTTCTGGCTGACGGCTGCCCTGGCAGGGGTGGCCCTGACCGTCCTGGCCCAGTGGATGCACCGACGGGCGAACCTGATGCAGCCAGGGTCCGAAGGATCTTGAGGGGGCCCTGTGGGATCATGGCTGATGCCCGAACCTCACTCCGCAGCGCCCCAGAAGACCCGACCCGGGACGGCCTGCGGCACGGACTGCCAGGGCCACTGCCCGACCTGCCAGACCGAAGCTCTGAAGGCACCATGGGTGCCCCCTGAATTAGCTTCACAAGAGCTTTCCAATCGATTACTTACTAGTGAAACTTCAACTCCTCAACCGCCCAGGACCCGGCGGTAGAGGGCCTCGTACTGATCGATGATGGGACCTTCGGCGAAGGTATCCAGGGCCCGCTCCCGGGCGGAGTCACCCATGCGCCGCCGCAGGTCATCGTCCTTGAGCAGGCGGAGGGCAGACAGGGCCATGGCCTCGGTGTCCCCCAGGGGTTCCAGGAAACCATCCACCCCATGGCGGACCACCTCCGGCAGCCCCCCCACCCTGCTGGCGATGACCGGCACCCGGTGGCCCATGGCCTCCAGGGCAGCCAGGCCAAAGCTCTCAGTGGCGCTCGGCAGCAGGAAGAGGTCGGAGCAGGCCAGCACGGTACCGATGTCCAGCTGCTTGCCGGTGAACCGCACCTCCGCCGCCAGGCCCCGCTCCCGGCAGTAGGCCTCGGCCTCCACCCGGTCGGGGCCATCCCCCACCATGACCAGGCGGACGGGTACCTCGGTGCGGACGCGCTCGAAGATCTTGATGACATCCATGACCCGCTTGACCGGGCGGAAGTTGGAGATGTGGGTCAGGACGAAGGCGGCCTTGGGGGCCAGCCAGGCGCGGCAGTCGGGGCGCTCGGGGCCCGGGGGCTCCACGAAGTTGCCGATGACATCGATGTGCCGGTCCACCCCAAAGGTGCGGATGGTCTCCTCCCGCAGGTAGTCCGAGACGGCCGTGACGCCGTCGCTCTCCCGGATGGCCATCTTCACCATGGGGAGGTAGCTGGGGTCGCTGCCCACCACCGTGATGTCCGTGCCGTGGAGGGTGGTCACCACCTTCAGGTGCGGGAGGGCCATGCGAGCCAGGAGGGCGGCCATGGCGTGGGGGATGGCGTAGTGGGCGTGGAGGATGTCCAGGCCGTGGTGCTCGGCCACGTCGGCCATCTTGGAGCCCAGGGCAATGGAGTAGGGGGCGTCCTCGAAGAGGGGATAGGGCGAGGCCCGGACCTCGTGGAAGCAGAGGCGGTCCTCGAAGCCCACCAGACGGGGCGGGAGGCTGGGGCTGAGGATGTGGACCTCGTGGCCCCGGACGGCCAGGGCCTTGCCCACCTCGGTGGCCACGACGCCCGAGCCGCCGAAGGTGCTGTAGCAGGAAATTCCGATCCGCATGTGAAAGCCTCACTCCCCGCTATGATGAACGGATTCCAGGGATCCTGCCCATGCCCCTTCTCTTCACCATCGCCTACCACGCCGTGGATGTCCTCATCTACCTGCTGCTGGCTGCCGCCATCATCTCCTGGTTTCCCATTGATCCCCGCAACCGCTGGGTGCGCCTCCTGCACACCGTGACGGAACCCATCCTGCATCCCATCCGGGCCCTGGTGCCCCCCATCGGCGGCTTCAGCCTCGACATCCTCATTGCCGTCCTGCTGCTCGGCCTGGTCCAGCGGGTGTTCCTGCGGGCTCTGACCTCCTAAGGGGGTGCCATGAAGTACACACCGCTCGACATCCAGCGCCGGGAGTTTGAGAAGGCCTTCCGGGGCCTCGAGGAAGCAGAGGTGCGGACCTTCCTCCACGAGGTGGCCGGCGAGTGGGAAGAGGTCCTGGCCGAGAACCAGAAGCTGAAGGAAGAGGTGCTGGACAGCCGGGAGCGCCTGCGCCAGTACCAGGACCAGGACCGCATCTTCCGCGAGACCCTCCTCCAGGCCCAGCGCACCCGCGAGGATGTGCTGGAGGGGGCCAACCGCGAGCGGGACCTGCTCATCCGGGAGGGCCAGTTCCGGGCCGAAGAGGTGATGCGGGAGGCCCAGGAGCAGGTAGTGGGGCTCGAGGTGCAACTGCGGGCTCTGAAGCGCGAGCGGCTCACCTTCCTGCGGGAGCTGGACTCGCTCATGGAGCGCACCCGCCGTCACCTCCAGGAAGAGGCCCCGGATGTCTATCTGGCCGCACCCCCGACCCTCCGCCTAGAGGCCCTGGACCCCCTGCCGGACGACGGCTCGGGCGACTGAGCTGCCCTTTTGTTGTTCTTTTTGCTACAGAGACAAAAGAGGAGCCCGGCAAGCCGGGCTCCTCTTTTGTCTTCGCCAAGCGCTAGAAGTTGTAGCGGATGGAAGCGCCTAGCAGGCTGATCTTGGCCTGGATGGAACCATTGAGGCTGCCCCGGGTGGCGCTGATGTCGTAGGGGCTGGTCCCGGGGGAGAGCATGACCTTGCCATCGCCCACCCGCAGGTAGGTGTAGCCCACGTCCAGGGTCACCTTCTTGGAGAGGACATAGGAGGCGCCCACAGAGGCCCACTGACGGTCATTGTCGGGGATGCGGGGCGTGCGGTGAGCATCGTCCACGGCGCTCTTGTCGAGGGCCAGGCCGGCGCGGAGGGTCCACTGGGAGCCCACCTTCCAGGTGGTACCCACAGAGACAAAGGTGCTGTCCTGCCAGCTCTCATCCGTGATGGAGTCCGGCGCACCGGAGTCGAACTTCACGCGCAGTTCGCGGAAGCGGGACCAGGTGGTGCGAGCCACTTCCGACTGGACGGAGATGTCGGGGGCCACCTGCCAGTCGATGCCGACGGAGGCCGTTGCGGGGAGGTTCAGGTCGGCGGAGCCGCCGCCATTCTTGAGCCCGGCAGCGTTGAGCGCTGCCAGATCCGTGGAGGGGATGGTGGTGGGGTAGACGAAGGAGGCATCACCCTTCAGGTTCATGTGCATGGCAGCGTGATAGGCCAGGCCGATGCGCAGGTCAGGGATCTGGTAGGTGGCGCCGGCCTTCCAGCCGTAGCCCCAGCCGCTGCCCTTGAGGCCGGCGGTGCCGTCCCAGGCGCCGGGGGTGGCGTAGCCAGGGGTGCCGAGCACGGCGCTGGGGGCGCCCATGGCGATGGTGGCCACAGGGCTGTTCTGCAGGGTGCTGGGGGAGGGCGACACAGTGGAGAGGCCCGCAGCGGCGAGGGCGCCGCCGACCTTAAGGGCCAGGGCGGTGCCGAAGTCCACGCCGTTGGAGAGCTCAGCGTCGGCCTTGCGCACCACGAAGGCGACACCGACAGTCCAGCCGTCCTCCAGGCGGAAGGCGATGCTGGGGGCCACGTCGATGGTCTTCAGGTCGGACTTCAGGGCGTGATAGCGGCCGATCCAGTTGGCGTCGTACTCGGTGGTGAGGCCGAAGGGCACGTTCACCGAGAGGCCGACCTTCACATCCTTGGAGAGGCTGTAGGCGATGTTGAACTCAGGCAGCGCCGCCGGGACAGCAGCGTTGCTGGTGGTGGAAGCACCGGAGATGGGGCTCAGGTTGGCACCCGTGATCGGGGCGGAGAAGAAGCCCAGGCCCTGAAGCACCGGGGTGCGGCTGGCCGAGGCGTCAGTGAACTTGGCACTGATGCCCACGTAGGTGGCACCGAAGGAGAAGGTGGTGCCTTCATACTGGGTCAGGACGGCAGGGTTGAAGAAGAGCGAGCTGATGTCGCTGCCCCCGGCGCTGATGCCGGCAAAGGCATTGCCCAGCGCACTCGGGCTCTGTTCCCTGAGCTGGAAGCCCGCGGCCTGGGCCTGGGGGGCGAGGGCGGCGGCGGCGACCAGGGTCAGCGCAGTGAAGGTGAGGCGTGAACGATGGCTCATAAGCGCATGGCTCCTGTCCCGGGGTCCCGGGGTGAGTGGCTGTCTCCAGCCGATACGGTAAAGAGGAAGATGACCCACGATACCAAAACAGGCGACATGTGCAACCATCCCCTGCAAATCCTTCGAATTTCATACCCCGCTTAGGTCGCTGGTGTCCAGCGTGGAAGCAGGGCGGTGCGCAGATCCAGCCCTGAAGCCAACTCCTGGACCAGGGCTGAGCCCACGATGGGGGTCGCTCCCAGGGCCCGGATCGCCGCAAGGCTGGCAGCGTCAGAGAGACCGAAGCCCACGGCCAGGGGCCGATCCCCAAGGGACTGCAAGTCGGCCACCCGACTGGCCACAGGGGACAGATCGGTCCCCTGCCCGGTACCAGTCACACCGAGGCGGGCCACCACGTAGGCGAAGCGCTGGGCGAAGGGCGCTTCCGGCCCGGGATCAGGCCGATCCGAAAGGATCCCCCGGGCCCGGTCCAGGGTGGTGGTGGGCGTCAGCAGGGGCACCATGGGATAGCCCGCCGCCCGCAGGTCCGCCTCGAAGGCCGGCTCCTCGCCAAAAGGCAGGTCCACCACCAGGAGGGCCTTGACCGGGGTGGGTGCCAGCAGGCGCAGGAGGGCCTCGGTGCCCAGTTGGAGGAGCGGGTTCACGTAGGTGAACAGGATGAGGTCGGGGCTGTCGGTCAGGCCCGCCAGCGACTCCAGCACCCGGCGCGGCGTGGCCCCCCGCTGGATGGCCCGGTGCGCCGCCGCCTGGAGCACCGGCCCATCGGCAATGGGATCAGAGTGGGGCAGGCCCAGCTCCATGGCCTCGAGGCCCAAGGCTCGGGCGGCAGAGAGGATGCCAGGCAGGGCCTCCAGGGAGGGATCGCCAGCCATGATGAAGGGCAGCAGCGGGTTCATGAGCGTCCTCGGGGTGGTCATGCCGATACTCCAGCGCGGGCCTGGTAGGTGGAGAGGTCCTTGTCGCCACGGCCGCTGAGGCCCAGCAGGACACTGCTGACGCCCTCCCGGGCCAGGGCCGGCAGCACCGCCAGGGCGTGGCTGCTCTCCAGGGCCGGCAGAATGCCCTCGGCCTCGCAGAGGAGGCGGGCGCCCTCGAGGGCTTCCTCGTCCGAGGCCCGCCGCACCTCCACGTGGCCATCCAGAATCAGGGCTGCCAGCTCCGGCCCCAGGGCCGGGTAGTCCAGGCCGGCGCTGATGCTGGCGGTCTCCGCCGTGTGGCCATGGTCGTCCTGCAGGAGCAGGGTGCGGCAGCCATGGAGGACGCCCATGCGGCCCCCATCCAGCCGGGCCGCATGCTCACCCAGGCCTGCGCCGTGGCCGCCGGCCTCAACGGCGATGCGGCGCAGAGGATCTTGCAGAAAGGGCACCAGCAGACCCAGGCCGTTGCTGCCACCGCCAGCGCAGGCCAGCACCACCTCCGGCAGGGTGCCGCACTGCTCCAGGGCCTGGGCCCTGGCCTCTTCGCCAATGACGGTCTGGAAGGTGCGCACCAGGGTCGGAAACGGATGGGGACCCAGGGCCGAACCCAGGATGTAGTGGGCCTTGTTGCAGTTCCCAGCCCAGGCCCGGAGGGCCTCGTTCACAGCTTCTTTGAGGGTGCCCTGCCCCGCCTCGACGGGCTCGACCTTGGCCCCGAAGAGGCGCATCCTGGCCACATTTGGCGCCTGCCGGGCCATGTCTGTCACGCCCATGTAGACCGTGCAGGAGAGCCCCAACCGGGCGCAGGCGGCGGCGGTGGCCACACCGTGCTGGCCGGCCCCGGTCTCGGCGATGATCTCGGTCTTGCCCATGCGCCGGGCCAGCAGGGCCTGAGCCAGGGCGTTGTTGATCTTGTGGGCCCCGGTGTGGGTGAGGTCCTCGCGCTTGAGATAGAGGCTCCGCAGGCCCAGGACCGCCGCCAGGCGGGGGGCCGGCGTGAGGGGTGTGGGCCGGCCGACGAATTGGCGCAGCTCCGCTTTCAGTTCGGCCTGGAAGGCTGGATCGCTGGCTGCGGCCACGAAGGCCGCCTCCAGATCCAGGAGGGGCTGCAGCAAGGTCTCCGGGGCGTAGCAGCCCCCGAGGCCCTGGCGGCCAAAGCGGGAGGGGAGGGTAAAGCCAGAGGTCATGACAGCTCCAGTCCGTGCACGCAGTGAGTGAAGGCTGCGACTTTCGAAGGATCCTTGCGGCCGGGTGCAGCCTCCAGGCGGCTGGCGGCGTCGGCCCCTGCCAGGTGGGTGCGAGCCTCGAGCGGGAGGGCCGCCACCCGGGCCAGGAGGGTGTCCCCATCGAGGCCTCCCGCCAGCAGGAAGGCACCGGGCGGCGGGAAGCCCATGGCATGGGCCTGTCCCGAGCCACCGGGCACGCCGGTGGCGGCAGGGCTGGGCTCCCAGAGGTAGAGGTCGGCGGCAAGGGGCGCCTGGCCTGCCTCATCCGCCCAGGGCAGCAGCACGAACAACCCAGCGGCCCGGAGCAGGTGTACACCCGCCGCCCGCACCGCCCGGGGGAGGTGGGGTTGGACCTTGCGGAAGCCGTGGCGGCGGGCCTCGGCAAGGATCAAGTTGGCGTCATCGGCCACCATCACCAGCACCGCCCGGTCCAGGAAGGGGCCAGCCACCGTCAGGTCGGCGCAGTGGCGGGGGCTGGGCGGATGGCAGACGAAGCCCAGCAGGTCCGCCCCCTGCCCTGCGGCGTGGGCCGCATCGTCGGGGTGCGTGAGGCCGCAGACCTTGGCCAGGAGGGTCACAGAGCCCCCTGGCCGAGGCCCGCGAGGATGCGGGCCAGGAAGGCAGCGGGGTCGGCACTACGCATGAGGGCCTCGCCGATGAGCACCGCATCGAAGCCGGCCCGGAGGGCGGCCTGGGCGTCCTCGGGGGTGGCGAGGCCGGACTCGCGGATGAGCACCGCCTCGGGGAAGGCCTCCCGCAGGGGCGCCGCCGTGGGCAGGCCCAGGGTGAAGGTGGAGAGGTCCCGGGCGTTGATGCCCACCAGGCGCGCCCCGCTGGCCTGGGCGTAGCCGGCCTCAGTGAGGTCGTGGAGCTCCACCAGGGGCTCCAGACCCCGGGCGCGGGCCGCATCGGCGAAGGCCGCCGTGTGTCCCTTCAGCACCCGGGCGATGAGCAGCACGGCCTGGGCTCCAGCGGTGGCGGCCTCGTCCAGCTGCCCCGCCGAGAGCACGAAGCCCTTGTAGAGGCAGGGCACACCAAGAGCCGTGGCGCGGGTCAGGTCCTGGGCCGAACCGCGAAAGAGGGCGGGCTCGGTGAGGATCGAGAAGGCCGAGGCACCCCCCTGTCGGTAGGCCTCCAGGTGGGGCAGCAACGGGGTACCCGCCGCAAAGGGACCGAGACTGGGGGAGGCCTGCTTGTACTCGGCGATGATGGCGCCGCCCCGAGCCGCAGCATCCCGGCGCAGCGCCGCCTCGAAGGGGGCTGCGCCGCTTGCGGTAGGAGGCGAAGCCATCACCGGCAGCAGGGGTATGCGTGCCAGCTCAGACACCAGCACCCGCTGCAGGTGCGACGTCGCAGGCAGGCCCGTGGTGGCCACCAGCTCGGCAGGGTCCGGAAGCAGGGTCATCAGCGGGCCTCTCCGGGGGTCGGCAGGGGCAGCGGGAAGCCCTGATTGAGGACCGCGCGGCACTCCCGGTAGGTGTCGGCGAGGCCCTCCAGCCCAAGGCTCCGATGCAGGTGGCAGCCCAGGGCCGCCTGGAGTGCCACCGCATCCGCCACAGCAGGCCGGAAGTCTGCGTGGGCGGTGCCGCCGAAGAGGCCCTTGGCCACGGCCAGCGCCTCGGCCCGGTCCGCCACCCGCAGGGCATGGCGGGTCGGGGGGGCGATGCCCAGCTCCCGGGGGACCAGCACCTGGGGCGGCGCCAGCCGACCGTCGGTCACGGCAACCAGGGTGGTGGGTCCTTCGATGGAGGCCTCGTCCAGCCCCTTCCCTTCCGCATCCTTGCCGTGGACCACGAAGGCCCGCTGCAGGCCCGGGCGCTGGGCCAGGGCCCCGGCCATGGGGGCCAGCATGTCCTCGCGGGCCACTCCCAGCAGCTGCAGGGGTGGCCGACCAGGGTTCAGGAGAGGTCCCAGCTGGTTGAAGATCGTGGGAATGCCCAGGCGCCGGCGGATCTCCCGCAGGCGCCCCAGGAGGGGGTGATAGGCCGGGGCGAAGAGAAAGGCGAAGCCCCGGTGGTGGAGGTCCGCCGCCAGGTCTGCCGCCGGGCGGGCCAGGTCGTAGCCCAGGGCCTCCAGCAGGTCCGCACTGCCGCAGAGGCTGGTGGCGGCACGGTTGCCGTGCTTGACGATGGGCACGCCCATATGGGCCAGCAGGAGGGCAGCCAGGGTGCTGAGGTTGGCAGTGGAGGAGCCATCCCCGCCGGTGCCGCAGGTGTCGAGGGCGCCCTCGGGGACTCCCGCGAAGGGCACGGCAACCTCGGACAGGGCCTCGGCGAAGGCCGCCAGCTCATGGGCCTCCGGCACCCGCTGGGCCAGCAGGGCCAGGCAGGCACCCACCAGCAGGGCATCGGTGTCCTGGTCGATGAAGATCTTCATGAGCTCGGAGGCGGTGGCCTCCGGCAGGGGGCGGATGGGGTTGTGGGTGGTCAGCAGGGTCATGGCTGGGCGTCCTTGGCGAGGCGGAGGAAGTTGGCAAGCATGGCGGGGCCGTCGGGGGTGAGGATGCTCTCGGGATGGAACTGCACGCCCCAGCGGGGCAGGCTGCGATGCACCATGGCCATCACTTCACCACCGGTGCTGCGGCCGGTGATGCGCCAGCAGGGGGGCAGCGTGTCCGCATCGGCGATGAGGCTGTGGTAGCGGCCCACAGGCAGGCCCGGGGCAAGGCCCTGGAAGAGCCCAGTCCCATCGTGGTCCAGGGGGGTCGCCTCGCCATGGAGGGGCTCCCGGGCGCGGACGACCTTGCCCCCGGAGGCGGCGGCGAGGGCCTGGTGGCCGAGGCAGACGCCCAGCATGGGCACGGCCCACTCGGACTCGCCCAGGGCCATGTGAGCGGGGCTCTCCGTGGGGTGCCCGGGACCGGGCGAGAGCACCACAGCCAGAGGGGCCAGGGCCATGGCCTCCCCCAGGGTGATGGCGTCGTGGCGCACCACCCGCACGGGCGCACCCAGGGTCTCGAAGGCCTGGACCAGGTTGTAGGTGAAGGAGTCGAGGGCGTCGATCAGCAGGATCATCGGGCGGCTCCGGGGAGACGCACGCCCAGGGCCTGGGCGATGGCGCCGAGCTTGTGCAGGGTTTCGAAGAACTCGGAGGTGGGGTTGGAGGCGCGCACCACCCCGGCTCCGGCCTGGATGTGGGCGGCGCCTCCGGTGTAGACGGCCGTGCGGAGGATCAGGGCCGTGTCCAGCACCCCATCCGCTCCGAGGCGCAGCAGCACACCACCGTAGGGGCCGCGCACCTCGCCCTCCATCTCAGCGATGCGCTGGCAGGCTCGTAGCTTGGGGGCCCCGCTCACCGTCCCAGCGGGGAAGGCTGCCTCCAGGACATCCAGGGCATCCACCCCGGGCTTGAGCACGGCCTTCACGGTGGTGGTCAGGTGCAGCACATGGCTGGTGCGCTGGAGGGCCAGGGGCAGTTCCACCCGCACCCCACCGGGCACCGCCACCCGGCCCAGGTCGTTGCGCGCCAGGTCCACCAGCATCTGGTGCTCGGCCAGCTCCTTGGGATCGCGCTTGAGGGCCTGGAAGCGCTCCGCATCCTCCTCAGCGCTGGCGCCCCGGGGCACGGTCCCGGCGATGGGCAGGGTCTCGGCCTCGCTCCCATTTACCCGCACCAGCATCTCCGGGGAAGCCCCCACCAGGGCGAAGTCGTCCCACTCCAGGAGGAAGCCATAGGGGCTGGGATTGAGGCGGCGGAGGCGGCGGTAGGCTTCCAAGGGTGTGGGCGGATCCTCGATGCGGAAGCGCTGGCTGGGTACCAGCTGATAGACGTCGCCATCGAGGATCAGCTCCTGGGCCTGGCGGACGGTGGTCTCGAAGGCCTCCTGGGTGATCTGGGGGATGGCGGCGGGCCGGGCCTCGGAGGGGCCGGGGTCGCCCACCCCCGCCAGGAGCAGGGCCCGCAGCTTGCGGAGCCGGGCGTAGCCATGCTCGGGATCGGCATCGAGGGTCTGGAGCTCGGCCACCTGGTGCAGGTTGTCGAAGACCAGGGCGGTGTCGAAGCGGCGCACCCACAGCCCCGGCAGGCCCAGGCTGTTCTTGGCGGGGAGGCGCAGGGTGGGCTCGGCAGCACCCATGGCCTCGAAGCCCAGGTAGCCAGCGCAGCCCACGCCCACAGGCAGCGGCTCCCGGCGGGCCGGTAACGCGGCACCCGGATCGTGCAGCGTGTCCGCCGGGGGCGGTCCCGCCAGCTCCCGCAGGGCCGGTACCCACCCAGTGGCGGGGGCCTCCAGGCGGCACTGGGCTTCACCTTCGAGCAGGACGAAGCTGTGGCGGCCGACCCGCTCCCCCTGGTCACAGGACTCCAGCAGGAGGCTGGCTCCGGCGGGGCGCAGGGCGAGGTAGGCCGCCAGGGGCGTGAGCAGGTCCGCGGGCAGCGGGTGGCGGATCAGGTGCAGGGTGTCGGAGGTCATGGGGTATCCAGATACGAAAAAGCCCGACCGTGGGGTCGGGCTTGGAAGGTCCAGGGGGGCGATGGCCGCTAGGCCGCGCGCAGGGAGCCGTCCAAGCCGACACGCCACCGCCAAGCCCCAACTTGGGGGCCCCGGCAGGGGGTCAGGGAGAGCAGCGCCATGCCTTCGATGAAAGCCTGAGGGGCTGGTTCCTGTCAAGTGAGGGGGCTCGAAGTGTGGTTTGATGGGACAGCGCATTTTTCGGACGAACCATGGATCCCGAGGCCCGCCCCACCACCATCCACACGGAGGACCCCCAGGCGCCCCGCGCGCCGTGGAGCTTCCTGCAGGTCGCCCTCCCCGGCGGCCTGGGGCGCTGGGGCTGGGGCCTGATGCTGGGCTGGGTCCTGGTGGTCACGGGGCCTGCCCTGGGCTGGGCCGGCCACCTCCGCCGGGCCGCCGGCTGGAGCGCCCTGCCCACCCACTGGGGCGAACAGCTGAGCGCCCGGGACATCTGGGAGCTCTGGCAGAACGGGGGCATCCAGCACCGCCTGACCAACTCCCCGACGGTCCACCTCTTCGGCATGGGCCTGATCATCGTGCTGTGGTGCGGCTGGCGCCTCCAGGCTGAGACCGCTGGCACTCGCGCCACCCTGGGACCCTGGCTGCTGGGGGCCCTGGACACGCTGCTCATCGGCGTCCTGCCCCTGGGCCTGGTGGCCTGGGGCCTGGACGCCAGCCTCGCCTATCTGGGCCGCCTCGGCATCACCGGCCTGGGCTGGACCGCCTTCATTGGCCGCCCCCTGGTGTGGATGGCCTTCATCGCAGCTCTGAACATCCAGTGGTGGCTCTGCCGCCTGGGCTGGACCGAGCGCCTCCATGCCGGCTGGCGCCGCCACCTGAAGGATGCCTTCCTGGCCCTCTGGTCCCACCCCGTGCAGTGGGGGGCGCTGGCCCTGGGCGGTGCCGCCGCCCGCGCCATTCCGCCCTTCCTGGTGCTCCTCCTGGCCTGGCGCATGGGCGGTGGCACCTCCCTGCGGGTCTGGACCTTCCTCCTGCTCCAGGTGCTGGTCACCCTGCTGAACGGCTGGATCATGGGCTGGCTGCTGCGTGCCGCCGCCCTCTACTGGCGCCACGACCGCACCGTGCGGGGCGCCCGCATCGTCCTTGAGGAAGCCGCCGATGAAGCCTAGGTCCGCCCCCTTCCTGCTCGCGGCCCTCCTGGCTGTCCTGCCCCTCGGGGCCCAGGCCACGGTCAAGGCCCAGGTCATCCCTGTCGGTCCCCTCTTCGCCGAGGATCCTGCCATCCAGAAGGTCATTGCCCCCCTGGCTGAGGAGATCAAGGCCAGCTTCGGGCAGCCGCTGGTGAACGCTCCCCAAGGTGTGTTCCGCGGACGCCGGGGCGAGGAGAACCTCCTGGGCTACTGGGTCGCCGATGTCATGCGGTTGGCCGCCCAGGGGGCCATCGGGGCCCCGGTGCGCTTCGCCATCACGAACTCCGGGGGCCTGCGCTCCAACCTGCGGGCCGGCCAGCTGAAGGTGGGCGACATCTTTGAGCTCATGCCCTTCGAGAACGAGCTGGTGGTGGTGGAGCTGACCGGCGCCGAGGTCATCCAGGTGGTGCGGGAGGGCCTGCTCCGCCGGGGCGGTGAGCCCTCCTCCGGGGTCCTGGTGAAGGTGGAAGGGACGGCGGAGAAGGCTGTCCTCACGGTCACCTGGGAGGACGGCAAGCCCATCGACCCCGCCGCCACGGTGCGGGTGGCCACCTCCGACTACCTTTACGCCGGCGGCGACTCCATCCCCACCCTGAAGAAGGGGCGGAAGGCAGTCACCACAGGCATCACCCTGCGCCAGATGCTGCTGGACGAGTGCGCTGCCCTGGCCAAGGCCCGCAAGGACCTGCTGCCCCCGCCAGCCGGCCGCTTCACCGTGCCCGTGCCCATCCTGGAAGCCATCCGCGACAAAAAGCTGAGCACGCTCTAGGGAGCTGACCATGGAACGCCGCACCTTCCTAGCCTCCCTTGCCGCCGCCTCTGCTGCCGGCAGCCTGCCCCTCCGGGCCGAGGCGACGCCCGCCGGGGGCCGCATCACCCTGCTCCACACCAACGACACCCACTCCCGCATCGAGCCCTTCGGCCCCGGCAACGGCGCCATCAGCGGTCTCGGGGGCGTGGCCCGCCGGGCCACCCTGGTCAAGCACCTCCGGGCCCAGCTGGGGCCGGTGCTCCTGCTGGACGCCGGGGACACCTTCCAGGGCACCCCCTACTTCAACCGCTACAAGGGCCGCCTCGATTACCAGCTCATGCGCATGGTGGGCTACGACGCCGGTACCCTGGGCAACCACGACTTCGACAACGGCGTGGGCCTGCTGCTGGAGGCCATGGTCGCCATGGAGACCCTCGAGCACGCCAATCCCCCCTTCCCCTTTGTGAACTGCAACTTCGACTGCAAGGGCGCCCCAGAGCTGGCCAAGCGGGTCCGGCCCTACATCGTCCGGGAGTTCCCGGGGGTGCGGGTGGGCATCACGGGGGTCGGGGTGGCCTTCGCCGGGCTGGTGGACCCCAAGAACCATGCCGGCATCACCTGGAAGGATCCCTACGAGAGCCTGAAGCCCATGGTCAAGCGCCTCCGGGAGGTGGAAAAGGTCGACCTGGTGGTGGTGCTCTCCCATCTGGGGCACAACAACCAGGGCGGCTCTGCTCCTTGCGATCTCCTGCTGCCAGGCCAAGTCGCTGGCATCGACGCCATCATCGGCGGCCACAGCCACACATTCCTGGATGCGCCGGTCCGCCTGCCCCAGGCTCAGGGGGAGACCCTGGTGTTCCAGGTCGGCTTTGGCGGGGTGAACCTGGGCCGCATGGACTTTGCCGTGACCAAGGGGGCGGTCCGGGCCGCCTCCGGAGCGGCCATCCCGATGGTGGGTTGATCCGACAAGCGTGACGGAAGTTTCAAATCCCCTCTAGGCCACGAAAGCCGATTGCCGCAAGGCATTTGGTGTGGGAGCCTACGAGAGAATCCCCATCGCCGGACCCCCGGGCGCCGCCTTGGTGCCGAGGGCCCTGCTTGGGACCGGAACCTCACAAGGAGAACCCATGACCACCCAGAAGATTATCTGGACCGAGATCGACGAGGCGCCCGCATTGGCGACCTACTCTCTGTTGCCCATTATCCAGGGCTTCACGGAGGGCACCGGCATCTCGGTGGAGACCTCCGACATCTCCCTGGCGGGCCGCATCCTCGCCAACTTCCCCGACCAGCTCACGGAGGCCCAGAAGATCCAGGACAACCTCGGCGCCATGGGTGCCCTGGCCCTGACCCCTGAAGCGAACATCATCAAGCTCCCGAACATCAGCGCCTCCATCCCCCAGCTCATCGCCGCCATCAAGGAGCTGCAGAGCCAGGGCTTCAACCTGCCGGACTACCCTGAGCAGCCCAAGGACGAGGCCGAAAAGGCCATCCAGGGCCGCTATGCCAAGTGCCTGGGCAGCGCCGTGAACCCCGTCCTGCGCGAGGGCAACTCGGACCGCCGCGCCCCCCTCTCCGTGAAGAACTTCGCCAAGAAGCACCCCCACCGCATGGGCGCCTGGGCCCCCGACTCCAAGGCCCGCGTGGCCCACATGACCGCCGGTGACTTCTACGGCACCGAGACCTCCGTGACGGTGGCCAAGGCCACCAACGTGCGCATCGAGTTCGTGGGCGCTGACGGGGCCGTGAAGGTCTTGAAGGCCAAGACCGCCATCTCCGATGGCGAGATCATCGACAGCTCCGTCATGAGCGCCAAGGCCCTGCGCGCCTTCTACGCTGAGCAGATCGACGCCGCCAAGCAGGAGGGCCTGCTGCTCTCCCTGCACCTCAAGGCCACCATGA
>CAIMFT010000044.1 GCA_903840385.1 uncultured Holophagaceae bacterium
AGGTCCTGACCCTGGACCCTGCGCAGGGGCTCCTGCACGTGGAAGGCCTGGATGCCGATGATGGCGCCCCCATCCTCGACATCCGCCCCGCCACCTCCCCCCGTCATCGCCTGCTCAGGGCAGGCGAAGAAATGAGCCCCCGATGAAAACAGCCACGCGCATCAATCCAACACCGTCGCCTTCCCTTCGGTGGGCCCTGCCAGCGCTCCTGGGCCTGCTCGTGCTGCTGCCGCTCCGGGCCCAGGAGCCCACAACCCCGCCGACAACCGGCCACGGCTCCTTTACGATCGTGCACGTGGCCAAGGCCCGGCGTCAGACGGCGGACCACAGCAAGTTCAAGATCCTCAAAGGCCCCTTCAAGGACAGCGATGGCCCCGCCGTGACCCGGGCCTGCCTCACCTGCCACATGAAGGCCGCCGAGCAGGTCATGGCCACGTCGCACTGGACCTGGAACGTCGCCAAGGACGGCAAGGACGGCTTCGGCAAGTCCACCCTCCTGGTGAACAACTACTGCATCTCCATCATTGGCGGCAACACCGAGGCCTGCGCCCGCTGCCATGCCGGCTACGGACTCAAGGACAAGTCCTTCGACTTCACCAAGCAGGACAACGTGGACTGCCTGGTCTGCCACGACACCACCGGGGACTACGAGAAGGAGAAGGCTGGCTGGCCCAATCCCGGCGTGTCCCTGGCAGAAGTCGCCCAGAAGGTGGGCGCGCCAAACCTGAAGAACTGCGGCGTGTGCCACTTCTTCGGCGGGGGCGGCGACGCCACCAAGCACGGCGACCTGGATGACACCATCCTGAAGGCCCCCCGCAGCGAGGACGTACACATGTCCAAGCAGGGCGCGGGCATGGACTGCATCGACTGCCATGCCTCGGATGCGCACAAGGTGGGCGGCCCCAACTACGTGATTCCCGCCGAGCGGCGGGAGCAACCCAAGTTCGCCGGGGAGAGCATCTCGCGGATGTCCTGCGCGGCCTGCCACAGCGACTCGCCCCACAAGTCCTACATCCTGAATCGCCACTACCAGAAGGTGGCCTGCCAGACCTGCCACATTCCCACCTTTGCCCGCGGCCCGCAGCCCACCAACACCTACTGGGACTGGGCATCAGCCGGGCGGCTGAAGAACGGGCGCGGCTACAAGGAAGAGGACGCGAACGGTTGGGAGACCTACAACAGCATCCACGGCGACATGATCTGGGCCCGCAATGTTCGGCCCAGCTACGTCTGGTACAACGGCAACCTGAAGTTCACCCGCCTGACGGACCGGATCAACGTGCCCGCCGATGGCCGGGTCATCCTGAACCCCGCAGAGGGCTCCTACGGCGATCCCAACGCCAAGATCTGGCCCTTCAAGCAGCACGAAGGCACCCAGCCCTTCGACCCGATCCTGCAGCGCTTTGTGGCTCCCTACACCGCAGGGCCCAAGGGCTCCGGCGCCTACTGGGGCGACTGGGACTGGGACCTTGCCATCCAGAAGGGCATGGCCACCGCCGGGCTTCCCTACAG
>CAIMFT010000045.1 GCA_903840385.1 uncultured Holophagaceae bacterium
ACCATCATGTACGCCTACCTCCAGTCCATGGGCCTGGTGGACGACCACCTGAGCACCTGCTGGAAGCGCCAGGCCCGGCTCGCAGAGCGGGCTCCGGGCCTGTAGACTGGAGGGTCCGGAGCCGCCGTGTCCAAGCCCTTCTACATCACCACCCCCATCTACTACGTCAACGACCGTCCCCACATCGGCCACACCTACACCACGGTGCTGGCGGATGTGCTGGCCCGGTACCACCGCATGCGGGGGGAGCAGACCTACTTCCTCACAGGCACCGATGAGCACGGCCAGAAGGTGGAGAAGGCGGCGGCGGCCCGGGGCATCACCCCCAAGCAGCTGGCGGACGAGGTCGTGGCCAACTACACCGACCTCTGGCAGCGCATGGGCATGACCCACTTCCGGCTCATCCGCACCACGGACGAGGACCACAAGGCCCAGGTGCAGCACCTCTTCAAGCGTCTGCTGGACAAGGGCGACATCTACAAGGCCACCTACAAGGGGCTCTACTCGGTGAGCGACGAGGCCTATGTCACCGAGCTGCAGGCCAAGGAGCTGCAGGCCCAGGGCCTGGCCCATCAGCTGGTGGAACTGGAGGAGGAGACCTACTTCTTCCGCCTCAGCGCCTACCAGGACCGCCTCCTGAAGCACTTCGAGGACCACCCGGAGTTCGTGCAGCCGGACTTCCGCTTCAACGAGGTCAAGCGCTTCGTGGAGGGCGGCCTGCAGGACCTCTCCATCAGCCGCACCAGCATCACCTGGGGCATCCCCGTCCCCGGCGACGAGAAGCACGTCATCTACGTCTGGTTCGATGCCCTCCTGAACTACCTATCCGCCTGTCCCGCCAATACCTGGCCGCCAGACCTCCAGCTGGTTGGCAAGGACATCCTCCGCTTCCATGCGGTCTACTGGCCGGCCTTCCTCATGGCCGCCGGCATGTTCCTCCCCACCACCATCCTGGCTCACGGCTGGTGGCTCATGGGCGACGACAAGATGTCCAAGAGCAAGGGGAATGTGGTCCGACCGGACACGCTGCTGCACTTTGGCAACGACGCCCTGCGCTTCTACTTCATGCGGGACATGCAGGTGGGCTACGACCGCAGTTTCACCTACGAGGGCTTCATCGACCGCCTCAATGCGGACCTCGCCAATGGGCTGGGCAATCTGGCTTCCCGGACCCTGAGCATGATCCAGCGCTACCGGGCCGGGGTGGTGCCGCTGCCGTCGGTCCTGGATGCGGACGACCAGGAGCTGGCGGACCAGCTGCTGGTGGTGTTCCCGGCCTACCTGGAGAAGGCCCGGGCCAGCGACTTCAACGGCGCCCTCGACCTGCTGTGGACCTACCTCCGGGCCCTGGACGGCTACATCGTCCGGGCCGAGCCCTGGAAGCTGGCCAAGGACCCCGCCAACGACCCCAAGCTGGATGCGGTGCTGGCCATCCTCTACCGCGCCCTGCGGGCTACGGCCCTCCTGGTCGCCCCCGTCATGCCGGGCCTCGCCCAGGACCTCTGGTCCGCCCTGGGCCACGCCACCCAGGTGGCCGACTGCACCTTCCACGGCTTCGCCCTGGATGGTCCGGCCGAGGGCCCCATCGGCGAGCCCAAGCCACTCTTCCAGCGCATCGACAAGGAGAAGGAAATGAACGAAATCGAGGCTGCGGCCGCCCCTGAACCCGTGCCGCCCACCCTGGATGTGCCGGCGATCCGCGAGACCGTGGACGCTGACAGCTTCTTCAAGGTCGACCTGCGCGTGGGCAAGATCCTGGAAGCCGAGCGGGTCCCCAAGAGCGACAAGCTCATCAAGATGAAGGTGGACCTGGGCATCGAGCAGCGCACCATCGTGGGCGGCATCGGCAAGGCCTACGAGCCCGCCGACCTGCTGGACCGCCTGGTGGTGGTGGTGGCCAACCTGGCTCCCCGCAAGCTCATGGGCATCGAGAGCCACGGCATGCTGCTGGCCGCCAGCGACAATGCCAGCAAGCCCTACCTCATCGCCCCACCCGCCGATGCCCAGCCTGGGTTCCTGGTGAAGTGAGGACCCCGGTCTTCAGCTTCCAGCACGAGGTCCTCACGGATGCCCCCTTTGCGCACATTCGGGGCCGCCTGGAGGCTGCCCCGGTCCCCGGAGGCTTCCGCAGCCTGACGACGCTGAGCCACTGGGGGCCACTGGACGCGGAACCGGGCCGCCTGCGTGTGGGGTGGGGCCGCACCTGGTTCGGTGCCACCGAGGAAGGCTTGCTGACTGTTACCGAGGCCGCCACCGGGGCTCACCTCCGTCTGGAGGGGCGCCTGCGGGGCTGGGCCGGGTTCGTGCTGTTGGGCCGCCTGCGCTGGAAGGCCGATGGCCTCCTGGAGCGGTTCGTGGAGGAGCTATGAAGTTTTTCAGCTGGAATGTGAATGGCTTCCGCTCGGTCCTCAAGAAGGGCTTCATGGACTGGCTCGAGGCCGCCGAGCCTGATGTCCTCTCCCTGCAGGAGATCCGCTCCGAGTGGGAGGAGGTGGACCTGGGCGTCCGCCGCCAGCTCGAGAGTGCCTATGACATCTGCTGGTTCCCGGCCCGCAGCAAGAAGGGCTATGCGGGCTCGGCCACCCTCACCCGCCGGGAGCTGGGCTTCACCCTCACGCCTGGGCTGGGCATCGAGGCCTACGACGCCGAGGGCCGCATGATCTCTGCCCAGCGGGGGGAGCTGGTGTTCCTCGCGGGCTACTTCCCCAACGCCTCCCAGGGGCTGGTGCGCCTGCCTTTTAAGCGGGCCTTCGCCCAGGACCTGGCGAAGTTGGTGGCCGCCCACCACGCCGCTGGCCGGCACGTGCTCATGGCGGGCGACATGAACGTGGCCCCCGGTGAGCTGGATCTGGCCCGGCCCAAGGACAACCTCCTCAGCCCGGGCTTCACCGTGGAGGAGCGGGCCGACTTCCAGGGCTACCTGGCGGCGGGCCTGGTGGATGTCCTGCGGGAGCGCCACCCCGGGGAACCGGGCCTGTACTCCTGGTGGACCGCCCGGGGCGGGGCCCGCGAGCGCAACGTGGGCTGGCGGATCGACCTCTTCCTGGCCAGCCAGGGCCTGCTGGAGCGGGTGCAGGACGCCCAAATCCATGCGAACGTGCTCGGCTCCGACCACTGCCCCATCAGCCTAGAGCTGACTTAGCTTTTTCTGATCCAAAACAGCAAGGGCCCCGACCGGGGCCCTTGCTGTTTTGGATTGCGGTCGGCTACTTGACCTTCTTCAGGGAAGGATCCTTCAGCATCTCGCGGGCGGTGTCGGCGTTCTTGCCCTTGGGGGCCAGCTCCACGTACTTCTCCAGGTTCTGCTTGGTGCCGCGCAGGTTGTTGTCGCTGAACTCGACCATGGCTAGCAGGAAGTGGGCCTCGGCGTAGGTGGGGGCCACCTGGAGGGTCTTGAGGAACTGGGCCTTGGCTTCCTTGGTGTTGCCGCTGTTGAAGGCTTCCACGCCCTTGTTGTAGATGGTGTCGGGGTTGGGGCCAGTGAGGGTCTCGAGCAGGGCGGTGTACTTCTGCTCACCCGCCGCATCCCCCTTGGCCTTGCTGGCGGCGATGAGGCCGGCGATGACAGGCTGGTCCTTGGGGTTCCGCTCCAGGGCCTTGAGGAGGTAGGGCAGGGCAGCTTCCTTGATGAGCCCAGCCTGGGCCGTGCAGATGCCCAGCACCCGCTCAACCTTGAGGAGCTCTGGTCCCAGCTCGGCTTTTTCCTTCTCGTCTTTCATCTTGCCAACGGCCTCAAGGAGGGCCTTGTGGGCCTTTTCCACCAGGGGGAGGGCCTCGGCAAACCTGGACTCGTTGTAGAGGGGAATGGCCAGGTTGAAGGCATCGCGGCCCTCGGCGTTCAGGGCCGCACCAGGATCCTCGACCACGGTGGCCTTGAGGGCCCCGCTGGCGATGGCCTGGGCCCGGTTCTCTTCGGTGGTCAGGAGGATCACGACCTTCTTGATCACATCACCCAGGGGGATCTTGACCATGGACTTCTGCTCGACATACCCCGGGGCGCTGACTGTGAACTCGAACTCCTGGGGCTCCAGGCCCACCTGCAGGAAGCCGCCGTTCTTGTCGGAGACCAGCTCTTTGACCCAGTTCCGGTCCAGGCGCTTCAGGGTGATCTTGGCTCCAGGAACGGCAACACCGGCCTTGTTCTGGACCTGGCCGGCGATTCGTCCGGTGGACTCCGCGGGCAGGACCATGCAGACCATGGGGAGCATGAGGGCAGGGGTTAGGCGTCGCATGGGTCTTCCTCCAAAAGCACTTTCATCGTTCCACAGGGCGGCCGTTCCCAGGAGTGCTTTTCGTCAAAAGACGGCCTCGTTATCGTCTTGGGGCCCCAGGACCTGCGCCAGCGCACAGAGGGTGCAGGAAAATTAGGGCTGTGGTAGGCTTCCGCCCATATCCTCCCTGGACCGATCGAGGTAGCCCATGAGCCCCGCCATGCCAGAAGCATCCCTGACCTCCCTGATGCACCTGCTGGCGGAACAGGCGCTGCTTGCCCTCGGTGTCCCGCACCCACTCATGAAGGAGCTGCCCCCGCCCAACCCTGCGGCGGCCCGCTTCTACATCGACCTCATCGGTGTGCTCAAGGAAAAGACGGCGGCTGCCCGGACTGTCGAGGAATCGTCAGAACTCGAGGAGGTCCTTTATCAGCTCCGCATGCGGGCCATGGACCTGAAGCCCCAGGCGGACGCCCCGCAGGCCCCGCAGTCATGAGGCGCCGGGGCCTGGAGGGACTGGGCTGCCTGCTGCGGCGGGTTGCCCTCGCCCTCTGTCTGGTCCTGTTGCCTGCCCTCCTCAGGGCGACCGACACCCCTGCTCCCATCGCCCCAGCTTCCGTCCCTGCTGTGGCCCTCAGCCACCGGGCCCGCCAGCTCATGGGAGCGGTGGCCCGGGGCAATGCCGAAGCCATCCGCAGTGCCCAGCTGGACGTGGAGATCCTCCGCCGCAGCTACTCCACCCTGGATGTCGCCCCCCTGGTTGAGGCCATGGCGCTCTGGGCTGCGCAGCGCGGCCTTGAGGGACACCCCGAGGTGGGCCTCGAGGGCCTCCAGGCGGTTGAGCGCTGGGCCCCGGACCATCCGACCCTGCTGGGGTCCCGCATCGCCCTGACCCGCCAGCAAGGGCTACGGGGCTGGCTGTGGAGCGTGCCCGACCTCATCCGCCTGACCCGCATCCGCCTGGACCATCCCCGCCATCGCTGGCTGTGGCTGGCCCAGCACCTGAGCATGCTCCGCCTGGGCGCCACCCTGCTGCTCTGGGGCTGGGCCCTGGTGCTGGGCCTGCGCTACCGCCACGTGCTTCGCGACCTCTGGGAAGGCCCGTTGCGGCGCAAGGGGTGGCATCCGGTGCTGGCGGCCCTCCTGGGCGCGCTGATCCTGGCTGGCCCGGTGCTCCTGGGGCTGGATCCCATGGCGGCGGCCATCCTGTGGCTCTTCCTGCTGGGGCCCCTCCTGCTGCCTGCGGAGGTCAAGGCTACCGTCCTCATCCTGTGCCTGCAGCTCATCCATCCCGCCCTGGTGGCCTTGGAGCCCTGGGCCGAGACAGAGCCAGGACCCAGCCTCCAGAGCCTGCAGCTGCAGCCTCAGGTCCTCCCGGGCAGTGCCCGCAACCTGAGCCGCCTCCCCGCCCAGGACCAGGCCTTCCTCGTGGGCTGGGGCCAGCTCCAGCACCAGAGCTGGAAGGCTGCGGGCGCGACCTTCCAGGCCCTGGCGGAGCTTCAACCGGGCCAGCCAGAGGTACTCAACAACCTGGGCGTGGCCCGGTTCCAGTCCGGAGATCTGCCAGGGGCGGAGCGGGCCTTCGAGCAAGCCCTGGCCGCTGCCCCCCGCATGGAGATCCTGCTCAACCAGAGCATCCTGGCCTTCAGCCGCCTGGACACGGCCACTGGCTCCGCCAAGCGGGAGCAGGCCCAGGCCCTCGCCCCTGCCGCCTACGCCCTGCTGATCTCCCTGAACGATGCCAGCAGGGACACCCGCACCTACCCCATCCCGCTGCCGGATACCCCGGCGCGCCTGGCGGCCCTGGCCGGCGGCGCGGCCCAGGTGGCAGACCGCCCGGCCTTGCCGCTCCTGGAGCCCGCCTTTCTGGTGGCCCTCCTGCTGCCTGGCCTGGGCCTCCTGCTCTTCCTCGCCCGGGTGAAGGGCAGCATCCGCATGGCCCACGCCACCCAGTGCGTCCGCTGCGGCGAGCCCTTCCACACCACCGACAGCCCTGACCCGGCCACCTGCTCCAAGTGCAACCACCTCTTCGTCCAGAGGGACGGCCTCCACGCCGAGAACCGGAAGCGCAAGCTCGATCAGGTGGCGGCCTACCAGCGGAGCACCCGCTGGCTGCACCGCTCCCTGGTCCTGCTCCTGCCCGGGTGCGACCAGGCCTTCATGGGAGAGACCCGCGCCGCTCTGGCGGAG
Source organism: uncultured Holophagaceae bacterium (assembly GCA_903840385.1). GTDB lineage: Bacteria > Acidobacteriota > Holophagae > Holophagales > Holophagaceae > Geothrix. The sequence continues at coordinate 6,402 of CAIMFT010000045.1, forward strand.
TTCGTCCCCTTCTGCCTGGCCACCGGCATGGTGCTGGCCATGGGCCGCACGGTCCGTTATCCCGGCGAGATCCTGCCGGATCCCGTCTCCACCTGGTTCGTGGTGGGTCTGGTCCTGCTGGCGATCTTTTACCTCCGCTCCTGGCTGAAGCTCGTCATGAGGAGGGCCTGACATGGCACTGGAAGGCTCCCTTCGGGACTTTGACCTCTTCTCGCTGTTCAACATGATCAAGATCCAGGGGAAGAGCGGCACCCTGGTCCTCAGCCAGAACCAGGAGTTCATCAAGGTCTTCTTTGAAAACGGTGAGATCGTCGGCTGCGACTCCAACCAGGTCCGCATGGAGGACCGTCTCGGCACCATGCTGGTCCGCCTCGGGCGCCTGACCGGCGAGGAGCTCCTGGCCATGGTCCAGCTCCAGCGCCAGTCCCTCAAGCGGATGGGAACGCTCCTGCTGGAGGGCGGCAAGGTCACTCCTTCAGACCTCCAGGACGCCCTGTTCAACCAGGCCACGGCCATCCTCCATCGCACCTTCCGCTGGGTGGAGGGGGACTATCGCTTCGACTCCTTCCTGCCCCCGGACCTGGACCGGGACCACTTCGTACCCATCCCCGTGGACACCGTGCTCATGGAGGCTGCCCGCATCCAGGACGAGTGGCCGGAAGTAGAGCGGCGCCTGCCCGGTCTGGAAGTGCCCCTCGGCCGGACCGCCCGGGCCACGGCCCTCCACCTGGACATCGACCGGGAGGTGTCCTCGCTGCTGGATGGGCAGGGTGGTATGGCCCTCGGCTCCTCGGGCCTGACCCACCCCCAGGAAGTGGTGCTGTCCTACTTCGACGAGGCCCAGAGCGCTTCGGACGTGGTGCAGCAGAGTCGCTTCGATGAGCTGGACACCTGCAAGGCCATCGCCGACCTCATTGAGGCTGGCCTTCTGGAGCCTGCGCGTGACTCCGGGTCTCGGGCCACACCGGCCTGGATGGCTGATGGGCCTGAGGCCAGTGTCGAACCGGACTGGGGCCCCAGCGGGATCCTGTGGCCCCTGGTGGCCCTGGGCATCGCCTTGCCCATAGCCTTCTATGTGCCGCAACACCGGCACTCCGTGAACATGGGCCTGGCCAGCATGCAGGCGGTTGACGCGCGGGTGGTGCCGGCGGGAGACACCAGAATCCGCCAAGCCTGGGCCCTGAGGATGGCATCCCCGGGCGACGGCGGTAGCATGTTGGCAAAGGAACTCGGCAGGCCCCTGGACGGCAAGAACCCCGTCCCCGACCTGACGACCCTGCCGGATCCCATGGCCCCCAAGGCCCCGGATGCGCCCGCCAAACCCTCCCAGAAGTAAGGACTCCCGATGTATTCGCACCAGCGCCAGGGTTCCCTGGAGGTGATCTGCGGCCCCATGTTCTCGGGCAAGTCCGAGGAGCTCATCCGGCGCATCAAGCGAGCGGTCATTGCCCGGCAGAAGGTCCAGGTCTTCAAGCCTGCCCTGGATGATCGCTACGACGCCTCAGCCATCGCCAGCCACAGCGAGCGCAAGCATGAAGCCATCCCCGTGAAGGACACCGTGGAGCTGGCCCGGCATCTGGATCCCGAGGCCGAGGTGGTGGCTCTGGATGAGGTGCAGTTCATGGACGAGGGGCTGATCCCCATCATCGAGCGGCTTGCCAACAGGGGGGTGCGGGTCATCGCCGGGGGTCTTGACCAGGACTCCAACGGCGAGCCCTTCGGCATCATGCCCATCCTCCTGGCCAAGGCTGATTACGTCACCAAGCTCCAGGCCATCTGCATGGTGTGTGGCGCCCTGGCGAGTCGCACCCAGCGCATGGTGCACACCGGCGGGCAGGTCCTGGTGGGGGCTGCGGAGGCCTACGAGGCCCGGTGCCGCCACTGCCACGAGACCCCCCATGCCACGGGCCGACGCCTGCTCGAAGGCGAGTGACTTTCCACTTTGTCAAAGCGATGACCGTCCTGACACCCATCTCCTGGGCCGACCGCGGGATGCCGGTTCGCCCGGCCTCTGGCCAGGGGTAGACTGGCCTCAGTGCGCTGCTGCAGCACTGCTCCAATCCACCCCGCCCGATGCTTCAGGGCATGCCAGGAGGACGCCATGGCCGGCTCCTACGCCACCTTCACCCACCTCACCGACTACATGGGCTTCCAGGGGCTCCTCACTGACGAAGAGCGGATGATCCGCGAGGCGGCCCGCAAGTTCGTCAACGCCGAAGTGCTGCCCATCATCGAGCACCACGCCCAGGCCCAGACCTTCCCCAAGCACCTCATCCCCATGATGGGCGAGCTGGGCTTCTATGGGCCCTCGCTGCCGGAGGAATACGGCTGCATGGGCGTCTCCAATGTGGCCTACGGCCTGCTGATGTACGAGCTGGAGCGCGGCGACTCGGGGCTGCGCTCCTTCGCCTCCGTGCAGGGCAGCCTGGTCATGTGGCCCATCTACACCTACGGGAGCGAGGCCCAGAAGCGGCGCTGGCTGCCGAAGCTGGCCACCGGCGAGGCCATCGGCTGCTTCGGTCTCACCGAACCCGACTTTGGCTCCAACCCCGGTGGCATGCTCACCAAGGCCGTGCGGGAGCCCGGGGGCAAGTGGCGCATCAACGGCACGAAGATGTGGATCACCAATGGCACCGTGGCCGATGTGGCGGTGGTCTGGGCCCAGACCGATGGTGGCATCCGCGGCTTCCTGGTGGAGAAGGGGACCCCGGGCTTCAGCGCCCCCGAGATGAAGGGCAAGTGGAGCCTGCGCGCCTCCACCACCTCGGAGCTGGTGCTGGAGGACGTCATCGTGGACGAGGAGGCCAGCCTGCTGCCCAACGTGAAGGGGCTGAAGGGCCCCCTGGGCTGCCTCACCCAGGCCCGCTTCGGCATCGCCTGGGGTGTCCTCGGCGCGGCCGACGCCTGCTACCAGTGCGCCCTGGACTACGCCAAGACCCGCATCCAGTTCGACAAGCCCATCGCCAGCTATCAGCTCCAGCAGGAGAAGCTGGCCTGGATGGTCACGGAGATCACCAAGGGGCAGCTATTGGTCCATCAGCTGGGCCGCCTCAAGGACGCCAAGACCTACACCACCGCCCAGGTCTCCATGGCCAAGATGAACAACGTCCACATCGCCCTCGAGATCTGCCGCAAGGCCCGCACCATCCTTGGCGCCAACGGCATCCTGGATGAGTACCCCGTCATGCGGCACATGGCGAACCTGGAAAGCGTCTACACCTACGAGGGGACGCACGACATGCACACCCTCATCATCGGGCAGGAAGTCACGGGGATCCCGGCGTACCGCTAGAGCCTGAGTCCAACTATCTGCGAGGCTCCGGACCGTTGTCCTGGAGCCAGCGCAGCACATGGGGCTGGGTGGGCAGGGAGTAGGAGGCGTAGGGATTGCCACCATAGGGCCCATCGTGGCCTTCCCAGAGCTTGGTCTGCACCACCTTGCCAGCATCGTCAAACCAGATGCCCCGAACCTGAAAGTAGGTCACAGGGGCCCTGTGCCAGAAGGGAACCACCACCGCCAGGGTCAGGATGGTCCGATCCGCCGTGGACTGCGCCTGGTAGGCCACGGCCCGGCCATCCGCAGTAGCGACCATCGGTTCGCCCCACTGCGCCTGGAGCGCTGCTCGAGAAGAGCCGGGCGCAGCGAGGATGCCCAGCCGTTCACTGGTCAGGAACTGGTCGCTCTGGGGTCGCCTCCCGATGGGGGCCACCTCCCCGCAGCCTAGGAGGGCCAGGAGCAGGGCGGCAATGGCCGCTCTGCAGGCCATCAGCCCTGGCGCTCCGTCCGCACCACCAGGACATCACATGGGGCCAACCGCACCACGCGGGCGGCGGTGCTGCCGAACAGGAGGCGTTCCAGGGTGGAGTGGCCCACCTGGGCGACCACCAGCAGGGTGTCCGGGGTGGCCTCTGCCACCAGTTCCTCCGAGGGGCCACCCCACTTTACCAGGGCCGTGGCTCCAGAGTAGGGGGTCAGCCAGGCTTCCAGCTGTTCCCGGGCATGGCCTTCCATGCCGTGCAGCCAGGTGGGGTCGGGCAGGGCCAGCTGGGCTTCGGGCAGCATGGGCGCCGGAGGCTGCAGCACATGCATGGCGATCAGGGGCACTCCGCACTGGCCAGCCCAGCCGGCGGCCCGGTCCAGGGCCTGACGGGAGGCTTCCGAAAAGTCCACACCCACGAGCACCCGAGTGATCATGACGCCCTCCTTGCTGACAACACCAACATAGGCCTTCCTGCGGTGCTCAGCATGCCATTTTGCGCAAGGATCTTGTAAAGAGAGTTGCAACACCTATACTGATCCCAGGAGGTCCCATGAGCGTTCGACAGATTCTTCAGGTGGTGGCAGGGCAGGCGACCCAGGATGGGAACCGGGTCCCTCTGACCCGGCTGGTGCCGGGGCGCGGGCAGTCCGGCAGCACCGCCTTCCGGGCCATGGATCCCTTCCTGCTCATGGACCACTTTGGACCGATGGTCTTGGAGCCTGGCACTGATGCGGGCTTCCCGCCCCATCCCCACCGCGGCTTCCAGACGCTCACCTACCTCATCCAGGGGGCTTTCCGCCACCGGGACAGCACCGGTGGCTCCGGCCTCCTGCGGCCCGGAGGGGCCCAGCTGATGAATGCCGGTTCGGGGATCGTCCACGAGGAGATGCCGGTGCCCGAGCAGCTCCTGACCGGTGGGGCCATCGAGGGCGTCCAGCTCTGGGTCAACCTCCCCAAGGCCTTGAAGGGCTCCGCACCCGGCTACGAGGACCTCCAGCCCGAGACCATGCCCTGGCAGACCCTGCCGGGAGGCCGTCTGCGGGCCATTGCCGGCACCTGGTGCGGCCAGGAAGGGCCGGCCCGACTGGGGGTGCCTGGGGCCTACGCTCACCTGGAGCTGGAGGCTGGGGCGACCTTCCAGCACCCCCTCCCGGCGGGCTGGACAGCCGCCGTGGTGCCTCTGGAGGGCTCGGTAGCCATCGGGGACCGCACTGTCCCAGCGAACTCGGTGGCCCTATTGGGTGAGGGGGACAGCCTCTCCCTGTCAGCGGCAGGCCCGGTCAGCCTCATGCTGCTGGCCGGAGCGCCCCTGGGGGAGCCCATCGCCCACTACGGCCCCTTCGTGATGAACACCCCGGAAGAGATCGATCAGGCCCTCGAGGACTACCGCCGGGGGCGCATGGGGCACCTGGACTAGGGCCGGGCCTCGAGCTTGCGGGTCAGGGTGAAGCGCCCCTGGGCCAGCTTGGTGAGGGCCCGGGCTGTGGCTTCCCGGCTGCATGTGAGCGCGAGACTCCAGGCCTCCAGCGGGACCTCGCCGCCCTCGGGGTGCTCGGCGGTCCAGGCTTCCCAGAGGGCGGCCAGGGCGGCGGCCTCAGGCTCCAGGCGGTCCTGCCAGGAGCGCTCCTGGGGGCGCCGGGGCTGGTGGAAGGCGGTGCCCTGGAGCTTCTCTGGCAGGAAGGCCTGGGGCCGCTCGTAGTCATCGTGGGAGTAGTGGTAGCCAACCCCGCGCCCGGCCTGGCGGGCGGCGGCGGTGTGGGCATCCCGCAGGGCGTCCGGGATGGGGGCATCCTCGGCGGCCAGGGCGGCATCGATTCCCAGGATGGTGGCGTTGCTCTTGGGGGCATGGGCCACGTAGATGACGGCCTGGGCCAGGGGGATGCGGGCCTCGGGCCAGCCGATCTGCTCCACAGCCCGGCTGGCGGCCTCACAGAGGATGAAGGCCTGGGGATCGGCGTTGCCCACATCCTCAGCGGCGCAGACCATGAGGCGGCGGGCGATGAAGCGGGGATCCTCGCCGCCGCGGATCAGGCGGCTGAGGTAGTACAGAGCGGCATCCGCGTCGGAGCCCCGGAGGCTCTTCTGGAAGGCACTGGCCAGGTCGTAGTGGCCGTCGGCCCGGTCGAACATCATGCGACCGCCCAGGGCCCCCTGCAGGGACTCCAGGTCGGGCTCCGGCATCTCCAGCCAGGTCTCCAGGCCGCTGAGGGCCGAGCGCAGGTCGCCGCCGGCCCAGCCGGAGAGCCAGTCGAAGACCTCGGTGGGTTCCAGCTGGTCGGGCCGCTCGGTAGCCCAGGCCCGCACCAGGACTTCGCGGATGTGCTCCGGCGCCAGCGCCTTCAGGGCGATGAGCTGGCAGCGGCTGCGCAGCGCCGGGTTCAGGTAGAAGGCCGGGTTCTCGGTGGTGGCCCCGATGAGGATGGCCTCGCCGCGCTCGAGGTAGGGGAGCAGGATGTCCTGCTGGGAGCGGTTGAAGCGGTGAATCTCATCCAGGAACACCACCGGCGGCACGCCCCGGAAGAGGGGCATCCCCTTGCTCTCCTGGAGGAACTTCTTCAGCTCGGCGGCGCTGCCCCCGGCCCCGGAGAACTCCATGAAGCCGTGCCCCGTGGCTTCCGCCAGGATGCGCGCCAGGGTGGTCTTGCCCGTGCCCGGGGGACCCCACATCACCATGGAGGGCAGGCGGCCCCCGGCGGTCAGGCGGGTGAGGGCGCCCTTGGGCCCCAGCAGATGCGCCTGGCCCACCACCCCGGCGAGGGTCGCAGGGCGGAGGCGCTCGGGGAGGGGGACGTGGGACATCGCGGCTTTCTGGCGGCAGGGGAACGGAGGGCTAGAGGACGATGATGCGCATGGGGCCGGGGGTCTGCTCCTTGAGCATCAGCTCGATGGTCCAGCGGCCGTCGGGGAAGCGCTCGAACAGCGTGGCAGTCATCACTGAATCCGTGAGCCAGGTACGGATGTCGTCGTAGCTGGCGAAGGCCGGGGGCTCGTAGGTTTCACCCATCGGGATCCGGCGACCCGACCCCGGCCGGAGGCGCTCCAGCAGTCGGGCGTAGTCGGCCTGCGGATCGGGCATGCATCGACTCCTGGCGGAAAGGAATTCATTAACCACAAAGAATAATTGATTTTCATTTATCAATCCTTTTCTGCTTTTCAGAAAAGGATTGCAGGGGTTCTCAACCCAGGGTCACGCCTCACCCGCGGTGTAGCCCTCGTCGTGGATGTCCATGACGGCGCGGCCTGAGGGGTCGGCCATCTTGGAGAAGGCGGCGTCCCAGCGCAGGGCGGTCTCGGTGCTGCAGGCCACGCTCCGCTCCCAGGGCACGCAGTTCACGGCCGTGGCGCTGGGGAAGTGGTGCTCGAACAGCTGCCGGTAGAGGTAGGCCTCCTTGGTCTCGGGGGTCTTCACGGGGAAGCGCTCGGCGGCGCCCGCCATCATGGTGTCTGTGACCTCGTGCTCCGCATGGGCCTTCAGGGCGTCGATCCAGCCGTAGCCCACGCCGTCCGAGAACTGCTCCTTCTGGCGCCACAGCACCTCATCGGGGATGGCTCCGTCGAAGGCCTGGCGGAGGGGCCACTTCTCCATGGGGCGGGGCCGCTTGGCATTGCGCGGCAGCTTCACGTTGGGATCCATCCGCATGGCCACATCCAGGAACTCCCGGTCCAGGAAGGGCACGCGGGCCTCCACACCCCAGGCGGCGCTGGACTTGTTGGCCCGGGCGCAGTCGTAGAGGTGCAGCTTCTGGAGCTTGCGGATCAGCTCCTCGTGGAGCTCCTGGCCGTTGGGGGCCTTGTGGAAGTAGAGGTAGCCCGCAAAGATCTCGTCCGCCCCTTCGCCCGACAGGACCATCTTGATGCCCATGGCCCGGATCTTCCGCATGAGGAGGTACATGGGCGTCGAGGCCCGGATGGTGGTGATGTCGAAGGTCTCGATGTGGTGGATGACATCCGAGAGGGCGTCCAGGCCCTCCTGCACGGTGAAGTGGATCTCGTGGTGGATCGCCCCGATGTGGTCAGCTACCTTGCGGGCGGGACCCAGGTCTGGGGCGCCCACCAGGCCCACGGCGAAGCTGTGGATGCGGGGCCACCAGGCCGGGCCCGAGTCGCCCTCCTCGACGCGGTTGTCGCGGAACTTGGCCGCCACGGAGGAGATGATGGAGGAGTCCACGCCGCCAGAGATCAGCACGCCGTAGGGCACGTCGCACATGAGCTGGCGATGCACGGCGGCCTCCAGGGCCTCCCGGAGGGCAACAGGATCGTAGGGCTCGGTGGGCGTGTAGCCCGGCTCCGCCCAGTCCGGCTGGTAATAGCGCTGGAAGCCCTTCTCCGCCTCGTGGCCCAGGTAGTAGTGGCCCGGTGGCACCTCGCGGATGCGGTCGCAGTGCCCCACCAGGGCCTTCATCTCTGAGGCCACCACCAGGTTCTCGTGCTTGTCCCAGCCCACATAGAGCGGGATCACGCCAATGGGATCCCGGGCGATCAGGAACGTCTCGCGCTTGGGGTCGTACAGCACGAAGGCGAAGATGCCGTTCATGCGGTTGAGGAAGTCCCGGGGTTCCAGCTCATCGTAGAGGTAGAGGATGACTTCGCAGTCCGAGAAGGTCTGGAAGTCGTGGGCCTGACCCAGCTGCTGCCGGAGCTCCTTGTGGTTATAGATCTCGCCGTTGACCGCCAGCACCGTGCCCTTGAGGGTGTCGAACAGGGGCTGGGCGCCGTGCTCCACGTCCACGATGGACAGGCGCTCGTGGCAGAGGATGGCGCGGTCATCGGCATAGATACCGCTCCAGTCCGGGCCGCGGTGGCGGATCTTGCGGGACATGGCCAGGGCCTGACGGCGCAGCTCCGCCGGATTGGACCGGGCGGGGTCGATGCCGAGGATGGTGAGGATGCCGCACATGGGTGCTCCAAAAAGAAATACCCCCGATCCGCTGGCGCGAATCGGGGGTGGTCCGGGGTGCCAGGAATCTTAGGAGATGCCCTTGCCGGCCCACACGCGATTCGCGCGGGGGTTCGGATTGGGATTGCGGTTGGGCCGCAGAAGGTGAGATGCCATGGATTCGCCTGGTCAAGGCTAGCGGATTTCTTCACAGTTCGTCAAGGAACGGCCCCAGGGCTTGGTTTGGGTGGTGAAATGGTGGGGCCGGAGGGCGCGATGAAAGCATTGCTGAAGTCCAAGCGGGAAGAGGGCATCTGGATGGGGGAGGTGCCCCTGCCGGAGGTCGGCCCCAACGATGTGCTCATCCGGGTCCACAAGAGCGCCATCTGCGGGACCGATGTCCACATCTACAACTGGGACGCCTGGGCCCAGAAAACGATCCCCGTGCCCATGGTGGTGGGTCACGAGTACGTCGGCGTCATCGAGCGGGTGGGGGCTGAGGTAGAAGGCTATGCCATCGGCGACCGCGTCAGCGGCGAGGGCCACATCACCTGCGGGCACTGCCGCAACTGCAGGGCGGGCAAGCGGCACCTCTGCCGGAACACGTTCGGCGTGGGCGTGAACCGCCCCGGGTCCTTCGCCGAGTACCTGAGCCTCCCGGCCTTCAATGTGTTCAAGGTGCCGCACAATGTGCCGGACGAGGCGGCGGCCATCTTCGATCCCTACGGCAATGCCGCGCACACGGCCCTCAGCTTCGACCTGGTGGGCGAGGACGTGCTCATCACGGGAGCCGGCCCCATCGGCATCATGGCTGTGGCGATCGCCAAGCACGTAGGCGCCCGCCACGTGGTCATCACCGATGTGAACGACTATCGCCTGGAGCTGGCGCGGAAGATGGGGGCCACCCTGGCTGTGAACACCACCCGCACCACGCTGCCGGAGGTGATGCAGCAGCTGGGCATGACCGAGGGCTTCGATGTGGGCCTGGAGATGAGCGGCAATCGCAATGCCTTCGAGTCCATGCTGGAGGCCATGCACCACGGCGGTCGCCTGGCGCTGCTGGGCATCCTCCCCCCCGACTGCGCTGTGGACTGGGGCCAGGTGATCTTCAAGGGGCTGATCCTCAAGGGGATCTATGGGCGCGAGATGTTCGAGACCTGGTACAAGATGGCCGCCATGATCCAGAGCGGCCTGGACATCACCCCCGTCATCACCCACCGCTTCGCCATCGACGACTTTCAGCAGGGCTTCGACGCCATGCGCAGCGGCCAGAGCGGCAAGGTCATCCTGGATTGGGGGGTCAGTTAGCTTCTCCCAATCATTCGCCCTTTGCAAAATGCGGCCGGTTGGCCGCATTTTGATGCCTGCGCACGCAGTGCGCAGCTGGGCATGGCGTGTGTTCGAAGCTCAACGCACCGGCTGCGGCTGCGGCACGGGGGGGAAGGCGGGCTCTTCCCAGGGCTCGCCGTCCTTGATGAGCAGGTCGGCGGCGAGGTCGGTGCCGCCGGGCTTGAGGTCCGTGCCCAGGCAGGCCAGGTAGTACCCATCGAGCTTCGTGTTGAAGCGCTGCCGCGCGGGACCGCGCCGCACCGGGACTTCCTCGATGGGCCGGGTGACATAGGCCCGGTAGAGGAAGGGATGGCCCCAGGGGGCCTCGGGGACGCGCTCCAGGTACTCCGGAACCAGCTCCGTCAGGAAGAAGGGGTACTCGCCCCGCTTGCCCTTATACCGGGTGAGGGCATCGGCCACCCGCTTCATGGCGACCCGCACCTGCTTCCGCCGGTCCGCCATGTCGCGGTTCACGAAGGCCTCGATGAGAAACAGATCCCGCCGGGCCTGGCGGGCTGGCTCTGTGTCGGGATAGCGGGCCACCAGCTGCTGCATCATGGCTTTGGCTTCCAGACCCCGGCCTTCGAGGTTCAGCTTCCGGGCTTCCTCGTAGAGGTTGGCGGGGAGCCTGGGGTCCTCGGAGCTACAGCCTGCCAGCAGGAGGAGCAGCACGAGGGATGAAGCCTGGGCGCGGAACATGGCCGAACCATATCAGACCCTGCCTCTGGCCAGAAGGGGGGACTGCCTTCCCGGGCGCAGGGAGGCCGGGCCTGAAGTAGGATGGAGGGAAGGGGGGTGCGATGGCGCAAAGGCCCATGCTGGTGGGCATCGTGGGGGGGTCTGGCAGTGGCAAGACCTCCGTGGCCGTCGAGCTGGTCGACCGCCTCCGGACCCGTAATGTGGTGACCATGCTCCTGGATATGGATGCCTACTACGCCCCGCTGGAGGTGGTGAAGGGGCGCTTCGGCGACCAGCCTGTGAACTGGGACCATCCCCACGCCTTCGACCTGGAGCTCATGGCCGTCCACCTGACGGCCCTCCACCGCGGGGAGAGCATCCGCAAGCCCCGCTATGACTTCACCCTCTCCGACCGCACCGGCTGGGAGGAGCCCCTGCCACCGGGGCAGGTGGTGATCCTGGAGGGTCTCCTGCTCTACGCCCTGCCAGAGCTTCGGGATCAGCTGGACATCAAGATCTTCGTGGACACGGACGCCGACATCCGGATCCTCCGTCGCATCCGCCGGGACACCCGGGAGCGGGGCCGGAGCCTGGAGAGCGTCATGGAGCAGTACGAAAAGAGCGTCCGGCCCATGCACCTGGAGTTCGTCGAGCCCAGCAAGCGCTGGGCGGACCTCATCGTGCCCACGGGGGTGGAGAACCGCACCGCCATGGACGTCATCACCCACCACATCTGCAGCCGGGTCCTGGACCAGGGGGAGGCCCGCATTGTTTGAGGACGACATTCAGCTGGATGCAGAGGCGTTCCAGGCCCTGCCCGAGACCGTGCTGCGCCTGGATGTGCGCCAGCCCTGGGAGCATGAGCTGGCCCGCATCCCGGGCTCAGTCCTGATCCCCCTGAACGTCCTTGAGGCCAGAGTGGGGGAATTGGATCGCACCCGCCCGGTGGCCATCTACTGCCACCATGGGGCCCGCAGCATGCAGGCCCTCCGCTTCCTGCAGTCCCTGGGCTTCACCGAGGTGGCGAACCTCCGGGGCGGCATCAATGCCTACAGCCGCCTGGACCCCTCGGTCCCCACCTACTGATGCGCCTCCTCCACCGGCACCCGGACACCTTCGATCCCGCCACGCCCTGGCCCCAGGACTCCGAGAGCGTCCGCCAGGACTCCCGCCTCTTCCGGCAGATCGTGGCCCAGCGACGCAGCCCCCACTCGGGCCGCCCCCACGCCTTCTACCGCCTGGAAGGCCCCGACTGGGTGAACGTTGTCGCCTTCACCCCTGCGGGCGACCTGCTGGTGGTGGAGCAGTTCCGCCATGGCATCGATGCCCCCACCCTGGAGATCCCCGGGGGCGGCTGTGACGCCGACGAAGCCCCGGAGGCCGCCGCCCGCCGCGAGCTGCGGGAGGAGACAGGCCACCGGGCCGCCACCTGGGTCTCCCTGGGCTCCTGCACCCCCAACCCCGCCACCCAGAACAACCGCTGCCATACCTTCCTGGCCCTGGACTGCGAGCCCGAGGGCGCCCTGGAGCTGGATCCCGCCGAGGAGCTGCAGGTCTGGGCCTGCCCCTGGGCCGAGTGGCGCCAGCGCATGGCTCAGGGAGAAGTCCACCACGCCCTGGTGCTGACGGCCTTCCAGCTGCTCAGTCTCTGGGAGGGCTGGCCGGACCTGCTGCGCAACCTGGAGGCCTGAGGTCAACGCCTTGGAACCTGGTCCTTGCGGACCCGGCCTTTTCCTATCTCCTTGGCGGCGCTAATCTGGAAGGCCATCTACCCCTGGAGTTTCCATGGCCACTGAGTGCTCGTTCGATGTCGTCTGCAAGGTTGACCTGGACGAGGTCAAGAACGCCCTGGCCCAGGCCATGAAGGAGATTGGCCAGCGCTACGACTTCAAGGGCTCCGTCTCCAAGATCGAGCTGAAGGACGACAAGGTCCTGGTCCTCACCAGCGACGACGAGGTAAAGCTCCGGGCCGTGGTGGACGTGCTCCAGACCAAGCTGCACAAGCGGGGTGTGAGCATCCGCAGCATGGTCTACGGCAAGGTGGACCCGGCGTCCAAGGGCACGGTCCGGCAGGAGGTCACCATCCAGCAGGGAATTCCTGTGGAGAAGGCCAAGGGGCTCATCAAGGCCCTCAAGGACTCCAAGATCAAGGCCCAGGGCAGCATCCAGAGCGATCAGCTGCGGGTGAGTGGCAAGAGCCGCGATGACCTGCAGGAGGTCATGGCCCTCTTCAAGAAGGACGACCAGGGCCTCGACCTGCAGTTCACCAACTACCGGGGCTGAGGTGGCCCGCCTCGACCTCTCCCGCTATTTCCTCCCTATCGCCCCCAAGCTGATGGCGGTGGAGACGGAGCTGGAGCGCGTGCTCCAGAGCGATGTGGAGGTGGTGCGGAAGCTGGCCGATCACGTCCGGGGCGGGCGGGGCAAGCGCCTCCGGCCGGCCCTGGTGATGCTCTCCGCCCGCTTCTGCGGCCTGCAGAACGCCGAGGATGTCCGCTTCGGCGCGGTCTTCGAGCTCATCCATACGGCCACCCTGGTGCATGACGATGTCATCGACCATGCCCAGCTCCGGCGCGGGATGCCCACCCTCAACCGTCTCTGGGGCAACACCCTGACGGTGCTCTTCGGGGACCTCCTCTACCTGGTGGCCATGGGCGAGGCCATCGCCGGCCGCAGCTGGAGGATGATGGAGATCTTCGCCGAGGTGACCACCCGCATGATCGAGGGCGAGCTCATCCAGAACGACGTGCTCTTCAAGCTGGACACCAGCCGGAAGGACTACTTCGACATCCAGGAACGGAAGACGGCCCTGCTGTTCAGCGGGTGCACGGAGACCGGGGCGGTGCTCACCGGGCTGGCCCCTGCGGACTGCCTGGCCATGCGGGAGTACGGCCTGGAAGTGGGCCGCGCCTTCCAGCTGGTGGACGACCTCCTGGACTACACGGCCACCAGCGATGAGCTGGGCAAGCCCGCCTTCAGCGACCTGCGGGAGGGCAAGCTGACCCTGCCCATGCTGACCCTCCTGGAGCGGGCCCCGGACGAAGCGCGGGCCATCATCCGCAGCATCTGGGACCGGGGTGAGGAAGTGCCCATCAGCACCGAGGAGGAGGTCCGCCTGCGGGGCCTCATCGCCCGCTACGACGCTCTCTCCGAGACCCGGGAGCTGGCCCTGCGCGCCTCCCGTAATGCCGTGGCGCACGTGGCCAATGTGGCCGGTGATCCAGCCGCGGGCGAGCTGCTGCGGGAAATCCCCGAAGCCCTGCTGTCGCGCAGCCAGTAGGGACCCGGCCTACAGGTTATCTAGCAGGCGCTGGAATTCGGGGAGGTTCCGGAGGGAGTCCAAGTCTCCGTCATGGAGCAGCCAGTCCTTCTGGGTGAGCCCTGCAGTCACGGCCAGGCCCAGGCAGGCCAGGGCCTCCGCAGGCTCGCCCGCCAGGGCATTGATGCAGCCCAAGTTGTAGAGCAGCATGGGGTCCTCCGGGTCCATGCTCCGGGCCTGGCGAGCCCAGGCCAGGCCCTTCTCCCGCTCGCCCAGGGCCACCAGGGCATTGGCGCCAAGGTAGCGGGCGCGCACATCGTCTGGAGCGTGCTGCAGCCGCTGCTCCACCAGGGCCAGCCCCTGCCGGCGGGCCCGTTCAGCCTCGTCTTCGACCCCCAGGCTGTGGTAGGCCTGGGCCACCAGCAGGATGGCCTGGAAGTCTTCGGGCCGCAGGGCTGCCGCCCATTCGAAGTACTCGATGGCGCGCTCAGGCTTGCCGGCAGCGAAGCAGTGCCGGGCGTAGAAGTAGGCCGCCTCGTAGAGGTTGGGATCCAGCCGCAGGGATGTCTCGAAGGCCTCCTCGGCCTCGTCGGCCCGGCCAGCCGCTGACAGGGCCGCACCCCTGGAGGCGTGGGCTTCGGACAGCGTGGGGTCCAGCTCCAGGGCCTTCCGGCTGCAGGCTTCCGCCAGCTCCCGCTGGGTCTCGGTGCGCTCGATGTAGATGTGAGCATAGGCTGCGCAGTTGGCCAGCCCCGCCCAGGCCGACGCATAGCCTGGATCGAGGTCCAGGGCCTGCTGGAACATCTGGGCGGCGAAGGCCATGCCGTGACGGTTGAAGCGGTAGTAGTAGCTCCGACCCCGCAGGTAGAACTCATAAGCCCGAAGGTCAACGGCCCGCCGAGTCCGGAGTGGGGCGGAGGTCTGCAGTGCCCCGGCGACGCCCTGGATGATCTTCTCAAGCGTAGGGAACAGGTCCTTCCGGTCGAATCCGAAGGTCTGGGTCCACAGGCCCTGTTCAGTGCCCACGGCCATGAGCTCCGCCCTGATGGTCAGGCGCTCCCCCTGGGGCAGGATGGATCCCCCCAGGATGGCGTTCGCCTGAAGGCGGCGACCCACCTCGGCGAGGGGAAGTCCCGAGCCCCCATAGAGGAAAGAGGTCGTCCGGGAGATCACCTGGAGGCCCTCCAGTTCGTTGAGCGCCTGGAGGATCTCCTCGGCGAGACCTTCCGCGAGGGGCTCCTCGGCGCCCTCGGGCCGCAGGTCCAGGAAGGGCAGCACGGCGACCACAGGGCGGGCCTGCCGGTACCGTGGGGGCAGGGGCGCCCGGGAGCGGGCTGTGACCTGTTGGGACCGTAAGGACTTGCTTGAAGGAACGGCCATTTCCAACCTCCCACCTTGTACAACATGGGGATTCCGACCCTATGCGCAAGGGCGGCTTCTAGGCTGGGATTCGGAAAGGACCCGACCTGGTTTAGGCCTCGGGCTCGCCCAAGCGCAGGTCGAAGGGGATGCCAGCCCGCTTGCAGGCGTTGATGAAGCTCTCCTTGTCGGGGCACTTCAGGTAGGCCTCCAGGGGCTCAACCTTGCGGGCCTGGACCAGCTCCACCAGGGTGTCGTTCATGAGGCGCTGGCCATAGCTGCGGCCGGTCTGCATGGCGCTGGTGATCTGGAAGTTTTTGCCCTCCCGGATCAGGTTGGCGATGGCGGGGGTGATGAAGAGCGTCTCCAGGGCCGCCAGGCGCCCCCCGCCCACCTTCTTGAGCAGGACCTGGCTCACCACGCACTTGAGGCTGTCGGCCAGCATGACGCGGATCTGCTGCTGCCGGTCGGCGGGGAACTGGTCCACGATGCGGTCCACGGTGCCAATGGCGCTGCTGGTGTGGAGGGTCCCAAACACCAGGTGGCCGGTGGCGGCGGTCTCCAGGGCAATGGCGATGGTCTCGAGGTCGCGCATCTCGCCCACCATCACCACGTCCGGATCCTCGCGGAGGGCCGCCCGCAGGCCGCTCTTGAAGGAGTCGGTGTGTGTGCCCACCTCGCGCTGGTTCACCAGGCAGCCCTTGCGGGGGTGGACGAACTCGATGGGGTCCTCGATGGTCAGGATGTGGTCCTTCCGCTTCTGGTTGGCCAGGTCAATGACGGCCGCCAGGGTGGTGGACTTGCCGCTGCCCGTGGGCCCCGTCACCAGCACCAAGCCCTTGGACAGGGTGGCCAGGCGGCGGACAGGCTCGGGAATGCCCAGGCGGTCGGGGTCCGGGATCTGGTTGGGAATGACCCGGCAGACCAGGCCTGGCCCGACCCGGTCCTGGAAGAAGTTCACCCTGAGACGGCAGCC
>CAIMFT010000046.1 GCA_903840385.1 uncultured Holophagaceae bacterium
CCCTCGCCGCCGCCCTGCCCCGCGGCACCTGCCAGGAGCTGCCCCAGGCTGCCCACGCCATGCACCTGGAACAGCCTGCGGCCTTCCTGGCCGCCGTGCGGGCCTTCCTGGCCTGAAGGGGACTGCCGCGGGAAGCCCGGCGCAGTCCCTCAGTCCACGGTCCAGTACACGTCGTCGATCTGGAAGCTGCCGGGGCCGTCGCCGGCGAGCATGAACAGGATGGAGAGGGCGGACATATCCGAGTTGCAGAGGTCTCCGGCGGGGATGAGCAGCTCGTGGTACTGGCCGTCCCGCACGAAGCCGTAGGGGTCGGCGCCGTTCTTGAACTTGATCCAGGACTCCCGGATGGCGGGGCCGCCGGGGCTCTTGATGCCCAGCTTGAAGTCCGCGGTGACCGTGGCCGGCACCTTCAGCGCCACGTGCAGGTGCCCCTTGGCGAAGGCGCTTAGGTCGTGGAGCTTGGTGGGCGTGTAGCCCAGGCCATACCACTGCGCGGCGGGGGCGATGAAGGACTGGGCGCTGCTGCCCTCGAAGGGCGTGCCGGCGCTGAGCACGCCATTGGCCTTGTTCCAGATGGCCAGGGTGCCATCGGTGGCAGCGTTGAAGAACCCCGCATCGCAGACTCGCTCCGTGAAGACGCCGAAGCGGGTGCCCATGGGCTTGGTGAGGTTCTCCGGGGCATTCTCCGTCCAGGTGACCTCGTCGAACTCGTAGGTCTGGCCCGCGGTGACCCGCAGGCCGTTGGTCTCATCGCTGGCCAGCATGAAGAACTGCCGGATGTCGGTGAAGTCCGCGCCGCCGAAGCGGGTCATGGGGATGGAGACCCGGTGCCACTGGCCGTCCCGCACGAAGCCGAAGGGGTCTGCGCCCGGGAGGAAGCTCACCCAGGCGTCGCCGTCGTTGCCCCCGTTGATGCCGATCTTGAAGGCATCGGTGGTGGTGGTCTTGAGGGCGAAGTTGAGGTAGCCCGCGGCGTAGTTCAGCAGGTTCCTCCGCTTGGGCGCAGCCAGACCGCAGCCGAACCAGGCCGTGCCGGTGGTCCTCACCGCCAGGCTGGCGCTGCCCGCAGCGGGCGTGCCCGTCACCGCCGTGAGGTTGTTCCAGAGGTTGAAGGACAGGCCCGTGTCGGGGTCGATGCGGCTGTCGACGGTGGTGCCGTCCGCCAGGATGCCCAGGATCCCGTGGGGCTGGGCGGCCACCTTGTCCTCCATGGAGGAGCCCGCATTGGAGTAGACGCGCACATAGTCCACCTCCATGCGCTGGGGCATGGGGCCGTCCACCAGGTTCGGTGAGGCCAGGCCGAAGCCGATGGCCAGGTTCAGGATGATGTAGTAGTTGTTGTTCCGCAGCTCCGCCATGGCCGAGCCGGTGATGTCCATCTTCCAGTACTCGGTGCCGTCGATCTTGCCGCGCATGTACTGGGCGTCCCACTCCAGCTCGTAGTCGTGGAAGCCCGCCGACAGCTTGGCCGGGGCCGTGTAGGTGAGGCCATTCATGAGGTGCTGGGAGGCGGCCTCGTCCCACCAGTGGGCGGTGGCGAAGACCGCATTGTCGCCCCGGCCCACGGTGCCGCAGAACATCTCGGCGATGTCGATCTCGCCGCACATGGGCCAGTCCTCCAGGTGGTCGCCCAGCAGCCAGAAGGCGGGCCACATGTAGTTGCCCTCGGGCATCTTGATGCGGGCCACGAAGCGGCCGTGGTTGAAGCTGACCTTGCCCCGGGTCACCAGGCGCGCCGAGGTGAAGGGCCAGCCGCCCCAGGTCTGCTTGCGGGCCGTGATCACCAGGGCCCCATTCTCGATGGTCGCGTTGTCCCTGGAGCTGGTGTAGTACTCCCACTCGCCGTTGCCCCAGCCATAGAGGACGGGATTGGAGGTGGGGCCATTGCCCAGGTCAAAGGCCCACTTGCTGGGATCGATGTCAGGGCCGTTGAACTCGTCGCTCCACACCAGGCCCCCGGTGGTGCCAAAGGTGGCGGCAAGGGTGTGGGCGGCCTGCACATTGGTGAAGGTGTAGCTGCCTCCCGCACTGACGCTGACCCCATCCACACTCAGGCCCGTGATGGCAAAGCCGGTGCCTGGGGTCAGGGTGAAGGTCTGGCTGGTGCCCTGGGTCACGGACACCGCACCGGAGGGGCTGATGGTGCCATTGGGGCCGGCGCTGGCGGTGATGGTGAAGATCGCCGGCACCTTGAAGGTGACGCTGAGCGTGTGGTCGGCCAGCACGTTGGCGAAGGTGTAACTGGCCACGGCGCCAACGCTGACGCCGTCCACGGTGACGGTGTCCACGGTGTAGCCGCTGTCGGGGGTGAAGGTGAAGGTCTGGCTCCGGCCGGGGACCACGGACACGGCCCCGGCGGGGCTGACCGTGCCGTGGGCCCCGGCGGTGGCGGTGAGGGTGCAGGGCACGGACCGGTAGACCTCAAGTTCGTAGAGGGAGTAGCCATAGACCGTGGCCCGGGCCGTGCCGCGCAGACGGACGTACCGGGCCGTGGTGCTGGTGAAGCTGAGGTCCTCCACCCCGCCGGTGCCGCTGGTCTGGGAGTAGAAGGGCGCCCAGGTGGCGCCGTCGCTGGAGCCTTCCAGGACATAGCCCCGGCCATAGGCGGCCTCCCAGCGCAGCACCACGCGGTTGAAGGTCTGGGCAGCACCCAGGTCCACGCGCAGCCACTCCGTGTCCGTGAAGAGCGAGGACCAGCGGGTGGCAACCTGACCATCCACCGCCAGGGCGGCGGGGTAGCTGGCGCTCTCCGTGGAGCTGGCCGTGGCGGTCTTGCCCAGGGCGAGGTTCACATTGGCAGGGGTGCTGGAGGCGGCGTTGACGGTGAGGACAACGGCGCTGCTGGTGACGCTCCCGGCGGTGTTGGACACGGTGACGGTGTAGGATCCGGCATCCGTTGGCTGGGCTGAGGCGATGCTGAGCGTGGCCGCATCGGTCCCCACGTTGGTGGTGCCCAGCTTCCACTGGTAGTGCAGGGGCGCAGTGCCGCTTGCCACCACGGTGAAGGCAGCGGCAGCGCCCTGGTTCACGGCGAGGCTGGTGGGTTGGGTGGTGATGGCCGGGGCCACAGGGGCGGACGCAGGCGAGCTGCTGCCGCCGCCACAGGCCATGGCAAAGGCTAGGGCGAGGCCCAGGAGGGTGGTCAGGCCCCAGCGGGAGTCCCGGTAAGCGGCTGAGACTGGGGGGTGGATCGAGGCACACAAATCCACGATGGGGCTCCTGGGTTCCTGCCCCCGGTGGCAGGGAGACAGTTCAGAGTGCCGCTCAAAAAAGGTCATTAACAGCACCAAATATCGTAAACAGGGGCGCATTTTCCTGGCCCGGCCGAACGCAGCCGCAGCGGTGCTACCGCTCTGCCACCCGCTGGAAGCGGAAGCTCACACAGCGCTGGAGGGCGCGGCCTTCGGGGGTTCCGCCATCGCCTTCGGGGACGCTGTCGCCCCGGGCCTCGGAGGTGAGGCGCTCTGGCGCCAGTCCCATGCCCACGAGGTAGCGCTGCACCGCCAGGGCCCGGCGACTGCTGAGCTCCAGGGCATCCCCGCCTCCCCGCAGCTTCTCGCCCGGCGCCGCATGGCCTTCGCAGACGAGGGTGAAGCCCTGGTAGCGCAGGGCCAGCTCCGCCATGCGGGCCAGCAGCACATCACTGCCGGGCGCCACGGTGCCGCTGCCCTCCTCGAAGAGCAGGGCCCCCCGGAAGCTCACGAACCGCAGGCGGGTGCCCACATCGCGGCCATCGCTGGACTGGGCCGCACTGAGCAGCTTCTCCAGGTCGGCGGCCTTGGCCGGGTCCACCCCTGTGCCTCCCGGCAGGATGCCGTCTCCCGCTGGTGGGGCCATCTGCGACTGCACGCCGAGGGCCTTCTGGATGGAGCCCAGGGCCGCCAGCAGCTTGCCCTGGTCCGCCACGGAGAAGGTGTAGAGCATGGCGAAGAAGGCCATGAGCTGCACCATCAGATCGGCGAAGGTCATGAGCCACAGGGACTCCAGGTCCGCTTTGCGCCGGGCGAAGCGGAAAGGGGCCTGGTTACCCATGGACCCGCCGGTCAGTCCCCCGCTTGCGGGGCGCCAGGAAGGCGTTGAGCTGGGCCTCGAGGGCCGTGGGATGGAGCTCCGACTGGATGCCCAGGACACCCTCCAGCATGATCTGCTTGAGCTCCAGCTCCTCCTTGCTGCGCACCTCCAGCTTGCCGGCGATGGGGATGGCCAGCAGGTAGGCGATAACCGCCCCATAGAGGGTCGACAGCAGCGACAGGGCCATGGCCCCGCCGATGCCCGAGGGCTCCTTGAGGCTGGCGAACAGCTGCACCATGCCGATGAGGGTGCCCACCATCCCAAAGGAGGGGGCGCTCAGGGCGATGAAGCGGAAGATCTCCTGGCCCTGGTGGTGCCGCTCCTGGGTCGTGCGCAGCTCCTGGGCCAGCACCGCATGGATGTGCTCCCGGTCGGCCTGGTCGATGACCATGCGCAGGCCCTTGGAGAGGAAGCCTTCCACGTCCATGGCCTTCTCCATCTTCAGCAGGCCGTCCCGCCGGGCCCGCTGGGAGAGGCCGACGATCTGGTTCACCAGGGCCTGGGTCTCCGGCGTGCGGGTGAGGAAGGCGCGGGAGGCGATGCTGAAGGCGTAGCTGACGTGCTCGAGGGGGAAGCGGATCAGGGTGGCGGCGATGACCCCGCCCACCACCACGATGAGGCTGGCCGGGTGGAAGAAGATCCGGGGATTGGGACCCAAGCCAATGGCCAGGGCCAGCAGGCCCACCCCCAGCAAGACACCCAGCAAGCTCCCGCGATCCATGGTCCGCCCTCAGGGGGCTTATCGGACCCGGGGGCGGGAGT
Organism: uncultured Holophagaceae bacterium; assembly: GCA_903840385.1. GTDB lineage: Bacteria > Acidobacteriota > Holophagae > Holophagales > Holophagaceae > Geothrix. The sequence continues at coordinate 4,834 of CAIMFT010000046.1, forward strand.
CCCTAGTTTGGGCGCTCCGGGAGTTTCCGAACTGCGATCTCCGGTTAGCTTTTGCTGTTATCCCCTGAGACGCCTGAATGATTCCGATCTGGAACCAACTCAGAGTCCCGGCGGGAAGCCCAGGGCCAGGCGGATGCGGGCGATGCCGGGGTCCACGGCGCCATCGGCCTGGCGGATCAGGACCGGGGCCTCCACCTCGGGGCACTGGGCCCGGTCCTCGAAGCCCTCCGGCAGGTCCTGGCGGCGGGTGGCGGCAAAGACATCCAGGCCGTAGGGCTCGCCCTCCTTGAAGACGAACTCCCGGCGGTGCAGGCAGAGCAGGCCGGCCTCCGCCAGGGCCGCCAGGGCGCGGGGGCGCTGGTCGTTGGGGAAGACACAGGCGAAGAGGCCCCCGGGGGCCAGGAGGCGGGCTGCGGCCTGGGCGTAGTCGGCAATGCCCCCCCGGACCTCCAGGCGGGCCGGGATGGACTGGGGGTGGGCGGCGGGCAGGCGGTGGCCCTCGGGCCAGTAGGGGGGCGTGCCCAGCACCAGGTCGAAGGGGGCCTCCCCGGTGAAGAGGTCGGGGTCCCGCAGGTCCCCCAGGCGGGGGAACATGCGGTGTTCCTGGCCGTTGTAGGCGATGCTCCGGCGGGCCAGACGGAGGCTCTCCTCCTGGGCCTCCACCGTGTGGACCTCAGCCCCGGGACAGCGCCAGGCCGCCAGGAGGGCCACGCTGCCGATGCCGGAGCCCAGGTCGGCGATGCGCCCGGCCCGGGGACACCAGCTGGTGCCATACCAGGCAGTCACCAAGTCGTCTGTGCTGAAGCGGTTGCCCTTGGCCAGCTGGAAGATCCGCCAGCGGCCGCAGAGGCCGTCCAGGGTCTCCCCGGGCGCCGGGTCCAGACCCCCCGGCGGGGTGGGGCCGGGGCGGGTCCAGCCCTTGAAGGCCGGGGCATCATCGGGGGTCGGGGGCGAAGGCATCCCAAGATTGTGTGGCAGTTGGGGCAAAAAGGGACCCCAAAGGCAGGAGCCTTCCTCAGGGTCCGGTCTGGCGTCTGGGCGGGGCCTGAGCGACACTCAACCATGGCCGCACCCGGAAGGACTCAGGAGCCCATCCTCCGCGAGGGGGAAGGCTCGGCCTGCGGCGATGAGTCCTGCCTCACCCTGGAGGGGGCCTTCGACCGCGTTCGGGCCGCCTTTCTCCAGCACCATCCCAATGGCGACCTGGGCCTTCTGAACCGGGCCTTCGCCGTGGGCAAGGACATGCACGCCACCCAGCTCCGCAAGAGCGGCGAGCCCTACTTCTTTCACCCCCTGGCGGTGGCCCAGAGCCTGGCGGACTGGCGGCTGGACGCAGTGAGCGTGGCCTGCGGCATGCTGCACGACGTGGTGGAAGACACCCTCATGACTCAGGCCCAGGTGAAGGCCCAGTTCGGGGAAGAGGTGTCCGACATCGTGGACGGCCTCACCAAGATGAGCAAGCTGGCCTTCACGGACCGGCACCTCCTGAACGCTGAGAATGTCCGCAAGCTGCTGGTGGCCATGGGCAAGGATGTGCGCGTCCTGCTGGTGAAGCTGGGCGACCGCCTGCACAACATGAAGACCCTGGGCGTCATGGAGGAAGAGAAGCGCCGCCGCATCAGCCGCGAGACCCTGGAGCTCTACGCCCCCTTGGCCAACCGCCTGGGCATGGGTGCGGTCCGCCTGGAGCTGGAGGACCTGGCCTTCCGGCAGCTGGAACCGGAGCAGCACGCCGAGCTCTGCGGAGCGGTGGAGCGCAAGCGGGCCAAGCTGTCGGGCACCATCCACGAGATCCGTGGCTCCCTCCAGGCCATCCTGCGCCAGCAGGGCATCCAGGCCCAGGTGAGCGGCCGCATCAAGCACCTCTTCGGCATCTACAAGAAGATGGGCACCCAGGCCAAGGGCTTCGAGGACATCCACGACTGGCTGGCCTACCGCATCATCTGCCCGGACCGGGCCAGCTGCTACACGGCCCTGGGCCTGGTGCACGGCCTCTACAAGCCCGTGCCAGGCAAGTTCAAGGACTACATCAGCCTCCCCAAAGAGAACGGCTACCAGAGCATCCACACCACGGTGCTGATGAGCTCCGGCGACATCTTCGAGGTGCAGATCCGCACCGAGGAGATGCACCTCCACGCCGAGGCCGGCATCGCCAGCCACTGGACCTACAAGGACGGGCGCATCGCCAACCGCGCCGAGATCAACCAGGTGTCCTTCCTCCGCCGCATGGTGGAGCTGCACCAGGACGCCCAGGACAGCCGCGACCTGGTGGCCAACCTCCGCGGCGAGCTGACCTTCAACCGCATCCAGGTGTTCACCCCCAAGGGCGACCTCCGCAGCCTCGTGGAGGGCAGCACCCCGGTGGACTTCGCCTACGCCATCCACACCGAGGTGGGCCACCGCTGCGTGGGGGCCAAGGTCAATGGGCGCATCGTCCCCCTCAAGCACACCCTGCTGAACGGCGACCGGGTGGAGATCCTCACCCGGCCCAACCACAAGCCCAGCCGGGACTGGCTCGGCTTCGTCAAGTCGGCGGGCGCCAAGGGCCGCATCCAGGCCTACATCCGCGAGGAGAAGCGCGCCCACGCCATCACCCTGGGCCGGGAGCGCCTGGAGCGCGAAGCCCGCGCCATGGGTGTGCGCCTCGACGACCCCGAGGCCCAGGCCAAGCTCAACGCCCGCATCCTCGAGATCGGCCTCATGACCTGGGACGCAGCCCATGCAGCCCTGGGCTTCGGTCGCCTCACGGTGCACAAGCTCATCGAGCCCCTGATCCCCGAGGTCGAGCGGGCCAAGCCCAAGGAGACTCCCTCCAACCTCATGGACTCGGTGGTCGTGGGCGACACCACGGGGATCCTCTACTCCCTGGCCGCCTGCTGCAAGCCCATCTGGGGCGATGAGGTCATCGGCTACATCACCCGCTCCCGGGGCACCGCCATCCACAAGGCGGACTGTGCGCAGCTCAACACGTCCACCCTCCAGCCCGAGCGCCGCGTGAACGTGTCCTGGGGCAAGCACGGCACCGAGGTCTACGACACAGAGCTCACCCTCACCACCGAGGACCGGCCGGGCATGGTGGCCGCCATCTCCGAGAGCATCCAGCGCATGGGCATCAACATGCAGCGCTTCCACGGGTCTGCCACCGAGGAGGGCGCCGGCCTCTTCCACATCGCCCTGCGGGTGCGGGACCGGGCCCACCTCATCGAGCTCATGGCCGGACTCCGCCGGACCCGCGGGGTCTACACCGTGGAGCGGGTGAAGGGCTCGGTGTTCGGGAAGCTGAAATGACGACCTGGACCCCCCCCACCGAGGCCCCGCCAGTACCCTGGGCCCAGGTGGCGGAGAGCCTGCGCCGCCCGCACCTGGGCTCGGCCTCCCACAAGCTCAGCGTCCGCACGCCCCAGGACCCCCGCCGCGCCGCCGTGGGCGTGCTGCTCTGGGGCGACGCCACCGGTGCCCGCAAGGTGGTGCTGGTGCAGCGGGGCCACGGTGCGCCCCACCACGCCGGCGAGATCGCCTTCCCCGGTGGCATGGTGGAAGCGACCGACCGGGACCTCCCCGCCACCGCCCGCCGGGAAGTGGCCGAGGAGATCGGCATCTCCGAGGGCCTGTGGGAGCTGGGCTGCTTCCCGGACGGCGTGGCCAAGGCCCGCACCCGCTTCACGCCGGTGTTCTTCCGCTGGGAAGAGCCGGCCCCGACGTTCCACACGGACCACGAGGTGGAGCAGGTGCTCCTGCTGCCCCTGCAGCCCCTGCTCACCGCCCCCTGGACCCTCCAGCGCATCGACCGCTACGGCCTCGCCCTGGACGTCCCCCGCCTGGAGCTCCCCGAAGCCCCCCTCTGGGGCGCCACCGCCTTCATCCTCAAAGCCTGGCTGGACCTGCTGGCTGACTGCGGCTGAGCTTCACCGAAAGAAATCACCACGAAGGCACAGTGAACACGGAGAACGGCCACGGAGGCCAGACGGGGAGGGCTGCCCCGCAAGCACTGGTTGCATCCCGTGCAACCGGTGTGCCTGCCCTCTTTCAAAGGGCGATCGGTGGCCCCGCCCGAGGGGCCATGCACTTCTTGGCGCTCTTGGCGCCTTGGCGGTGATCAGTTCCGCTCTGGCCGGACCTACTTCGCGCCTTTGACGCTGCCGTCTTTCTCGAGGTACTTGTCGGGGTCCTTCTGCAGGGTGCCGGCGCAGTGCTTGCTGCAGACGCGGTACTCCTGGCCCCGGACGACGACCACCTGATCCTTGGGGGAGGTCTTCATGCGGCAGATGGGGTCGATGGTGTTGGTGGCGGGCTTGGCCTTGTCTGCCGCAGGGGCGACGAGGACGGCGAGGCTGAACAGGGCTGCGTAGAGCATAGGACCTCCAGAGAGGCCCCAGTGTAGCCGATTGCCCTGCGACCGAGCGTCGCAGGGCATGGCGACCTCGGCTGGGCCTACTTCTTGGCGTTCTTGGGAGTGCCGTCCTTCTCCAGGAACTTGTCCGGATCCTTGAGCATGCGGGTGTCGCAGCCGCCGCAGCAGATGCGGTAGGTCTCGCCCCGGACCACGACGGTCTTGGACTTCTCGGAGACCTTGCCACCCAGGACCGGGCAGATGGTGTTGGTGGCGGGCTTGGCCGCTGGCGCGGCCAAGATGAAGAAAGAAAGCAGGGGGGCAAGCATGGAGACTCCTTTGTAGGTAGTGGTTAGCAGTTCATATCTCAGGCTTCGCAAGAAGCCTGAGCAGGCAGAGAGCGCCTCTTCCACAAATAATAAATCGCCGGATAGACCAGCAACTCCAGGAGGAAGCTGGTGGCCAGGCCGCCCACCATGGGTGCGGCGATGCGCTTCATGAGGTCGGCGCCCGAGCCCGTGCTCCACATGATGGGCAGCAGGCCCATGAAGGCTGCGGCCACGGTCATGGCCTTGGGGCGCACGCGCTTCACCGCACCGTGGATGATGGCCTCGATGAGGTCGCCGTCGGTGTTCAGCTTTCCCTTGCGCTGGGCCTCGTCATGGCTGAGGTCCAGGAAGAGCAGCATGAACACGCCGGTCTCCGCATCCAGGCCCATGAGGGCGATGAGACCCACCCACACGGCGATGCTCATGTTGTAGTCCAGCCCCCAGAGCAGCCAGAAGGCGCCGATGGCACTGAAGGGGACGGCCAGCATTACCAAGCCCGCCTTGAAGGCCGAGCGGGTGTTGGCGTAGAGCAGGCCGAAGATCAGCACCAGCGTGATGGGCAGGATGATCTTCAGGCGCTCCTTCACGCGGAGCATGTTCTCGTACTGACCGCTCCAGGTGAGGCTGTAGCCCGGGGGCAGCTTCAGGGCCGTGACGGCGGCCTTGGCCCGCTGGACGTAGGTGCCCACGTCCACCAGGGAGGTGTCGAAGTCCAGCAGCACATAGCCGTTCATGAGGCCGTTCTCATCGCGGATCATGGCGGGGCCCGTGGTCCACTTCAGGTCCGCCAGCTCTTCCATGGCCACGGTGCCACCACCGGGCAGGGACACCAGCACCCGGCCCAGGGCGGCGGTGGACTCCCGGTAGTCCCGCTGGTAGCGGACGTTTACGGGATAGCGCGCCCGGCCATCGAAGACCGTGGCCTGGGTGTCGCCACCGATGGCCGTCATCACCATCATGTTGGCCTGCTCCACGCTGAGCCCATAGCGGGCCAGGCGGTCGCGCTTCAGCACGAAGTCCAGGAAGTAGCCCTGGTTGGTGCGCTCGGCGAAGGCGCTCCGGGTGCCCGGCACCTGGGTCAGCAGGGCCTCGGCCTCCACGGCGATGCGCTCGATCACCGCCAGGTCCGGACCGTTGACCTTGAGGCCCACGGGGGTGCGGATGCCGGTGCTGAGCATGTCCAGGCGAGCCTTGATGGGCATGGTCCAGGCATTGGGGATGGCCGGCAGGCGCACGGCGTGGTCCAGGTCCCGGACGATGTCCTCCTGGGTGATGCGGTCCCGCCAGAAGGGCCGCAGGAGGCCCTTCAGCACCTCCGGCGCCCACGAAGAGAACCACCGGGGCTTCTCCCGCCACTGGTCCTCGGGCTTGAGCACGATGACCGTCTCCATCATGGAGAAGGGCGCGGGATCCGTGGCCGTGTCGGCGCGGCCCGCCTTGCCATAGACCCGGGCCACCTCGGGCACGGTGCGGATGAGGCGGTCCTGCACCTGGAGGATCCGCTGGGCCTCGGTCTGGCTGAGGCCCGGCAGCGTCGAGGGCATGTAGAGCAGCGTGCCCTCGTTGAGGGGCGGCATGAACTCGCTACCCAGCTTCAGGAACACCGGCACCGTCACCAGCACCAGCAGGAAGGCCACCACCAGAGTCGCCTTGGCGTGCTTGAGGACAAAGCGGCAGGGCCCCTCGTAGATGCGGTGGAGGAACACCGAGATGGGGTGCTTCTCCTCCGGGTGGTAGGTGCCCACCAGGGCGTGGGTGCCGAGCTTGGCCAGCCAGGCGGGCTTGAAGGTGAAGGGATCCATGCGCGCAAACAGCATGCGCAGGGCTGGATCCAGCGTGATGGCGAGCAGCGCCGCCAGGGCCATGGCCAGGTTCTTGGAGTAGGCCAGGGGCTTGAAGAGGCGCCCCTCCTGGTCCACCAGGGAGAAGACGGGCATGACGGCCACGGCCACCACCAGCAGGCTGAAGAAGACCGAGGGGCCCACCTCCAGCAGGGCATCCAGGCGCACCTTGTGGAAGTCGCCGGGCCGGCCGGCGCTGTTCCACTCTTCGAGCTTCTTGTAGGCGTTCTCCACCTCCACGATGGCGCCGTCCACCAGCACGCCGATGGAGATGGCGATGCCCGCCAGACTCATGAGGTTCGCGTTGAGACCCATGGCCTGCATGGGGATGAAGGCCAGGGCCACGCTCACGGGGATGGTGACGATGGGCACGATGGCCGAGGGGATGTGCCAGAGGAAGACCAGGATCACCAGGGAGACGATGAGCATCTCCTCCAGCAGCTTCCAGGACACG
>CAIMFT010000047.1 GCA_903840385.1 uncultured Holophagaceae bacterium
ACCTGGCTGCTGCGGGTGCCCGCAGCGAAGCGCTGGATGAACTCGTTCAGCTGGTCGATCTTCTTCTCGCGCTGGGCGTTGTCGGACTCGATGCGGGACCGCACCTGGATCTTGGCCATGACCATGTCGTCATAGCCGCCGGTGTACTGGATGATGGTCTGGTAGTCGATGTCGGCGATGTGGGTGCAGACGTTGTTGAGGAAGTGGCGGTCGTGGGAGATCACCACCACCGTGCCCTTGTAGCGGCTGAGGAACTCCTCCAGCCAGTGGATGGAGTCCAGGTCCAGGTGGTTGGTGGGCTCGTCCAGCAGCAGGGCCTGGGGGTTACCAAAGAGGGCCTGGGACAGCAGCACGCGGACCTTCTGGCCGCCCTGCAGCTCGCTCATCTTGCGCCCGTGCAAGTTCTCGGGGATGCCCAGGCCATCCAGCAGCACGGCGGCATCACTCTCAGCGGTGTAGCCATCCTCGTCAGCCACCGTGCCTTCCAGCTCGGCGACGCGCATGCCGTCCTCGTCCGTCATCTCGGCCTTCTCGTAGATGGCGTCCCGCTCCTGCAGGGCCTTCCAGAGGCCCGCATTGCCCATGATCACCGTATCGATGACCCGGAATGCGTCGAAGGCGAACTGGTCCTGGCGCAGGATGCCCATCTTGCGGGGCTTGATCACATTGCCCATCTGCTGCTCGAGCTCGCCCGACAGGATCTTCATGAAGGTGGACTTACCGGACCCGTTGGGACCCGTCAGGCCGTAGCGACGACCCGGGTTGAAGGTCGTGGTCACGTCCTCGAACAGGATCTTGGCGCCGTAGCGCATGGTGACGTTCTGTACAGCAAGCATGGACTCTCCCGAACCCTTGATTGTAGCCCGGTTTGCTAGGTTTTCCGGGGGTTAATCTCGCTGGCTGTGCTAGAAACGGTGCCCTGCGGGCCCCGTTTCTAGATAGGCGGCTTCGCCGCCAAATACTTCTTTCCTATCTTCAAAACGGCGCCATTGGCGCCGTTTTGAAGCCGTGCCGATCAGCTCGGCGGAACCATCACCTTAAAAAGGAATGTCGTCCTCGGGGTAGCCGCCACCGCCACTGCCACTCGGGGAGGGGGCGCCGCCGCCGTCGTAGTCGGGGGTGGTGGAGGGCCGGCTGTAGCCGCCCTCGCGGGGGCCGCTGTCTTCCATGCGGCCCAGCATGACGAAGTTGTCGCAGCGGATCTCGCAGGCGGTCTTCTTGACCCCGGCCTGGTCCGTGTACTCGCGGTACTGGATGCGGCCCTCGACGAGCACCTGCTTGCCCTTGCGCAGGTACTTCTCGGCGATCTCGGCCTGCTTGCCCCAGACCACGATGTTGTGCCACTCGGTCTTGCTCTGCTTCTCGCCCGCCTGGTTCTTCCAGTTCTCGGTGGTGGCCACGGAGAAGCGGGCAACCTGCTGGCCCGAGGGGGTGGTCTTCAGCTCGGGATCGCGCCCGAGGTTGCCGATCAGCATGACTTTGTTCAATGAACCGGACATGATGTCCTCCTTTTCTCGGCGGAGCTCTCCGCCGCACCGTCAACTCAGACCGTCTGAGGGGGTGGTAGGGTGTTGAGGATTCATCCGAGGGACCGTCATGTCAAGGGCCAACTCAATCCTCCTGGTGAGCTGTAAAAGCAAGTCTGGCGCAGAGAAGTATTATCTTCCTGCCATCGCTGCAGCTGGCTGGGAAGGAGCCGTGACCCTGCTGACCCCGGGGGACCCCCTCCCGGACCTGGACACCGCCGCCGGCCTCCTGCTCACGGGTGGTCACGACATCCACCCCTGCCACTGGGACGCTGCCGAAGCCGTCCACGCCCGAGCCGAGGTGGACAGCGTCCGCGACACCTTGGAGGTCCCCCTGGTCCGGGCAGTGTGGGAGCGCAACCTGCCCATCCTCGGCACCTGCCGGGGCGAGCAGATCCTGAACGTGGCCCTGGGGGGCAGCCTCATCCAGGACATCCCGGACCACTTCGGCTGCGAGGCCTCCCGGCACCAGCATGGGGACGCAGACCGCCCGGACATGCACCACCGGGTGCAGCTGGCCCCGGGGTCCCGCCTGCGGGCCCTCCTGGGCGAGGATGTCTTCCTGGTGAACAGCCGCCACCACCAGGCCGTGAAGGTCGTGGCGCCCCCGCTGACGGCGGTGGGCTGGCACCTGGACACCGTGCACCCCGAGACCGGCCCGATCATCGAGGCCATCGAGGCCACGGACCCCGCCCGCTGGGTCTTCGGCGTCCAGTGGCACCCGGAGAACCTCGTGGGCCTGAAGGGGCCTGCCGGGGATGCGGCCAGGGACCTGTTTGCGGCCTTCGTGGCGGCCATCCTGCAGCGGCGCATGGTCTGATTGGGAAAACAGGAGCCGCCATGTCCGCCCCCATCCGCTTCGAGATCGCTGATCGCGTTGCCACGCTGACGCTGGACCGTCCCGACCGCCTGAATGCGCTGATTCCGGAGATGCAGGAGGGCTTCGAGGAGGCCCTGGCCCGGTCTGCGGAGCCTGACGTGAAGGTGCTCTTCCTGCGGGGCGCAGGGCGGGCCTTCTGCGCTGGCGGCGACATCGGCTGGATGGCCAGGACCCTGACCGAGGGCCGCTGGGAGGAGCTGGAAGCCCTCCTCAACCTGGGCGTCACCGTGGCCCATGGCCTGGCGACCCTGCCCAAGCCGGTGGTCGCCGTGGTGCAGGGCCCCGCCGCCGGTGCGGGCATGAGCCTGGCCCTCTGCGCCGACCTGCGCCTGGCCTCGCCAGATGCAGCCTTCAGCATGGCCTTCGTGAAGATCGGCGTGCACCCGGACTGGGGGGGCAGCGTCATGCTCTCCCGGCTGGTGAATTCTGCAGTGGCAGGGGAGCTGATGCTCACCGGGGATCCTGTGAATGCCGACCGGGCCCTGGCCCTGGGCCTGGTCAACTCGGTGGTCCCCACCGAGCAGCTGGAGGAGCGTGCCGCCGCCTTGGGTCGCCGCCTCGCAGCTGGACCTTCGGCCACTTACGCCCGCATCAAGGCCACCCTCCTGCGCAACCAGGGACTGGATGCCGACAGACTCCGGGCCCGGCTGGCGACCGAGGCCCTCCAGATGCAGGCGGCCATGCGCCACCCGGATGCCCAGGAAGGTCTGGCGGCCTTCCTGGAAAAGCGGGCGCCCCGGTTTGCCTAGGGCCCGGCCGCTGGAATCTCTCCGGCATTGTTGATATAATTAATTTCTATGCCATCCGTCCTGGTCATCTGCTCAGATTGCGAGCGCCGCTCGCTCAGAGGCCCACGCACCGGGCGGGCCATGACCCAGGCTCTGACCTGCTTGACCCAGCTCCTGCAGGGGCGGAAGCGGCTGCAAGAAATGCAGATTGTCCGGGAAACCTGCCTGCAGAACTGCCCCCTGGGCCGGGTCTGTGTGGCCCTCAAGCGGGAGGACGGAGCGACCGTTCGCCACCACCTGAGCCCCACGGACGACCTCAAGGCCGTGGCCCGGCGCCTGGTGGGCCGAGCCCCTCGCAAGCAGGCTGCGAGCGAGGGCTGAGGCCTTAGCGAAAGCCCTTGGTCTGCGCCGCCTCAATGAGCTCCTTGATGCGCTGGGCATCGGCCTTGGTGTGGCCGTGGCTTGTAAGGGGGTCACTGCCACCGGTGCTCTCCACCAGGATGTCGGACCAGAGGACGCCTGTGTCGATGCGCACGCTGGCCACCTTCGAGAGGTGGATGCTGATCTCGTTCACGGTGAGCCAGGACCGCTTGCGGCGCACCACGGCGGCATCCGTGACCTCGATCACCGTGGCGAAGAGGTGGTTGCCCTGGGTCCAGCGACTGGCCTTGAAGGTCTCGGTGGCCATCAGAGGGCGGACTTCGCCACCGCCGCCACACCCTGGGGCGTGATGCCATAGGCTTCCAGCAGCAGCTCAGGCTTGCCGCTCTGGCCGAACCGGTCCTGCACGCCCACCCGGCGGAGCGGCATGGGATGGCCCTCGGAGAGCAGCTCGGCCACGATGCCACCCAGACCGCCGTGGATCTGGTGCTCTTCGCAGGTGACCACCGCCCGGTGGGTCTTGGCCAAGGCGAGGAGGGTCTCCTGGTCGAAGGGCTTGAGGGTGGGGGTGTGCAGCACGGTGGCCTGGATGCCCTCGGCGGCCAGCAGCTCGGCGGCGTCCAGGCAGATGCTGGTACCCAGGCCGCAGCCCACCAGCAGCACCTCCGAGCCAGTGCGCAGGACGACCGCCTTGCCGATCTGGAACTGGTAGCCCTCGGCATGGATGCGGGGGAACTTGTCGCGGGTGAGGCGGATGTAGACAGGGCCCTGGTGGGCGTAGGCGGCTCGCACGGCCTGCCGGGTCTCCACCGCATCGGCCGGGGACAGCACGGTCATGCCCGGGATCATGGTCATGAGGGCCAGGTCTTCCAGGCACTGGTGGGTGGCCCCATCCTCGCCCACGGTGAGGCCCGCATGGGTGGCGACGATCTTGACGTTCTGGTGGCCCAGTCCCACGGCCTGGCGGACCATCTCGTAGGCGCGGCCCGTGGCGAACATGGCAAAGGTGCTCAGGAAGGGCACCACACCCGTGGTGGCGGCACCAGCAGCGGCGGCCACCATGCCCTGCTCGGCGGCGCCCATGTTGAAGAAGCGCTCCGGGAAGGCCTTGGCAAAGCGGCCCGTGCGGGTGGACCCCGCCAGGTCGGCATCGAACACGATGAGGTTGGCGCCTTCTTTGCCCAGCTCCACCAGGGTGTCGCCATAGGCATCCCGCAGGCTGTCCATCACCGTGCCAGCCTTGCCGCCCACACCCGCCGTCTCCATGCCCGCCATGCCCGCTCCTCTGAAGGGTCCATTCTAGCCGAAGGGACCGGAGGGCGCCGCCGCTCTGCGGCAGCACCAGGCAGAGCGCTTGGCCATCCGAAAAATCACGGTGAGTTAGGCTGGAGGGATGACCTACAGTGTCCGTCCCTCGTCCCTGCTCTGGGCCACCTTCCTGGCCCTGGGGGCGGCTGCCCTGGTCCTGCGGCTCCGCCAGCCGGACCACCTAGCCCTGCCCCTCCTGACGGCAGCCTTGCTGGCATTGCTGGCCCTGCGCCTGCTCGCCATGCTCCTCGACTGGCGAGCGGGGCGACTGCCCCTGACCCGGCTGCTGCTGCCCTCCGTCGTGCTGGCCGAGGGACTGGGCCTGGCCATGACCGGCGCCTCCGGGGCTGCCACGACGATTCGCTTCGCCACGGCGGCGGGCCTGGAGCTGCTGCTGCTTGTCCTGGCGGTGAAGGTCCTCACCCAGGCCAAGGCCCAGCCTGGCCAGTGGCCCGAGGACCGCATCGCTGCGGCTTTCTCAGCCTTCGTGCCAGCCCGGGCGGCCCGGCTCATGGCCCTGGAGCTGGTCATGCTGGGCAGCGCCCTGCGCTTCCTGGCGGGCGGCTTCCGCACACCCGCACCGGAGGGCTTCAGCCACCACCGGGAAGCCGCCCTCCGCGCCATCCTCCCGGCCATTCCCCTGATGATCCCGGGGGACTTCCTCCTGACGACGGTGCTCTTCAAGGGCCTGGCGCCCTGGCTGCGCTGGGTCCTGCATGGGTCCAGTGCCTATGGGGTGCTCTGGCTGGTGGGCTTCTACGCCACCCTCAAGGCCCGCCCGCACCGCCTCTACGATGGCCAGCTGGAGCTCAACCTGGGCCTCATGAAGTCCGTCACCCTGCCCATAGCGCACATCGTTGCAGCGGGTCTCATGCCGGACTTCGACGATGACTGGGCCCGGCGGGCCCACCTGAAGGGCGTGGACAAGCTGGTGGCCAAGGGCAACACGGTGCTGGAGCTGACCCTCTCCGAGCCTGTCCGGGTGAGCGGCCTCCTGGGTCTCAGTCGGCCCACCCAGCGGCTGGCGGTCTCCGTGGATGAGCCCTCCGCCTTCCTCGCTGCCCTGGGGCGCCCTTGCGCCTGAGCCTGCCCATCGACCCCCTGCTGCCGGCCCTCGTGGAGAGCCTGCGAACCCGCCCCAACCTGGTGCTGCAGGCGGACCCTGGCGCCGGCAAGACCACCCGGGTGCCCCCCGCCCTGCTGGGCTCAGGCCTGCTGGGCAAGGGCGAGTGCTGGATCCTGGAGCCCCGTCGGCTGGCCGCCCGGCTGGCGGCGACGCGGGTGGCCGAGGAGCTGGGGGAGGCCCTGGGCCAGCGGGCGGGCTACGCCGTGCGCTTCGAGCAGAAGGTCTCCCGGGACACTCGCCTGCGCTTCGTCACCGAGGGGCTGCTGCTGCGCCGCCTGCAGGGCGATCCCCTGCTCCAGGGCATCACCGCCGTGGTGCTGGACGAGTTCCACGAGCGCCACCTGCACACCGACCTGGCCCTCACCCTGCTCCGCCGCCTGCAGCAGACCGCCCGGCCCGAGCTGCGGCTGGTGGTCATGTCCGCCACCCTGGATCCAGGCCCCGTGGCGTCCTACCTGGAGGCCGAGGTGCAGCAGAGTGCCGGCCGCAGCTTCCCCGTGGACACGGCCTTCCAGCCCCGGCCCGATGACCGCCCCCTGGAGGTCCAGGTGGCCGAAGCCCTGGAGCGCCTCTACGGCGAGGGGCTGCGCAACCACACCCTGGTGTTCCTGCCGGGTGCCGCCGAGATCCGGGCCTGCCTGCGTGGCTGCGAGGCTGTGGCCCTGCGGCGGGGCCTCAGCCTGCGCCCGCTGCATGGGGACCTCTCCCCCGACGCCCAGGCCCATGCGCTGGCCGCCAGCGGCAGCCCCAAGGTCATCCTCAGCACCAACATCGCCGAGAGCTCCGTCACCCTGGACGGAATCGGGGCCGTGGTGGACTCGGGGCTGGGCCGGGAGGCCGCCCACTCGCCCTGGTCCGGGCTCTCCACCCTGCGGACGGTTCGCATCAGCCAGGCCCGCTGCATCCAGCGCACCGGGCGGGCGGGGCGCACCGGGCCCGGCCGCTGCCTGCGCCTCTTCACGGAGGCTGAGTACGCCGCCCGGCCTGCCTTTGATACACCGGAGCTGCAGCGGGCGGACCTGGCGGAGCCCCTCCTCTCCCTGCACGGCATGGGCATCGGGGACCCGGCCGGGCTGGCCTGGTTCGAGGCACCCCCCGAGACCTCCCTGCGGGCGGCGGAGGCTCTGCTCACCCGGCTGGGGGCCCTGGCGGACGGCAGCCTGACCCCCCTCGGCCGGCGCATGGCCGACCTGCCCCTGCACCCGCGCCTGGCCGGCCTGGTGGTGGCCGGTGCGGACCTGGGCATCCCTCAGCTGGCCCTGCGGGCGGCAGCCCTCCTGGAGACCGGCAGCCTGGCGGCACGCCAGGGCCTGGACCGGGGGCCCGCCAAGCCCGGCCATGGCGCAGAGTCCGACCTGCTGCTGCGCCTGGACCAGCTCGAGGAGGCTGAAGCGGCGGGCTTCGGTGCCGGAGCCTGCCGGGCAGCGGGCCTGGACGTCGCCGCCGTCCAGCGGGCGCGGCGGGCCGTGCAGTCCCTGGCCCGCCTCCTCCCTGCCCCGGCCGAACCCCCGGATGCAGAGGTGCGCCTCCTGCAGGCCCTGCTGGCGGCCTATCCAGACCGGGTGGGTCAGCTGTCCGCCAACGGCACCTGCGCCTTCGCCGGGGGCGGCGGTGCGAAGCTGGACCCCGGCAGTCGGGTGCGCCGCCCAGGCCTGATCCTGGCCCTGGAAGCCGAGGCCATGAAGCAGGGCACCGGCGGCCAGACGCTCATCCGAGTGGCCTCCCGCTGTGAGGGGGACTGGCTGCTGGAGGCCTTCCCAGACCTGCTGGAAGCCGTGGACGAGCTGACCTTCAATGCCGCTGCGGGGCGGGTGGAGCGCCGCTCGGAGATCCGCTACGAGGGTCTGAGCATTGACATTAGCCGTGCCCCCGCAGATCCTGCGGATCCGCGCGTGGCGGGCCTGCTGGCCCAGGCCCTAAAGGGCCGGGCCCTGGATGAGGTGCCTGCTCGAATGCTGGCCCGCCTGGGTTTCCTCCGGCGCCACCGGCCGGACCTGGACCTGCCCGAGGACCTGCTGGGCCCCTTGCTGGCTGGGGCCTGCGCCGGGCGCACCACCCTGCGGGAGGTCCAGGACGTGGACTGGCCGGCGGCCCTGCGCCAGGCCTTCCCCCAGGAGACCCTCCGCCTGCTGGACAGCTGGGCCCCCGAGACCATTCAGCTGCCCAAGGGTCGCCCCACCAAGGTCCACTACGAGGACGATCCCCCCTGGATCGCCTCCCGCCTTCAGGAGTTCTGGGGGCTGAAGAAGACCCCGACCGTGGCGGGTGGGGCGGTGCCCCTGGTGCTCCACCTGCTGGCCCCCAACATGCGGGCCCTGCAGGTGACCACGGACCTGGCCGGCTTCTGGCAGCGGGTCTACAAGGAGCTGAGGCCCGCCCTGTCCCGGCGCTATCCCAAGCACCACTGGCCCGAGTAGGCGGTCCCCCTGCGCTACCCTGGAGGGATGCTCACCTTCCGTCCCATCAGCCCCGAGGACGATGCGGCCATGGCCCGCGTCATCCGGGCCGTGATGCCCGAGTTCGGCGCCGATGGTCCCGGGTTTGCCATCCATGACCCGGAGGTGGACCACATGAGTGCCGCCTATGCCGGGCCGGGGGCGGCGTACTTCGTGGTGGTCGACGCCACCGGGCAGGTGGTGGGCGGGGCCGGGGTGGCCCCCCTGGAGGGTGGTGAGCCTGGCATCTGTGAGCTGCGCAAGATGTACTTCCTCCCGGCGGCCCGGGGCCAGGGCGTGGGCGAGGCCCTCCTGCGCCACTGCCTGACCGTGGCCCGGGACCGGGGCCACCGCACCTGCTACCTGGAGACCCTCTCAGGCATGGACCAGGCCATCGCGCTCTACCGCAAGCTGGGCTTCCAACCCCTCTGCGCGCCCCTGGGCCGCACGGGCCATGGGGGCTGTGACCAGTGGTTCGCCCTGGAGCTCACATGATCATCGGTCTAGGCACGGACATCTGCCCACCCTCCCGCTGGCGCCACATGGTGGAGCGCTTCGGGGCGGAAAAGGCGGCGGGTCGGATCCTCCACCCCGAGGAGGCCGCCTACCTGCTGGCCGGCAACCGGGAGCGGCTGCCCGAGCGCCTGGCGGGCCGCTGGGCCCTGCGGGAGGCCTTCGGCAAGGCCTTGGGGACCGGGCTGGACGGCTGGTCCTGGAAGGAGCTCCGCTTCGTGAACGGCCGCCTCTGGGCCGTGGGGGAGCTGACTGGCCTGCTGGCGGCCCGGGACATCCGCACCCTGCACGGCAGCGTCAGCCACGATGGGGACCTGGCCCTGGCCGTGGTCATCCTGGAGCGCTGAGGGGCGGGAACTAAAGGAGCCCCCAGCCGGGCCGATCCAGCGGGTAGGACGACCCGATGGACCCCATCCAGGCCAGGCAACAGATGACCCTCCCCGAATTCCGGAGTCTTCGGGACTTTATCTATGCCAAGTCGGGCATCTTCTTCAGCGAGTCCAAGCAGTACTTCCTGGAGAACCGCCTGAGCAAGCGGACCACGGATCTCAAGCTGCGGAGCTACGCTGACTACCTGGCCCTCCTCCAGGGCAGCGAGGGTCCGGCGGAGCTCCGGCGCCTCTTCGTGGAGATCACCACCAACGAGACCAGCTTCTGGCGCAATCCGCCCCAGATTGAGGCCTTTCAGAACATCGTCCTGGCCGATGCGGCTCGGCAGGCCCGGGAGCGGGGCCAGACCCGGCTCCGGATCTGGTCGGCGGCCTGCTCCAGCGGGGAAGAGCCCTACACCCTCGCCATGATCTGCCAGGAGGCCAAGGACACCATCCTGCGGGGCCTGACCGTGGAGATCCTGGGGACCGACATCAGCGAGAAGGTCCTCGCCCAGGCCCAGGAGGGCAGCTACAACAGCTACACCCTGCGGAACCTGACCCCCGAGCAGGTGCAGCGGCACTTCACGCCCCAGGGCAAGGACCTCTTCCAGATCCGCCCCGAGGTCCAGCGGCTCACCAGCCTGCGGAACTTCAACCTGGTGGACTATGCCGGCTACCGCCAGCTGGGGCTCTTCGACGTGATCTTCTGCCGCAACGTCCTGATCTACTTCGATGAAGTCGTGAAGGGCAAGGTGCTGAAGGAGTTCCATGCCCAGCTGCACCCCGGAGGCTTCCTGCTGGTCGGCCACAGCGAGAGCATCCACTCCTTCAACACCGGTTTCGAGCTGCTGCATTTCAGCAAGGCCATGGGTTACCGCAAGCGAAGTTGAGTGCGCAGGAGCCAGTCATGCCCATCACCCCCCAAGAACTGATTGCGAACCTCGGCGACCTGCCGCCCCTCCCCCAAGTGGCCTCGCAGGTGCTGCGCGTCTCTGCCGACCCCGATGCCACGGCGGAGGACCTGCGAAAGGTCATCTCCATGGACCAGGCCCTCACCAGCCAGATCCTGAAGATCTCCAACTCCGCCATGTTCGGCATGATGCGGGAGGTCACCACGCTGACCCAGGCGATCATGGCCCTCGGCTTCAGCACCATCAAGAGCGTGGTCATCGCCAGCTCCGCCAAGAACCTCTACCACCGGGGGGCGGTGGGCCTGGAAGAGCGCCTGATCTGGGAGCACGCCCTGGTGGCGGCTCTGGCCAGCCGGGCCTTTGCCCGCAGCCTGCGCTTCCCGCGGGTGGAGGAGGCCTTCATCGGTGGGCTCCTGCATGACATCGGGAAGTCCGTCATGGGCGTGAAGTTCCCGGAGCGCTATGGGGCGCTGCTGCGCACGGTCTACAACGAGCAGGGCACCAGCCTGGACCTGGAGCTGGAAACCTTCGGCTTTGACCACACCATGGTGGGCGAGGCCCTGGTCAGCCGGTGGAACCTGGCCCCCGGACTGCAGGCAGCGGTGCGGTGGCACCACGATCCCGCCGACGCCCCAGATGGCCTGCGGGAGCTGCCAGCCATTGTCGCCCTGGGCAATCAGCTGGCCCTCGAGGAGAAGGTCGGAATCGGGGATCCCAGCCACCTCCAGGGAGCCACCACCCAGGCAATGGCGATTCTCCGGTTGAGCGAGGAGGCCCTCGCGGACTTCAAGGAAGGCATCCGGGACGCCATCGAGCAGGACAAATCGATGATTGCGGAATTCTAGATGATCACCCGGGAGCAGTTCAGCGCACGCCTGAAGGCCAAGAGCCTTCCGAGCCTCCCCCTCACGGTGGTGGCCCTGGGCCAGGCTGTCCAGGACGAGCGCTGCACCGTGGACCGCATCCTGGCCATCCTGTCGAAGGACCCTCCTCTCTCTGCCACCCTGCTGCGCCTTGCCAACTCCGCCATGTACGCCGGGGAAGGGTCTATCCTCGACCTGCGCAAGGCGATCCTCCGCCTCGGCTTTGACGCTGTGGCCATCCTGGGCACAGGCGCTGCCGTTGTCCGCACCTTCCGGGATGGTGCCCACCTGGACGCCCTCCGCCTGTGGCAGCACAGCGTGGCCGTCGGCCTGACGGCCAAGGGCATCTGCACCCTGGCGCGGCGCCGTGGCCAGGCCGAGTCCGCCTTCCTGGCCGGCCTGCTCCACGACATCGGCAAGATCGCCCTGGACACCTGCTTCCCGGATGCCTATGCCGAGGTGGTCCAGAGGGTGGCCGCTGGTGCGCACTATCTGGACGCCGAGCGGGCGGTCCTGGGCCTCGATCACCCGGAAGCCGGGGCCCTGCTGGCCGCCAGCTGGTCCTTCCCCCAGCCCATCGTCGATGTCATCCGGGATCACCACCAGCCCAAGGACGGCGAGTTCCTCCCCAGCCTGGTGCACCTCTCCGACCTCCTGGTGCGCACCCGGGTGCCCATGGGGCCTGCGGACCAGCACCTCATGGTCGCCCTGGGTGACTCCCCGGCCTTCCACTCCGTCATGGCAGGGGCCCTGGAAAAGGACCTCGACATCGAGCGCCTGACCTTCTCCATCGATGACGAGGTGGATCATGCCCTGGCCTTCGTCGAAGTCGCCTTCCAGGGCTAGGGGGATGCGATGACGATCCGAATTCTGGTGGTCGACGACAGCCCCTTCATGCGGAAGTCCCTGCAGAAGATGCTGGAGGAGGCCCCTGACCTGCGGGTGGTGGCCACGGCCCGGGATGGGCAGGATGCCCTGGAGAAGATCCAGGAGTTCAAGCCCGACATCGTGACCCTCGACATCGAGATGCCCCGCATGGATGGCCTCACCTGCCTGAAGCGCATCATGGCCGAGTTTCCCCGGCCTGTGCTGATGGTCTCCAGCCTGACCCAGGAGGGCGCCCAGGCGACCCTGGATGCCCTCTCCTTTGGGGCCCTGGACTTCATCCCCAAAGAGAACAGCTTTGCCAGCCTGAGCATCCTCCAGATCCAGCACGACCTGCAGGAGAAGGTCCGCAGGCTGGCCGCCAGCCCCCGGTTCCGCCGCCAGCCCTCCGCCCCGACCACCCCGGCGACCCTGGCGGCACCCACTCCGCACCCGGCACCGAGGCCTGCAGCCCCCCTCGGGGCGGGCCTGCCCGCAAGTCCCCAGGCCGACCTCCTCCTCCTGGGCAGCTCCACAGGAGGCCCCAAGGCCCTCCAGGACATCCTGCCGCTGCTGCCCGCCAGCCTGCCCGTGCCCTGCCTCATCGTCCAGCACATGCCCAGCACCTTCACCAAGCCCTTCGCGGACCGCCTGGATGGCCTCTGCAAGGTCCACGTCAAGGAAGCGGAGCAGGGTGAACCTCTCAAGGCCGGGACGGTCTACATCGCTCCGGGGGGCATCCACCTGACCTGGGCCAACCGGGGTCCCCTGGGCTGCATTGAGCTGGGGCCTGAGCCCGTGTCCTCCCTGCACCGGCCCAGCGTGGATGTGCTGTTCCTCAGCGTGGCCGAGCGCTTCCGCGGCCAAGTGCTGGCCGGCATCCTCACCGGGATGGGCTCCGATGGCGCCAAGGGCATGGAGCAGCTGAAGTTCCGGGGCGCCCACACCCTGGCGGAAGCCGAGGAGACCTGTGTGGTCTACGGCATGCCCCGGGCGGCGGCGGAGCGCAAGTGTGTGGACCTGGTGGCTCCCCTCGGCGACATCCCGGGGCACCTCTGCCGCCACTTCCGGATCTGATGCAGTCGCCGGCGATCCTGGGTTCGCTGCGGCTCCCTGTCCAGGGGCCCACCGGAACCGCACCGGCCCAGGGCATCGTGCCGGGGCAGCTGCTGGAAGCCACCCTGGAGGCCCTCCTGCCCGGAGGCCTGAGCCTGCGCCTGCCGGACGGCCGCATCCTGCAGGCGGCTGGGAGCCTCCCCTTCCCACCGGGCAGCGTGCTGACCATGAAGGCCCTGCCTCTTCCCCAGGGAGCGGGACTCCGCCTCCAGGTGCTCCAGGCCGCGCCACCGCCCACTCCCGCCCTGCTGGCCCCCCTGCTGTCCGGCGAGGCGGCGGCCCTGCTGGCGCGCCTGCAGGTCGGCGGCACCCTCGCCCCCCTGGCCGCGCTGTTCCAGGCCCTGACCCAGGCGGGGTCCGCCGACCAGCCCGAGGCCTGGTCCAAGTGGCTGAAGGAAGCCCTGACGACCCTGGCGGACCCTGCGGCCTCCCCAGCGGAAGCCACCTTCCACCGCCTCCAGGCCAAGGAGGGTACGGCCTGGTTTGAGGTGCCCCTGCCCTGGGCCCCCGGCGCCGACCCCCTGCGGATCTGGATCGAATCAGATCGGGAGGCGGAAGGCACACCCACGGACCCGGTCCATCGGGTCTTCCTGAGCGTCCCTTTCACCGCCCTGGGCGAGGTCCGGGCGGGGTTCGAGCTCCGTGCCTCAGGCCTCCGGGTGCGGCTCTGGCTGGATGAGCCACAGCGGCTGGACCCCCTGCGCAGCGCCCTCCAAGATGGGCTTGCCGGGCTTGGCCGGCCGGTGGACCTGCAGCTCCTGCCCCTGCCCCCAGGCACACCCGATCTCCGGGCCCTGGCCGGGGCCCCGGCGCTCCAGGCCCTGGGCTAAGCCCGACTACTTCTTGCGGAGCTGCTTGAGCAGGGCGGGCAGGCGGTAGAGCGCCGCCTGGGACTCGGCCCACTCCCGGTGGGGACGAGCCGGGAAGCCTGTGACGAAGCTGCCTTCCGGGAGACTCTTGGTGACCACGCTGTTGCCGCCCACCACGGAGCGGTTGCCGATCTCGATGTGCCCCACCACCCCGACCTTGCCCGCCAGGGTCACATGGTCGCCGAGGCGGGTGGAGCCGCTGATGCCGCTCTGGCTCACCAGGAGACAATGCCGGCCCACCTGGACGTTGTGGCCCACCTGCACCTGGTTGTCGACCTTGGTGCCCGCCCCGATGCGCGTGGGGCCCAGGACACCCCGGTCGATGCAGACGCAGGCCCCGAGCTCCACGTCGTCCCCCAGCTCCACCCAGCCCACCTGGGGGATCTTGGCGTAGTGGCCCTCCACCAGCACGTAGCCGTACCCATCGCTGCCCACCACTGAGTTGGCGTGCACAGCCACCCGGTCGCCGAGGACCGACCGGCGGTAGACCACCGCCCCGGAGAACAGCTCGCAGCCTGAGCCCAGGACACAGTCATCACCCACGTGGACCCCGGGATGCAGCACACAGCCAGGGCCCAGCACCGTGCGAGCGCCAATGGTCACCCCCGGAGCCAGGCGGCAGCCCGCCCCCAGCACGGCTGTCGGGTGTACCGGCGATTCGCTCCACTCGGGCGCTGGCTCGGGGTGCAGCAGGCCGATGGACCGGGCAAAGGCGTGGTAGGGGTGCGACAGTCGGAGCACGGGGCGATCCCCCAGGTCCGCCCTGGGATCCGCGAGAATCAATCCGGCGAGGCTCTCCTTGGCTTTGGCCGCATACTTGGGGTTGGTCAGGAAGGAAATGGAGCCTGGCCCAGCCTCCTCCAGGGGTCGCACTTCGGAAATAAGACGATCCGGGGGACAATGCTCCAGAACGCCGCCCAGCCCTTCGGCCAATTCCTGGGCCTTCATGGTGGGCATGGGTTCCTCCTCCGGGACGTCAGCCTCCAGTCTCCGCCCTCCAGCCTTCCGCCTCAACCTCCAGCATTGGATTCTCATGCATCCTGTTCTCATCCAGCTCGGCTCCTTCCCCATCGGGACCTACGGACTGCTGCTGGCCATCGCCTTCTTCGCCGGTACCGCCCTGGCCCGCCGCCAGGGCCAGCTGGACAGCCTGCCCCACGCTGCGACCACCGATCTGGCCATCGCCATGCTGATCTCCGCCATCGTGGGCTCCAAGGTGCTCATGATCCTGGTGGACCTGGTGAGCGGCGTCCCGGCCTCCGAAGTCTTCTCCCTGGGCACCCTGCGAGCTGGTGGCGCCATCCACGGTGGGATCATCGCCGCCACGGCAACCTTCTTCTGGAAGTTCCGCAAGGGGCAGGGCCTGGAGCTCCGACCCATGGGCGATGCCCTGGTCCCGGGTGTGGCCCTGGGCCAGGCCATCGGCCGGCTGGGCTGCTTCGCGGCGGGGTGCTGCTACGGCACGGAGTGCCACCTGCCCTGGGCCGCCACCTTCACCAATCCCCTGGCCCGGATCTTCAGCGGCACACCCCTGGGCATCGCCCTGCACCCGGTGCAGGTCTATAACGTCCTTGCCAACCTGGGGGTCATGGCCCTGCTCCTGCTGGCCCGGCCCAAGCGCACCTTCCAGGGCCAGATTTTCGCCCTCTACTTCCTGGCCGAGGGCCTGGGCCGAGTCATCACGGAGACTTGGCGGGGCGACATTGACCGGGGCACGGGGTGGCTGGGCTGGGCGTGGCTCAGCACGGGTCGCGTGACCGGACTTGCTTTCATGTTGTTGGGTGCGGGCCTCTGGATATTCTGGGCCCGCCGAAAGGAATCTCGATGATCCGCCTCTGCGCCGAAGCTGGCGCCCCCCGCCTGGACCGCTATCTGGTGGAGTGTCACCCCGATATCCCCCGCACCCGCTGGGAGGCCCACCTCGATGCCGGACTGGTGAGGGTGAACGGTGAGACCAAGACCAAGGGCGGCTACCGGCTCCGGCCGGGAGATGTGGTGGAGACTGACCTGCCGGAGGCTCCGGCCCCCGCCGGCCATCTGCTGCCCGAAGCCATCGACCTGCCTACGCTCTACGAGGACAGCCACCTCTGGATCATCGACAAGCCCTCGGGCATGGTCGTGCATCCCGGCCCCGGCCATGCCGGCGGCACGGTGGTCAACGCCCTGCTGCACCGTCTGCGGGCCCCGGTGGCAGTGGACACCGCCGAGGAGACCCCCGAGGACGCAGAGGAGCTCTCCTCTGGCTGGCCGGGGCTGGTCCACCGCCTGGATCGCTACACCACGGGCTGCCTCTGCCTGGCCAAGACCCTGGAGGACCAGCGAGCCATCCAGGCTCAGTTTCTGGCCCGCACCGTGGAGAAGCGCTATCTGGCTCTGGTGCGCCACTCCCCCCGCCTGCCCGAGATCGGCAGCCTGCTGGTGAATGAGCCCATCGCCCGACACAAGCACGACCGCCTCCGCATGGTGGTGGCCGCCGGCGGCCGGTCCGCCCAGACCCGCATCCGGGTGCTGGCCCGCACCACCAGCGCTGCCCTGGTGGAGTGTGAGCTCCTCACGGGCCGCACCCATCAGATCCGGGTGCACCTGGCCCACCTGCGAGCCCCGATCATGGGCGATCCCCTGTATGGCGGCCCCGGCCGCTGGCAGGACACGCTGGGCGAGCGGTTGATCCTGCCCCACCCGGCCCTCCACGCCTGGAAGCTCTCCGTGGACCACCCCACCACCGGGGAGCGAATCGAAGCCGTGGCGCCCCTGCCGGAAGCCTTCCTGGCCCTGGCGGCGTCCCTGGGATTGCCTACCTTCTGACCTGGACAACCCGTCCAACCCACCCAGGAGGTGTCGATGCTCCTCACCGTGCTCGCGACCTCCGGCCTGGAGGACTGGATGGCGGCCAATCCCCAGGCACCGGGCCTGCTGGTCGGCACCCTCGGCCTGCTTGGCCTCCTGGTGGCCCTCGCCCCCCGCATCGCCTCCTGGCACCGGGGGAAGGGGCGACCATTGCTGGAACCCCTCCAGGCTGAAGAGTTGATGCTGGGAGCCGGCCTCCTGGTGCTGGACCTGCGGGAGGAGTCGGCCTACCGGGCCGGCCATATCCGGGGGGCCCTGCCGGTGCCCTTCCGGGACCTGGCCACCCGCTTCCAGCAGCCTGATCCCTTGGCCAAGCGGGCCCTCCTCCTGGTGGATGACACCGATGCCCTCAGCCACGAAGCCTACGCCCTGCTGGCCGGCCGGGGCTTCCAGTGGATGTATGTCCTCAAGGGCGGCATGGTGGCTTGGCGCCGGTCCCGACGGCCAATTGTGAAGTAGCCTACTTGGCCGCTTCGGGCGGCTTGGCCTGCAGGGCTGCGGTGGGGGAGCTCTGAAACTCGAGGTGGGTGATCCACCAGCGCTTGCCGTCCCAGGCGCACTGGATGGCGTTGATGCCGGTGAACATGGCCGGGCCATCTGCCGTAAGACGGATCTCGTAGGGCGACCAAACCTGGGCCAAGCCGTCCTGCTTCAGGACCGTGAGGCCGGTCCCGCGCTCGAAGAAACCGGTCTGCTCCCACTGGGCGGGCGCAAAGGACAGGAAGGCCTCCAGGTCCATGGGGCGGAGGAAGGCGCCCTTCTCTGGGTGGCGGGCGGCCACCATGATCCGCGCCTGCAGGTGGAACAGGGCCCGGATCTTTTCAACGTTCCGCTTCTGGTCTTTGGGGCCGGAGATAAAGGCATAGAGGGACTCGGTGAGGGCTTCGGGAGTCCCGACCTCGGTGGGGGCCAGGTCCGCCCGCACGACTTCCTTCAGGGGGTTCGAGCTGACCTTCCCGCTGGGGGCGGGGGCAGGCAGGGGCAGCGGCGGCGGACCCTGGGCAGCCAGGGTAAGGGCGGAAAGGCAGAGCAAGGCACGGATCATGGGACCCCCCGGAGAACTGAAAGATGTCATACCCCAGGCTCTTCCGGAAGGCCCCAGCGGTCCCAGAGCAGCAGGAGCAGGAGGCCCGGGATGGCGGCCGCGGCGCAGACCGGAAAGTAGAGCTTCCAGCCCAGGGTCTGGGCCAGAAAGCCCGTAAGCCCGGCAAACACCGTGCGGGGAAGGGCCATGAGGGCGCTGAAGAGGGCGTACTGGGTGCCCGTGTAGGCGCGGTTGCAGCTCCCCATGAGCAGCGCCGCGAAGGCGCTGCTGCCCATGCCGTAGGCCAGGTTCTCCAGGCTGTTCGCCGCCACCAGGAGCGGCAGATGCGGCCCCAGCAGGGAGATGGCCCAGAAGCCCAGGATGCTGCCGGCCTGGAGGAAGCCGCAGAGCCACAGGGCCCGGCGCAGGGTCATGCGGGTGAGCATCCAGCCCCCGAGCAGGCCCCCGCAGATGATCGCCACCATGGCGGTGGTCTTCTGCACCGTCCCGATCTGCATCTTGGTGAAGCCCATGCCCCGCAGGAGGAAGGGGATGGTCATGGACTCCGCCAGCCAGTCGCCAAGCTTGTAGCAGACAGCGAAGGCCAGCAGATAGGCTATCCCACGGCGCTGCAGGAGGTCCTGCAGGGGGCCGAGGATGGCCTGGCGGAGGGTGCGGGGGGCCTGGGCCACGGCATCGGTGTCCTCCGCCAGCCAGGTGCCAGCCGCCCCCAGCAGGGCCAGGGCAGCCATGGCCAGGTAGGTTGCCCGCCAGCCCCAGGCCTGGGCGAGGATGAGGGCCAGGCCCCCGCTCACCAGCATGGCCACCCGATAGGCGGCGATGTGGATGCTGTTGCCGAGGCCCAGGTGCTTCTGATCCAGGGCCTCGGCCCGCCAGGCATCCACGGCGATGTCGAAGGTGGCGCTGGTGAAGGCCACCGCCAGAGCCAGGAGGACAACCGGCAGGAGGCCCAGGTGTGGCTGGGTGAGGGCCATGGCCCCCAGGGCGAGGGCCATGGCCAGCTGCATGGCCAGCATCCAGCCCCGGCGGCGGCCCAGACCCGGCAGGCTGAAGCGGTCCAGGAAGGGCGCCCAGAGGACCTTGAGGCTGTAGGGCAGCGACACAAGGGCGAAGAGGCCAATGGCGGCCAGGCTCAGGCCCTCGTCCGTCATCCAGGCCTTGAGCGTGGCGCCCGTCAGATAGAGCGGCAGGCCCGAGGCAAAACCCAGGAGCACCAGAACCAGCAGGCGGCGAGACGGCATGGTTGATGGTAGCGGGAGGTGTGGTCGCCGTCAGGCGGACAGAAAAGCAGAAGCCCGGCTGCGCCAGGCTTCTGCTGGGAGCCACGCAGGCGTGGCGAAGCGGAGGGCACTCCGCTGAATGGGGGATAAAGCAAGAGCCCAGCTTTGCCGGGCTCTTGCGCGGGGGTCCGGGGGTGTGTGCGCAAGCACGGAACCCCCGGATAAGGTTAATCCGCCAGCGTGCTGAGATCGCCCGGATCCTGACCCAGGGCCTGGGCCTTGAGGGCGCGGCGGAGGATCTTGCCGGAGCGGGTCTTCGGCAGCGAGGCGCAGATCTCGATCTCGCTGGGCATGGCGATGCCGCCCAGATCCTCGCGGACATGGTCCTTGAGGCTGGCGATGAGGCCGGGGCCCGTGGCAAAGCCGGCCCTGACCACGACAAAGGCCATGATCCGCTCGCCCTTGATGGGATCCGGCAGGCCCACCACGGCGCTCTCGGCCACGGCGGGATGACGGATGAGGGAACCCTCCACATCGGCGGTACCGATGCGGTGGCCAGCGACATTCAGCACATCATCAGACCGACCCAGCACAGCAAAGTAGCCATCGGCATCCTTCACGGCCACATCACCCACGGTGTAGAAGCCGGGGATCTCCTTCCAGTACTCCTCGTAGCGCTTGTGGTCGTTCCAGACGGTCCGCAGCATATAGGGCAGCGGGTGCTTGATGACCAGGAGACCGCCCTGACCGTCGGGGACCGGGGAGCCATCGTGGTTCACCACGGCCATCTGGGCGCCGGGCATGGGCTTGCCGGCCTTGCCCGGCCGGGCCTCGAAGGTGGGCAGCGTGCCGATGACCGGACCGGCGATCTCGGTCTGCCACCAGTTGTCCACCACCTGGCCGTTGCCCTGGCCCACGAGGTGCTTCTGAGCCCAGCGGTGGGCCTCGGGGTTGAGGGGTTCACCGGCGCAGGCCATGAGACGGAGCTTGCTGAGGTCGTACTTGCCAGGCGCCTCGGCCCCATGGCTCATCCACATGCGGACAGCGGTGGGGGCGGTGAACATGACGTTGACGCCGAAGCGCTCGCAGATCTCCCAGGTCACCTCGGCGCTCGGGTAGTCCGGGGCGCCCTCGCGGCAGAGCACCGTGGCGCCGATGCTGAGGGGGCCGTAGACGATGAAGCTGTGGCCCACCACCCAGCCGATATCCGAGGTGCTCCAGTAGATGTCGCGCTCCTGGATCTGGTAGAAGGCCTTGCTCAGGTAGTTCACGCCCACCATGTAGCCGCCGGTGGTGTGGACCACGCCCTTGGGCTTGCCGGTGGTGCCGCTGGTGTAGAGGATGAACAGCGGGTGCTCGGAATCCACCATCTCCGGGTCGCAGTGGATCTCTCGCCCCTGCTGGATGTCGTAGAAGTCCTTCTCACGCTCACTGGCGAAGGTGACAGGATCGTCGCCCGGCCGCGAGCCCCGGCGGTGGACGATGACATGGTCCACGGAGACCAGGTCGCGGACGGCCTCGTCCACGATGGGCTTCAGGGCGATGGCCTTGCCGCGGCGGTAGGTGAAGTCGGAGCAGACCACGACCTTGGCGCCGGCATCCTCGATGCGGGTGCGGAGGGCCAGGGCGCCCATGCCGGCATAGACCACGCTGTGGATGGCGCCGATGCGGGCGCAGGCCAGCATGGAGATGATGCCTTCGGGCGTGAGCGGCATGTAGAGAATGACGCGGTCGCCCTTGTTCACGCCGAGGCGCTTGAGGGTGTTGGCGAAGCGGTTCATCTCACGATAGAGGCGGTTGTAGGTGTAGGAGCGCTCGTCGCCGTCCTCACCCACCCACAGCAGGGCGGCCTTGTTGCGCCGGTCACTGTGCACATGGCGGTCGATGCAGTTGACGGTGGCATTCAGCTTGCCGCCGACGAACCAGGCATGGTTCGGGGCATTGAACTGGAGGGTCTCGGTCCAGGGCTCGTGCCAGTCCAGGGCCTTGGCTTTCTCTGCCCAGAAGGCGGCGGGATCTTCCAGCGCCAGCGCGGACTCCACTTCGTAGTTGATGGCTGCCTGCTTGGCCAGCCAGCCCCGCATGGGTATGGCCGCCTCGCCCTTCTGCAGGGCATCGATGGTGGCCTTTTGGGTAATGCTGATTTCCACGTCGCTCATGGCGCACTCCGGGCAGGGGGTGGATGGAAGTAACTTGGGGGGTTAGGGATGAAAGTTAGCACAGAAGGAGACCCCCGAGAGGCACGGAAACGATGACCCTCGTCACAGGGCCGGGGGTGGGTCTGGGTGGCCAGGGGGACCTAGGGGATGGCCACCGACACCCGCTGGACCTTCAGGGTTTCGTCCAGGCCCGCCGGGTTTAAGCCCACCAGGAAGCCCCTGCTCCCGCCATTGATGTAGATCCGGTCCAGGTCGAAGATCGTGGCCTCGGCGTAGGTCGGCAGGGGCTTTTTCGTGCCGAAGGGGCTGGTTCCCCCCACCAGGTAGCCGCTGTGGCGCTGGGCCGTGGCGGGGTCGCAGGGACGCACGGAGCGGACCCCGATCTGCCGCGCCAGCTCCCGGGTGCTCACCTCCTGGTCGCCATGCATGAGGATGACCAGCGGCGCTCCGCGGTCATCCTCCAGGACCAGGGTCTTCACCACGCTGTGCTCCTCCACCCCCAGGGCCTGGGCACTCACCGCTGTCCCGCCATGGTCCTCATAGCGGTAGAGGTGCTCGGTGTAGGCGACGCCCGCCTGCTTCAGCAGCCGGGTGGCCTGGGTGCTCGGCGCCTTGGACATGGGATTCCTGCCTTCGCCCCCCATGCTCCCATGGCTGAGGCTCCCCTTGCAGGAGGTCCCCGGGGTGTCCTCATAGAACCTGAAAATTCGAGCATCATCTTGCGATGCAACTGTGGTTTCATGGGGGTCTAGAACCCACCTGGAGCCCTCCGTGAACCCAAACCGCCTCACCAGTCTGACCCTGGCCCTTGCCGCCAGCCTCCTCTCGGCCCAGCGCACTCCGCAGCAACCAACGCCCCCGGCAGGTGCTCCCGGCCAGGCGACCCGGGCTGGAGGAGGAGCCCCCGCTGCCGCCCCGGACGCCGCCGAGCCCAAGCCCTACGACAAGGTGGTGACGGCGGAAGCCAAGTCCCAGGACGGCTTCATCAAGGTTCATCAGGTCAAGGGTAAGACCTACTTCGAGGTGCCCAAGGCGCGCCTGGGACAGGAGCTGCTCCTGGTGGTCTCGGCCAACCAGACCCCGACCAACATCGACCACGCCGGCCGGGTGGTGGACTCCACGGTGGTTCGCTGGGTGGTGAAGGAGAACCGGGTGCTGCTGCAGCAGGTCTCCCACAGCGTGGTGGCCGATCCCACCCTGCCAGTGGCTCTGGCCGTCGCGGCCTCCACCCGCGACACCATTCTCATGAGCTTCCCGGTGGAGGCCTTTGCTAAGGATGGGGCCCCTGTCATCGATGTGGGCCGCCTCTTCACCACCGAGATTCCCGAGTTCAGCGCCCGCCAGCTGCTGGGGGCGCAGTCCTTCGACGCCTCCCGGAGCTACCTGGACAAGGTCAAGGCCTTCCCGGCCAACCTCAATGTGGAGGCCGTCCAGACCTACAGCACCCCCTTCAGCCCGGGCGGCGCCAGCGGCGTCCAGGGCCCAGCCGGAGCCTCCGCCGGACTGCGGCCCGGCACCAGCGGCTCCGTGACGATGTTCTACTCCTTCGTCCAGCTGCCGGAAAAGCCCATGCTCGCCCGCGTCTTCGATGAGCGCCTGGGCTTCTTCAGCGTGCGCAACACCGACTATGGGCGGCCCGACCACGAGGCCAGCCGGCGCACCTACATCACCCGCTGGCGCCTCGAAAAGAAGGACCCCACCGCGGCCCTCAGCGAGCCCGTGAAGCCCATCACCTTCTACATCGACCGGGCCACCCCCGCAGTCTGGGTGCCCTTCATCAAGAAGGGCGTGGAGGCCTGGCAGGTGGCCTTTGAGGCGGCTGGCTTCAAGGGGGCCATCGTCGCCAAGCCCGCACCGAGCCCTGAGGAAGACCCCGACTTCGACGCCGGGGACGCCCGCTACTCCGTCATCCGGTGGGTCCCCTCCACCACGGCCAATGCCTATGGCCCGCACATCAGCGACCCCCGCACCGGGGAGATCCTGGAAGCCGACATCGTTCTGTACCACAACATCCTGCAGCTGCAGCGGGACTGGTACTTCACCCAGGTTGCCCCCCTCGACAAGCGGGCCCAGACCCTGCCCCTCCCTGATGACCTCATGGGCGACCTGCTGGCCTTCGTGGTGACCCACGAAGTGGGCCACTCCCTGGGCTTCCCCCACAACTTCAAGTCCAGCTCCCAGTACCCCTTTGAGAAGATCCGGGACAAGTCCTGGGTCAAGAAGATGGGCCATGTCTCCACCCTGATGGACTACTGCCGCTTCAACTATGTGGCCCAGCCAGAAGACTCCTTCGAGCCGACTGACCTGCTGCCCAAGATCGGCCCCTACGATGTCTTTGCGGTGAAATGGGGCTACACGCCCATCCCCGAGGCCAAGACCCCGGATGCCGAGAAGGCCACCCTCAACAGCTGGCTGAAGGTCCAGGAGAAGGAGCCCTGGCTGCGCTTCTCCACCGCTGGCGCCACGGGCATCGACCCCGGCGAGCAGACAGAGGCCGTGGGCGATGCGGATCCTGTGAAGGCCACCACCCTTGGCACCAAGAACCTCCAGCGGGTCCTCGCCCTGCTGCCCAAGGCCACCCTCCATGAGGGTCAGGACTTCCGGGAGCTGAGCCACCTCTATGACGCCACCTGGGGCCAGTGGCGCCGGGAGCTGGGCCATGTCGCCATGCTGGTGGGTGGCTACGACGCCGAGAACAAGCACGGCGGCCAGGCTGGCGGTCGCTTCACGCCAGTCTCCGCGGCCCGGCAGGCCGAGGCGGTGAAGTACCTCAGCGGCGCCATCCTCAAGACCCCCACCTGGATCCTGGACCCCGCCATCCTCGGGAAGCTCGAGGCCGGCAGCGGCCAGCTGCGCCTGCTGGCTGCCCAGCGAGGCATCCTCGGCAGCCTGCTTGACCGCTCCCGCCTCACCCGGCTGGAGGAGCAGGATGTCCAGCTGGGCGACAAGGCCTACCCCATCGCCACCCTCCTGGCGGATCTGCGGGCGGGCATCTACACCGAGCTCAGCAGCCCCGCTCCCAAGGTTGATGCCTACCGGCGCAACCTCCAGCGGGCCTACCTGGAGCTGCTGGGGAACCTGCTGAACCAGGCCCCCGCCCCCAGCATGGCCGCCGGCGGCCTGGGCATGTCAGCCCTGGCGGTCAATGCCAGCGATGACACCCGGGGTGCCGTCCGCGCCGAGCTGAAGGCCATCCAGGCCCTGGCCACCAAGGCCGCCGCCAAGGGACCCCGCACCCACCTGGAAGACCTCAAGGACCAGATCACCAAGATCCTGGACCCCAGCAAGGCTGGCTCCAGCGCCGCTCCGGCGGCCGCAGCCGCCCCGGCCCGCCGGGTCGACGCGACCTGCTGGCCCGCTGCTGACGGCTCGATGGACTAAATCCCAAGCAGTCGCTTTTTGCAAGGCCCAGGAGGACCCATGTCCAGCGCACCTCTCCGCATCCTGGTCAGCCTCGGCCTCGCGGTTGCCCTGCCCCTCGGGGCGGGGGACCGCGTCACCGGCAGGGCCTTCGCCACCCGCTCCGAAGTGGCCGCCCAGCACGGCATGGCCTGCACCAGCCAGGCCCTGGTCACCCAGATCGCCCTGGACATCCTCAAGCAGGGGGGCTCCGCCGTGGATGCGGCCATTGCGGCAGATGCCGCTCTGGGCCTCATGGAACCCACCGGCAGCGGCATGGGGGGCGACCTCTATGCCATGGTCTGGGACGCCAAGGGCAGGAAGCTCCACGGCCTCAATGCCAGCGGGCGCTCCCCGAGAAGCCTCCCCCTCGACCACTTCAAGAAGCTGGGCCTGAAGCACATCCCGCCCCAGGGCCCCCTCCCCGTGAGTGTCCCAGGCTGCGTGGATGGATGGTTCGAGCTGCACAAGAAGTTCGGCAAGCTCCCCATGGCCCAGGTGCTGGCACCAGCCATCCGCTACGCCCGGGAGGGCTTCCCGGTCTCCGAGCTGGTTGCCTACTACTGGGACCGTAGCGTGCCCTCCCTGGGCCGGTTCCCGGGCTTCCTGGAGACCTACACGGTGGATGGGAAGCGGGCCCCTCGCAGTGGCGAAGTCTTCCGCAATCCGCGCCTAGCCCGCACCCTCGAGCTCCTGGCCAAAGAGGGCCGGGACGCGTTTTACAAGGGGGAGATCGCCCGAAAGATCGACGCCTACATGAAGGCCCAGGGCGGCTTCCTGAGCTATGAGGACCTCGCCGCCCACCACTCGGACTGGGTGGACCCGGTCTCCGTGAGCTACCGGGGCTACGACGTCTGGGAGCTGCCCCCCAACGGCCAGGGCATTGCGGCCCTCCAGATGCTGAACAGCCTCGAGGGCTACGACTTCACCAAGATCCCCTTCGGCAGCCCCCGCCATGTCCACCTGTTCACCGAGGCCAAGAAGCTGGCCTTCGAGGACCGGGCGAAGTTCTACGCCGATGCCGCCTTCATGAAGGTGCCCCTGACCTGGCTCCTCTCCAAGGACTACGCCGCCCAGCGGCGTAGCCTCATTGACGAGGGCCGCGCCGCCCGCCGCCTGGAGGCGGGCCACCCGCCCCTGAAAGAAGGGGACACCATCTACC
>CAIMFT010000048.1 GCA_903840385.1 uncultured Holophagaceae bacterium
GCCCAGCGGGGCATCGTCTTCATCGACGAGATCGACAAGGTGGGCCGCAAGAGCGAGAACCCCAGCATCACCCGCGATGTGAGTGGCGAGGGCGTGCAGCAGGCCCTGCTGAAGCTGGTGGAAGGCACCGTGGCCAACGTGCCCCCCCAGGGCGGGCGCAAGCACCCCCACCAGGAGTTCATCCAGCTGGACACCAGCAACATCCTGTTCATCTGCGGCGGCGCCTTCGTGGGCATCGACGACATCATCAAGCAGCGCATCCGGGCCAAGGCCGTGGGCTTCGGCTCCACGCCGTCCTCCAAGGACGACAAGGAGAACCTGCTGCGCCTGGTGGAGCCCGAGGACATCATCAAGTTCGGCCTCATCCCCGAGCTGGTGGGCCGCCTCCCCGTGGTGGCTGGCCTCACGCCCCTGGACCGGGAGGCCCTGGTGGCCATCCTCACCCAGCCCAAGAACGCCATCACCAAGCAGTTCGTGAAGCTCTTCGACATGGATGATGTGGACCTGAGCTTCGATGAGGGCGCCATCGCCGCCATCGCCGAGCAGGCCCTCACCCGCAAGCTGGGGGCCCGCGGCCTGCGCAGCCTGGTGGAGCAGATCCTGCTCGAGCCCATGTATGAGCTGCCCAGCGACAAGCGCACCACCCGCGAGACCCTGCGCATCACCCGCCAGAAGGTCGAGGAGGTGATGGGTCTGCCGTCCCATCCCGTCTCCGCCGCAGGCTAGGCCAGGGCCCGCCCATGGCGCAACCCAAGACGCTGACCCTGCCTGCCATTCCTATCCGGGACATGGTGCTCTTCCCGGGGGCTCGTGTGCCCTTCGTGGTGGGGCGGGCCGCCTCGGTAAAGACCCTGGAGCTGGCCATCAAGGCCGGTGACCACCTGCTCATGCTCACCCAGCGGGACGCCAAGGTGGAGACCCCCGCCCTGGCGGACCTCTACAGCGTGGGCACCCTGGCCCTGGTGGAGTCCGTCATCGCCCTGCCCAAGGACTTCTACTAGGTGGGCGTCTAGGGCATCGCCCGGGTGGCTCTGGAGGGCTACGATGACAGCGGCGAGGTCATCCAGGCCGAGGCCTACCTGCTGCCGGAGCCCGCCCTCGCGGCTGCGCCTCCCCTGGGGCCCTTCCACCAGGCGGTGGAGGCCTTCCTGGGCCGCAATCCGGATGCGTCCCGGCTGCTGAGCATGGACCAGATCCGGGAGCAGCCCCTGGGCAAGGCCATCGACACCGTGGCCGGCCTGGTGCCCGCCGAGGTCCGGCAGAAGCAGGCCATTCTCGAGTGCCTGGATGTCCCACAGCGGCTGGAGGCCCTCCTGAAGCTGCTGGAGCTGGACACCACCCGCTCCGAGGTGGACCGCACCCTCGACGAAAAGACCCGCCAGCGCCTCGACCAGGACCACAAACAGTACGTCCTGAACGAGAAGATGCGCGTCATCCAGCAGGAGCTGGGCAAGAAGGAAGAGAAGGACGAAGCCACCCGCCTGAAGGACCAGATCGAGGCCGCCGGCATGACCGTCGAGGCCAAGGCCAAGGCCCTGGAGGAGCTGGAGCGCCTGGAGGCCATGCCCCCGCAGAGCGCCGAGGCCACGGTGAGCCGCACCTACCTGGACTGGCTGCTGGCCCTGCCCTGGCAGGCCATGGCCGAGGAGCGCCTGGACCTGCTGCAGGCCGAGCGGGTGCTGGATGAGGACCACGCCGGCCTGGACAAGATCAAGGCCCGCATCCTGGAGCACCTGGCGGTGATGGCCCGCCTGCGGGGCCAGGCTGCCCCCGCCGATGGCGACCCCGGGCGCCCCCTGCGCGGCCCCATCCTCTGCCTGGTGGGCCCTCCAGGCGTCGGCAAGACCTCCCTGGCCCGCAGCATCGCCCGGGCCCTCAACCGGCCCTTCGTGCGGCTCTCCCTGGGTGGTGTGCGCGATGAGGCCGAGATCCGGGGCCACCGCCGCACCTACATCGGCTCCATGCCGGGCCGCATCATCTCGCTCATGAAGAAGGCCAAGGTCCGCAACCCCCTCATGCTGCTGGACGAGATTGACAAGATGGCCTCGGACTTCCGGGGTGACCCCAGCAGCGCGCTGCTGGAGGTGCTGGATCCCGAGCAGAACTCGGCGTTCCAGGACCACTACCTGGACGTGGGCTTCGACCTCAGCCAGGTGCTCTTCCTGGCCACGGCCAATGTGCGCCACCAGATCCCCGAGCCGCTGGAGGACCGCCTCGAGATCCTCGAGCTGAGCGGCTACACCACCCGGGAGAAGCTGGCCATTGCCGAGCGCCACCTGCTGCCCCGGGCCCTGGAGGGCCACGGCATGAAGGACCTGGGCGTGCAGTTCGAGCCGGCGGCCCTGGAGAAGCTGGTCCAGTCCTACACCCGGGAGGCCGGCGTGCGGCAGCTGGAGCGGGAGATCGCCAACATCCTCCGCAAGCTGGCCCGGCACACCCTCCAGCCCCACCTCTCGGATGCGGCGGACGAGGCCTTCGATCCCCTCATCACCGTGGACCGCATCCCCCGCCTGCTGGGCCCGGAAAAGATCCTGGAGACCCGCGCCGAGGACACGGCCCCCCCGGGGCTCGTCAATGGCCTGGCCTGGACCCCCACCGGGGGCGACCTGCTCACCATCGAAGCCGCCGCTCTGCCGGGCAAGGGGACCCTCAAGCTCACGGGCAAGCTGGGTGAGGTCATGCAGGAGAGCGCGAACCTGGCCCTCAGCTACGTGCGGGCCCGGGCCGAGCGGCTGGGCCTGAAGCCGGACTTCCTGGACCGGGTGGACCTCCACGTCCACGTGCCGGAGGGTGCCATCCCCAAGGACGGTCCCAGCGCCGGCATCACCCTGGCCACGGCACTCATCTCCGTGCTGACGGGCATCCCCGCCCGGGCCGACCTGGCCATGACCGGCGAGCTGACCCTGCGGGGCCGCATCCTGCCCATCGGTGGCCTCAAGGAAAAGCTCCTGGCCGCCCACCGCCACGGGCGCAAGGCCGTGCTCATCCCCAGCGAGAACGCCCGGCACCTGGAAGACGTCCCCGCCGAGGTCCGCGAGCAGCTGAGCATCCACCTCGTCAGCCACATGGACGAGGTCATCCAGCTGGCCCTCACCCGCATGCCCGAGCCCCTGGGCCCGGAGCCCCCGGTGGCGCCACCCGCCACGCCGCCTCGAGAGAATCCGGCGACGGCGCAGTAGCTTTTTGGGCTGTTGGCTATCAGCTGTCAGCTATCGGCTATAGCAGGCCCTGGCGGCATTGGGCTGACTGCCCATTGTTAGCGGCCCCGAACCCAACGCCCCGCCCGGACTGGCTTGGCCCTGCTTTGGCTGACAGCTGATAGCCGACAGCTGATAGCCTAATTCCATGCGTTTCCTGTCGAGCCATGTCATCCACTTCGTCCTCATGGGCCTGGGCATCTCCCTGGTGCTGGGACTGCTGCATCCGACCCGGCGGCCGGAGCGGACGCGGGCCTCGGTCCTCAAGCATGCGGCGGGCCTCATCGGCATTGGACTGGCTCTGGCCTGGGTGATGTACCTGCTGCCCCGGCACCCCGTCCGGTTCTAGGATGCTGGACAGGTTCCTGGCCCGCCTGGCTACGCTGAAGGCCATTGCGGAGCAGATCTGGCGGGTGGCCCTGGCCCTCAAGGCTGCTGGCCGGAAGGGCCTGGACCTGGCTGAGCTCGTCTGGGAGGAAGTGGCCCGGACGGTGCCGCCCCTGGGCCGCCTCGGTGCCTTCATCGCCCACGTGCTGAGCCGGTACCACAAGGACGACTGCCTGAGCTATGCCGCAGGCCTCAGCTTCTGGCTCATCGTGAGCCTGGTGCCGCTCTCCACCCTGCTCCTGAACCTGCTGGGGACCATCCTGGGCAGCAAGGCCTATGGGCCCGGCACCCTGCGGACCCTCCAGGAAATCGTCCCCTACCTGCCCCGGGAGCTGTTTTATGACGCCGTCGCCAACAGCCAGAAGCTGGGTGGCATGGGCCTCTCCTGGATCGTGCTGCTCTTCGGCAGCTACTGGGGCATCAGCCAGCTGGACACCAGCCTGGCGCACGTCTTCGGCCTGCGCATCAAGAAGCACCGCCAGACCCGCAAGAATCACCTGGTCCGCCAACTGGTCTTCCTGGTGGGCGGCCTGCTCTCCATGGTGCTGTTCCTGGCCCTGCTGGTGGGCGGGGTCCTGCGGTGGATCATGCCGGTGCGGCAGTCGGAGTTCATGCACTACCTCGGCCCGCTGCTGGGCCTGGTGACCATCACCATCGTCCTCCAGCACCTGCCCCGCCTCCATGTGAAGTTCCGCCACGCCTTCCTGGGGGCCGCGGTGTCCACGTTCCTCTGGTGGATGGCCCAGTGGGGCTTCGGGGTCTACCTGCGGCACACCATGACCTGGGGCATCATGTACGGCTCCCTGCTGGGTGTGGTGGCCGGTCTCACGTTCCTGTACTACAGCTGCGCCATCCTGCTGCTGGGCGCCGAGATCACCGCCGCCTTCTACCGCCACGACGCCAACCCAGCCTGGGTCCGCACGCGGCTCCAGGAAGCCCACTTGCCCCACAGCGAGCCCGAGGGCTGAGCGTATCGACTGCGTGCGCGTGGTACCGGGAAGACACAAATAACGACAAATACAAACCGCAGCTGCTCTTGAGTGGACCGGCCTAGTGGTCTTCCGAACCCCGGACGCTGACAGGGATCTCGAAGCCGTCGACCTTGTACTCGTTGATCTTGTTGCGCACGGTGCGGAGGGCGATGTCCAGCTGCTCGGCGCAGTGGGTGCGGTTCCCCTTCAGGGCACTCAGGGTGGAGAGCAGCCAGAACCGCTCCAGCTCGGGCAGGGAGAGGCCCAGGGGGAGCACCACCGGGGTGCCCATGGGCACACCTGCGAGGGGCTTCCGGGGATCAGCCACCACAGCCCCAGGCGGCAGGGGTGCGGCCTCAGGCGGGGGCAGAGCTGCCGGGCGCACCTGGCTGTAGGGCTCAACAGCGAAGGGGTCGGGCGGATCTTCCGGCAGGCCGAGCAGGACCTCCGGGGGCAGCAGCCAGCTCAGGTCCCGCTGGGTGAGGCGCCGGCCCTGGTTCAGCACCACGCAGCGCTGGATCACGTTCTCCAGCTCCCGGATGTTGCCTGCCCAGCTGTGGCGGGTCAGGGCGGCATGGAAGCTGGGTGCAAGCTCCGGCACCGGGCGCTCGTTCTCCCGGGCATAGCGCTCGGCGAAGTGGGCGGCCAGGAGGCTCAGGTCCCCCGGCCGGTCCCGCAGGGGTGGCAGGTCGAGGGGAATGACGTTGAGTCGGTAGTAGAGGTCCTCCCGGAAGCGCCCAGCCTTCACCTCGGCCTGGAGGTTGCGGTTGGTGAGGGCGATGAGGCGGACGTCCACGGGGATGGGGCGGTTGCCGCCCAGGCGGTCCACGCAGCGCTCCTGGAGCACACGCAGGAGCTTGCCCTGCAGGGCCAGGGGCAGCTCGCCCACCTCGTCCAGCACCAGGGTGCCGCCGTCGGCCTGCTCGAAGCGGCCGGGCTTCAGGCCGGTGGCGCCCGTGAAGGCACCCTTCTCGTAGCCGAACAGCTCGGACTCCAGCAGGTTCTCGGGGATGGCGGCGCAGTTGATGGCCACGAAGGCGCCGTGGCGCCGGGGGCTAGAGCCGTGGATGAGCTTGGCCAGGAGCTCCTTGCCCGTGCCGCTCTCGGCCTGGATCAGGATGGTGGCCCGGCTGTCCGCCGCCCGGCGGGCCAGGGCCAGGGTCTCGCCCAGCGCCGGGTCCTGGGTGAGGATGACCGGTGCCTCGGCCGGTTCCTCGGCCTTCAGGTGGGTCTCGCACTTGAGGGCCTTGGCCAGGGCGGTGGTCAGCTCCTCGGGGCTGAAGGGCTTGGAGAGGAAGTCGAAGGCGCCGAGGCGCATGGCCTCCCGGGCGCTCTCCAGGCTGCCGAAGGCTGTGATGAGCAGCACCGGCAGGGAAGGATCGATGGCCTTGAGGCGAGCGGTGAGCTGCAGTCCGTCCATGCCGGGCATGCGCAGGTCGGTGACCACGGCATCGAAGGCACCGGGGCGCACCATGCGCAGGGCCTCCTCGCCGCCTCTTGCCTGCTCCGCAAAGTAGCCGGAGCGCTTGAGGCTCATGGCCATGCCATCCCGCATCCCGGGATCATCGTCCACCACCAGAATCCGAAGAGGCGTCGCCATGATTCAGCATCCATGCGACCAGCACGGTCGCTGGAGGTGTTATCGGACCCCGCCATCTGAACTGGAGTTTTGACCCGGACGCCGCTTTCGCATCCGCAGCGGGGGTTCGCTGGTGGCGCCTTCACCCCGCACGGGATCGCCGTGCCGGGCGATGAGCAGGTAGAGCTGACGGCGGCTCACGCCCAGCCGGCCGGCGGCCTCCACCCGGTTGCCATAGGCCCGCCGCAGGGCCCGGTGGAGGAGGAAGCGCTCCAGGTGATGCAGGTTGGTGGCCAGGTCCTCGGCCTCGAAGGCGGGCGCCCCGGCAGGCTCCCGGGTGGGCAGCTGGCCCAGCAGCTTCCAGCGCAGCACCCGGTTGCGCAGCTCCCGCAGGTTGCCCGGGCAGGGCAGGGCCCCCAGGGCGCTGGGCAGGGGCGGGGCCAGGCCCTCCTCCTGGGCGAGGTGCTCCAGGATCCCCGGGATGCACTCCGGGTTGTCCTCCACCCCGGGCAGGTGCAGGGGCAGACCGTCCAGGCCTTCGGGGGCCGGTCCCCGGGCCGCCACAGTCCCGCCAGGATGCTCGGCCAGCCAGGTCAGGGCCAGGCCGGGTTCATCTGCTTCGAGCCACTCCCCGCCCCGCCTCGCCGCCAGCAGCGCCGCCAGGCTGGAGGCCCCACAGCCGGGCCCCCCATACACCCAGAGGGCCTCGGGTCGGGCCACAAGGTCGTCCAGGTGCAGGCCCCATTGGGCATGGCCCGGCAGGAGCTCCAGCGGCAGCACGAGCTACCTCCCGGGGATCACATAGAGCAGCACGGCCAGCACGTGGCAGGCGCTGCCCGCCACCACGAAGAGGTGCCAGAGGGCATGGTGGAAGGGGAGCTTCTCCAGGCTGTAGACAACGGCGCCCACGCTGTAGAAGAGCCCCCCGGCAAAGAGCCAGTAGAGGCCGTGGGCTGAGAGCGAGCGGCCCAGGGGGGCGGCGGCGATGACGATGATCCAGCCCATGAGGAGGTAGATCCCGGTGGAGATCCAGCCCATGCGCTTCACGAAGATGGGGTCCACCGTGGGCGCCACCCCGGAGTGCAGGTGGTCCAGGGGGGCCGGACTCAGGGCGGACTGGGCGATGCGGCCGTAGAAGACCCCCTTGAAGGTGATGCCCAGCACCGCCAGCGCCCAGACGATGCCAAAGACCGTCCAGCCCCAGGCCGGGCTGGTGCGGCCCAGGGCCGAGAGGCAGAAGGGCGTGTAGGTCCCGGCGATGAGCAGGAAGATGGCCGAGTGGTCGAAGACCTTGAAGAGCAGCTTGAGGCGCGGGCCCCGGAAGGCATGGTAGAGGGTGGACATGAGGTAGAGCAGGATCAGGGTGCTGCCGAAGATGGACACGCCCACCACATCCCGGGCCGAGCCCCGCTTGGCAGCGAACACCACCATGACCGCCAGTCCCGCGATGGCCAGGGCCACGCCCAGGCCGTGGGTCAGGCTGTTGGCCAGCTCTTCGGCGGGGGTCTGGGAGGAGGATCCGGGGAGGCGGGCCATGGCCCCAAGGATGACAGACTATGGTCAGCGGTTCCTTGGAGTCCCCATGCGCCTGATGCCGATCTTCTCCCTCTTCCTGGCCCTGACCCTGGGGGCCCAGGCGCCCCGGGGCCTGGTGGTGAGCCAGGAGACCCTGGCCTCAGCGGCCGGGGCCCAGGTGCTACGGGAGGGCGGGAGCGCCGTGGATGCGGCGGTGGCCACGGCCTTCGCCCTGGCGGTGGTGCACCCTGCTGCGGGCAACCTGGGGGGCGGCGGCTTCCTGCTGTCCCGCAAGGCCGACGGGACCGCGACCTTCCTGGATTTCCGGGAGAAGGCACCGGCGGCCGCGCACCCCGGCATGTGGCTCAAGGACGGCGTCTATAACAAGGACCTGCACCACGAGAGCCTGGCCTCTGTCGGCGTTCCGGGCAGCGTGGCAGGCCTGCGAGAGGCCTGGCGCCGCCAGGGCCGCCTGCCCTGGGCGCGGCTGCTGCGCCCGGCCCAGCGCCTGGCCAAGGAGGGCTTCCTCCTCACCGCCAACCAGGCCGCCAGCCTGGCGGCGCAGCTGCCGGCTTTCCGGCGCCACGCCCCCACCCTGGCCCAGTTCAGCCGGGGCGGTGAGCCCCTCCGGGCCGGGGACCGCTTGGTGCAGCCGGAGCTGGCCCGGACCCTCGCCCGGCTGAGCCGGGACTGGACCGACTTCTACCGGGGTGCCACGGCGCGGCTGATCGTCCAGGACATGGCCGCCCATGGGGGGCTCATCCGGGCGGCGGATCTGAAGGCCTACCGGCCCGTCCTGCGGGAGCCCTTGCACGGCACCTACCGGGGCGTGGGCATCCTGGCGGCGCCACCCCCCAGCTCTGGTGGACAGGTGCTGCTGCAGTCCCTGGGCATCCTGGAGGGCTTCGACCTGAAGGCCCTGGGGGCCAGTTCCCCGGGCGCTGTCCACCTGACCGCCGAGGCCCTGCGGCGCGCCTTCGCCGACCGGGCTCGCTACGTGGCGGACCCCGACTTCAATCCGGACCTGCCCCTGGCCCGCCTGCTCGCCAGGGCCCACGCCGAGGAGCTGCGGGCCACCATCCGGAAGGACCGGGCCTCCACCTCCGAGCCGACGCGCTTTACCTGGCCCACCGAACGCCCGGACACCACGCACCTCTCCGTGGTGGACCGCCACGGCAATGCCGTGAGCCTTACCACCACTCTGGAGGACAGCTACGGCCTGCGGCGCATCGTCCCCGGCGCAGGCTTCCTGCTGAACAACGAGCTGGGTGACTTCAATGCTGGTCCCGGTCTCACGGACGCCACGGGCCTCATCGGCACCGAGCCCAACCTGGCGCGGCCCGGCCAGCGGCCCCTCTCCAGCATGTGCCCCGTGATTCTCCATAAGGATGGCGCCGTGTTGCTGGTGAGTGGCAGCCCCGGCGGGCGCACCATCCCCAGCACCGTGCTGAACACCGTGCTGAACGTGGTGGACTTCGGTATGGCTGCTCGCGCCGCGGTGGACGCCCCCCGCTTCCACCACCAGTGGCTGCCGGACCGCATCCAGGTGGAGGTGGCCCTGCCACTGGCCACTCGCGAGGCGCTGAAGGCCATGGGGCACACCCTCCTGGAGGTGCGCCACCAGGGCTCCGCCCAGGTGATCCTGCTGCGCCAAGGCCGCCCCGAGGGCGCCGCCGACACCCTCCGCTCGTCTGACAGCGGGGCTGTGGCGGAATAGGTTCGACCGTCCCTTCCAGCACAGGAGTGACCCTTGGCACGCCATCCCTTCTTCCAGATCGACGCCTTTGCCAGCCGGGCCTTTGCGGGCAACCCCGCAGCGGTGGTCTGTCTCGATGCCTGGCTCCCGGACAGTGTGCTTCAGGCCATCGCTGTGGAGAACAACCTGGCCGAGACGGCCTTTCTGGTGCAGGAGCCAGAGGGGTGGCGCATCCGCTGGTTCACCACCTTGGCGGAGATCGACCTTTGTGGTCACGCCACTCTGGCCAGCGCCTGGGTGCTCTTCAACGAGCTGGAAGTAGGATCTGACCGGGTGGTGTTCCAGAGTCGTAGCGGGCCCCTGACGGTGGACCTCGATGGCGAGGACCTGGTGCTGGACTTCCCGGCCCGCCCCGGCCGCCCCGCTCCAGAGCTGCTGGACCAGCTGGAACGCGACCTCGGCCTGCGGCCCGCCGAAGTCTTCGCCGCTCGGGATGCGCTGGCGGTCCTGGAGAGTGAAGCCGCCGTGCGAGCCCTGCGGCCAGACCTGGAAGCGCTGAAGGACCTACCCACGCTGGGCGTCATCGTGACGGCGCCAGGCCTGGCCCACGACTTTGTCTCTCGCTGCTTCTTCCCGGGCGATGCGATGCCCGAGGACCCGGTCACCGGCAGTGCCCACTGCACCCTGGTGCCCTACTGGGCGGCGAGGCTCCAGAAGACCCACCTGCGGGCCTTCCAGGCCTCCGCCCGGGGCGGGGAGCTGGCCTGCGAGCTGGTCGGGGACCGGGTCCGCATGGGGGGCCGGGCCGTCAAGGTGATCGAAGGCTGGCTGACGCACTAGGGACTGGCGGCGCCGACCCACCCCGGCGGTCCAAACGCAAGAGCGGTCCACAGATTCCACAGATTTCGCGCCGACCCATCCCTGCATGGGCCCGCCAGCGGCGGCTTCCGGCTTCGCCGGAAGTCATCCCGGGGTGCCACAGCCGCGCCCCCCAAAAGGCGCAGCAGCGGCCCCCCGGGCTGGAGTCCATGCGCAGCCATGTCCCAGCCCAGGCTCTTTATCCTCGTGAATCCCCGTGCATCCCCGGCTAAGGCAGTTGCTTTTTTTCTCTGGTTTTTATCTGCGTCATCGGCGCCATCTGCGGTTTCAATTTTTGGCTTTTC
The DNA here is from genome assembly GCA_903840385.1 of uncultured Holophagaceae bacterium. Lineage (GTDB taxonomy): Bacteria > Acidobacteriota > Holophagae > Holophagales > Holophagaceae > Geothrix. Next base: position 10,509 of record CAIMFT010000048.1, read on the forward strand.
CGAAAATCCCGAATAACCCCTACTTCAGGTGCCGGTCCAGCCAGTTAGTCATCTCCCAGAGGGTGTGCTCGATGGACTCCCGGGCGGCGTAGCCGTGGGACTCCAGGGGCAGGGTGACGTAGCGGGCGGCCTGGCCGTTGCCCTTGAGGGCGGCATAGAGGCGCTCGCTCTGGATGGGGAAGGTGCCCTGGTTGTTGTCGGCCTCGCCGTGGATGAGCAGGATGGGGGCGTTGAACTTCTGCGCCGCCATGAAGGGCGAGACCTTGAGGTACATCTCCGGCGCCTCCCAAAGGGTGCGGCGCTCGCTCTGGAAGCCGAAGGGCGTGAGGGTTCGGTTGTAGGCGCCGCTGCGGGCGATGCCGGCCTTGAACAGGTTCGAGTGCGCCAGCAGGTTGGCGGTCATGAAGGCGCCGTAGCTGTGGCCGCCCACGGCCACCCGCTTGGGATCGATGACGCCCAGCGCATCGGCCTTGTCGATGGCGGCCTTGGCGCTGGCCACGACCTGATCCAGGAAGGTGTCGTTGACGGTCTTGGGGTCGCCGACGACGGGCATGGTGGCGTTGTCCAGCACCACGTACCCCGCCAGCAGCAGGAACAGGTGGGAGGTGCCTCCCATGGTGGTGAAGCGCTGGGTGGAGCCGCTCACCTGACCGGCGGTGCTGGCATCCGTGAACTCCAGCGGATAGGCCCAGATGAGGGCGGGGCGCCGCTCGCCTTCCTTGTAGTCCGGGGGCAGGTAGAGGGTGAAGCTGAGGGCCACGCCATCGGGGCGGGTGTACTTGATGAGGCGCTTCTGGATCTTGCGCAGGCCGGGCTGGGGGTCCTGGAAGGCCGTGAGGGCCCGGGTGGTCTTGCCCCGCAGGAAGTAGTTGGGCGGGTCGGTGGGGCTCTCCCGGCGGGTGATGATGCGGCCGTCCGGCAACAGGCTGGTGACGGTCTCGTGGACCTCGGTGCCGCAGAGGAACAGGCGCGTCTTCTGCAGGGTGTTGGGGTCGAAGCGGTCCAGGAAGGGGCGGTCCCCCTCAGGGGTGGCGCCGGTGCCCGTCAGGAACAGGGCGCCGTCCATCTGGCGCAGAGCCGAGTGCCCACTGGGGAGGGTCCGGTGCAGGAAGGAGCCGGGGTCGTTGTAGCGGTCATTGCTGCTGAGGTCGAAGGCCACCAGGGCTTGGGCGGGCTTGGCGGGGTCCAGCACCCAGGTGCGGCTCCACCGGCGCTCCCGCTCCGTCTCCCGGACCACGGCCAGCTTGCCGGTCTCGCTCCACTCCACGCCGCCGAAGCGGCCCTTGAGGCTGATGAGTTCCTTGGGCGCTTCCTTGAAGGGGGCGGCCTGGGTCAGCACGCGATCCCGGAAGGGGACCTTGCGCTTGGGGTCGCCGCCGTCCAGGGCCTCGGCCCAAGCCAGGGTGGCGGGCTCGGTGGGCCGCCACTGCAGGCGGCGGGGGCCGGTGCGCACGCCCTCCATGGGCAGGCCCTCGGCCAGGGGCAGGTCGGCAGCCACATGGATGACGGCCCCGCTGCGGTCCCAGACCTCTTCCCGGATGGGGAAGTGGGAGGAGGGCACCATGTAGGAAAAGGGCTGCTGGAGGCGGGCCACCAGCACCAGCTGGCCACTGGGCGAGGGCTGGACGCCGGCGTAGAGGCCGGGCTGGCCCAGGGGCTGGAGGGCTCCGGTGGCGAGGTCCACCACCACCAGCTGGCTCTGGGCGAGGAAGGCGAAGCGGGCCTCGTCATCGGCGTTCTGGAGCAGGTCCTGGTAGGTGGGCGCGGGGGCGGCCTTGCCTTGGGTCTCCTGGATGCGGGGCCCCACCGGGGCCTCGGCAGGCCGGGGCTCGGGACCCTGGTCGGGTGGCACGGCCTTGCAGAGCAGGGTGCCGTCCGGCAGCCAGTCCAGGGGGCTGCCCAGTACGGCATTCAGCTTGAGGCCCGGGATCTTGCGCAGCTTGGCCGTGGCGGGGTCGCCCACCCACAGCTCCGTGGCCGTGGCAGTGACGCCCGTGAGGACGAAGCGCTTGCCGTCCGGGGACCAGCGGGGCTGGCCCAGGCTCACGCCCGCGGGCAGGGCCACAGGCTTGGGGCTGCCGCCCTCCAGGGCCTGGACGGCGAGGCTCTTGAGGCGGGAGGGGCTGTGTGGCCCGCGGGTGAGGGGATTGATGCGGTGCCCCGCCAGGCGGGCCATGGGCTGGGCCAGGTCCCGGATGGAGGGATGGCGGTCGGACTCCGCCAGGAGGAAGCGATCCCCGGTGGGGCTGGTCATCAGGCCGGGAGCGCCCGGTGCGTCCAGCACCCCCTGGATGGCCGTGGGGGCCTTCTGGTAGGCCGGAGCCTGGGCCAGCAGGGCGAGGCCCAGGAAGGGGCTCAGCAGGAGGGCAGAGGGTCGCAGCATGGGGACTCCGGGCAATGTCCGCCATGATGCCACAAAACACGAGGCATAGGTCGCAAACGCAACGAAGCCCCCTCGCGGGGGCCTCGTCTCTGGGTGGAGGAAAGTCCTAGGACTCGCGCTCAGCCCGGTTGAAGGCGTCAGCCAGGGTCGCCTTCTTGAACTCAGGCTGGCGGGCCTTGGCGGCGTCCATGTCACCGCGCTCCATGTCCTGCTCCAGCTGCTTGACGGAGAGGCCAATGCGGCGCTCGGTGGGATCGAGCTTCACGATCTTCATGGTGAGCTCCTGACCGGCGGCGAACTCCTTCTGGATGTCCTCCACGCGGCGGCGGCTCAGCTCGGAGACATGCACCAGACCTTCGATGCCGTCGCCCAGGTCCACAAAGGCGCCGAAGTCGGTCAGCCGGGCGATCTTGCCGGTGATGACAGCACCCACATTGTTGCTCTCGAAGAAGATCTCCCAGACGTTGGGCTCCATCTGCTTCACGCCGAGGCTCATGCGCTGGGCCAGGGGGTCCAGGTTGAGGACCTTGGCTGTGACGCTGTCGCCCTTCTTCACGATCTCGCCGGGGTGCTTGATCTTCTTGGTCCAGCTGAAGTCGGACACGTGGATCAGGCCGTCGATGCCCTCTTCCAGCTCGACGAAGGCGCCGAACTCCGTGATGTTGCGCACGGTACCCGTGACGATCATGCCGGGCTGGTACTTCTCGGCGATGGCCATCCAGGGGTTGGGGGTGATCTGCTTCATGCCCAGGCTGATGCGACGGTTGTCGCTGTCGACCTGGAGGATGAGGGCCTCGACCTGGTCGCCCAGGTTGACCATGCCCTTGGCGGATTTGACCTTCTTGGTCCAGCTCATCTCGGAGACGTGGACGAGGCCTTCGATGCCGGGCTCCAGCTCCACGAATGCGCCGTAGTCAGTGATCGAGACGACCTTGCCCTTGACGGTGGCCTGGATGGGGTAGCGCTCCTCGACGGAGAGCCAGGGATCCGGGAACTTCTGCTTGTAGCCCAGGGAGACGCGCTCGGTGTCCTTGTCGTACTTGAGCACGGCCACTTCGACCTTGTCGCCCACCTGGAACATCTCGCTGGGGTGGTTGAGCCGGCCCCAGGACATGTCGGTGATGTGCAGCAGGCCGTCCACACCGCCGAGGTCGACGAAGGCGCCGTAC
>CAIMFT010000049.1 GCA_903840385.1 uncultured Holophagaceae bacterium
AAGAAAAGCGAAGAAGAACAAACACAGGCTAACCACGGAGACAGAAAGACCACGAAGAAGAACAGGGTGCTTTTCTTCGTGGTCTTAGTGGTCTTCGTGGTTAATTTCTTTTCTTTTTCATTTTTTGCGTCTTCGCGTCTTCGCGTTGGATCAGTTGCTTTTCACGACCCTAGTACCGAACGCTCACATCGCCGTTGGCCCAGGCTTGGCAGGCCAGGCGCTGGTCGGGGGCGGCTTTGAGGACCTGGAGCACGCGGGCTTCGGCGGTGCCGGGGGGGCTGAGATGGTCGGCGCCTGCTTCCACGGTCACGATGCAGGTGCCGCAGCGGGCGTGGCCGCCGCAGCGGTGGGTGAGGGGCACGGGGGCCTGGAGGGCTGCGGCGAGGAGGGAGCTCTCCCGCTCGCACTCGGTGGTGCCCTGAACTTTTCCATGGAACTGCAGTGTGGCCATCGATGACTCGCAAGTAAACTAAGGACTGGGGATAACTTACCAACTCAGTATAGCAGAGCGGGCCGCCCCAGGTGGGCTTTCGCCGTGTCCAGGAAGCGGGCCCGGGCCAGGGCATGCACCACCACGGGCGCTGGGTAGCCACTCTGGGCCTGCAGGGCCGCCGGGGCCTTCCAGGGCTCGTGCACACAGGCCGTGGGATAGGCCGCCAGCTCTGGCACCCAGCGGCGGACGTAGGCGCCATCAGGGTCGAAGCGCTGGCCCTGGGCCACGGGGTTGAAGATGCGGAACCAGGGCTGGGCATCGCAGCCACAGCCGGCACTCCACTGCCAGCCGGAGCTGTTGGCGGCCCAGTCGCCGTCCGTGAGCCAGCGGAGGTAGTGGGCCTCGCCGCGGCGGTAGTCCAGCAGCAGGTGCTTGGTCAGGAAGCTGGCCGCCACCATCCGGGCCCGGTTGTGGACGAAGCCCTCAGCCAGCAGCTGGCGCGCTGCGGCATCCACCACGGGATAGCCCGTGCGCCCCTCGACCCAGGCCGTCCAGGTGGCCTCGTCTTCCCGCCAAGGGAAGCCCTGGAAAGCCGGCCGGAAGGGCTGGGTCAGGAGCTCTGGCCAGGCGTGGAGCAGGTGGTGACTGAACTCGCGCCAGAGCAGCTCATTGAGGTAGGCCCGCCCATCAGCCCCTGCCGCGGCCGCAGCCACGGCCTGCCACACGGTGCGCACGGAGAGGGTGCCGAACTTGAGGTCCGCACTCAGGCGGGAGGTGCCGGCCTGGTCCATGCGGTCCCGCCCCTCGCCGTAACCCGCCAGGGCGCCGTCCACGAAGGCCCGCAGGCGCCCCTGGCCGGCGGCCTCGCCGCCGGTCTGCAGGGCTGGGTTGGGCACCAGGCCCAGGGCCGCGACGGTGGGAATGGCCACGGTCTCCACCGGCAGGCCCGGTGGCAGGGGTGGCAGGCGGCGGGGCGCAGCCAGCGGGGCCTGCAGGTCAAGGCGGGCGCTGCAGGCCCGGGCGAAGGGCGTGAACACCCGGAACATGCCGTCCTGCCCTGTGCGCACCGAACCCGGCGGCAGGAGGGTCTCGCCTTCAAAGCAGCGGAAGGCCACGCCGTCCCGCCCCAGGGCCGCCGCCACCCGGCGGTCCCGCTCCCGGGCGAAGGGCTCCACCCACCGGTGCGCCAGCACCTGGTCCGCCTGCCACAGCGCCGCCAGGCGGGGCACCACCTCGACACTGCGACCCGGCACCACCAGCAGGCGAGAGCCCAGGCCTGCCAACGTGGCCGCCAGTTCGGCCAGCGAGGCCAGCAGGAACTGCATGCGGTGGGGCAGGTCCCGGGCCCGCTCTGGGGCGAAGAAATAGGGGTCCAGCACGAAGAGCGGGATCACCTCGCCGGAGGCCGCAGCCTCCACCAGCGGGCCGTGGTCCGCCACACGAAGATCCTTGCCTCGGAACCAGACGATGGAGCGCATGGGATTGAGGGTAACCCGGAGCGGCGGGGCCTGCGCCCAGGGGCCGGACTACTTGTAAATTAAACATTTGTATGTCACAATACCAATCCAGGGTCCCGCCCCCGTCCCCTGGAGGAACACATGTCCTGGAAGCGCTTTCTGGGCCTTGCGGCCGCTGTAGCCGTGGCTCATCCCCTGGTGGCCCAGGGCACCGCCCCGGTGAACGACTCGGGTGCGACGGCCTGGCTGCTCACCTCCACCACCCTGGTGCTGCTCATGGTGCCGGGCTTGGCCCTGTTCTATGGCGGCCTGGTGCGCACCAAGAACGTGCTGGGGACGATGATGCACTCCTTCGCCGCCATGGCCGTGGTGGGCGTGCTGTGGGCCGTCCTGGGCTATGCCCTCAGCTTTGGCCCCAATGCCCTGGGCGGGCTCATCGGCTGGCGCAAGGACCTCATCCTGCTGCGGGGCATCGACCAGACCATCCTGCCGGCCGGGGTGCCGGAGTACGCCTTCGCCATGTTCCAGGGCAAGTTCGCCATCATCACGCCGGCCCTCATCGCCGGGGCCGTGGCGGAGCGCATCTCCTTCCGCGGCTGGCTGGCCTTCATCACGCTCTGGATCATCTTCGTGTACTGCCCCCTCTGCCACTGGGTGTGGGCCTCGGACGGCTACTTCTTCAACCTGGGGGCCAAGGGCGCCATCGACTTCGCCGGCGGCACCGTCGTGCACATCTCCTCCGGTGTGGGCGGCCTCGCACTGGCCCTCTTCCTGGGCGCCCGCCACGGCTACCCCAAGACCGCCATGTCCCCCAACAACCTGACCTTCACCCTGCTGGGCGCAGGCCTGCTGTGGGTGGGCTGGTTCGGCTTCAATGCCGGCTCCTCCGTGGCCTCCAACCTGGACACCGCCCGGGCCCTCACGGTCACCCAGGTGGCGGCTGCAGCGGGCGCCCTGACCTGGATCCTCATCGAGACCATCCGCGACGAGAAGCCCACCAGCCTGGGCATGGCCTCGGGCATCCTGGCGGGCCTGGTGGTGATCACGCCCGCCGCCGGGGTGGTGCAGGTGGGCGGGGCCCTCGCCCTGGGCGTCATCGCCGCCTGCTGCTGCTACAGCATGATCCTCCTCAAGAACCGCCTGGGCTACGACGACTCCCTGGACGCCTTCGGCATCCACGGCACCGGCGGCATCGTGGGCGCCCTCGGCCTCACCTTCTTCATCCGGGATGCCTGGTGGGCCGAGGCCGGGGCCAAGGTCCCGGGCTGGGGCATCCTGGCCCAGCTCAAGGTGCAGGGCTTCGCCGTCCTCTGCACCATCGCCTTCTCCGTGGTGATGACCCTGATCATCGCCGCCCTGGTGCAGAAGTTCATCGGCTTCCGGGTCTCCGAGTCGGTGGAGAAGACGGGGCTCGACCACGAGCTCCATGGGGAACGCGCCTACGGCCTGAACAACCTGAACTGAACGGGGAGCGCCATGAAACTCATCACTGCCATCATTCCCGAAGAGAAGCTCGACGAGGTCCGCGAGGCCCTCATCGAGGCCGAGATCGAGCGCATCACCGTGCTGCGGGTGAGCGGCCACGGTCGCCAGCAGGAGATCACCGTCCAGCGCGGCAAGAAGGTCGTGCCGAACCTGATCCCCAAGGTGCAGATCACCATTGCCTGCAACGATGCCTTCGAGGACATCACCGTGGACACCATCATCCGCACCGCCCGCCACGGCGAGGGGCAGGTGGGCGACGGCAAGATCTTCGTCCAGGACCTCCAGGAGTGCATCCGCATCCGCACCGGAGAGCGGGGCGGCCAGGCCATCTAGTTGTCAGCGTTCCGCAGGGTGAGCCGCCGCTCCAGGTGCGGGGGACAGCTGTGGCTGCGGGCCCACCTCACAAAGTGGTAGTCGGCATTCATGAAGTGCTTGAGGAAGGCACCCCGGGTCAGGCGCAGGAAGGTCGGCACCGGGATCTCCCCCGCCACCAGCGGCCTGAGGACTGCAAACAGGTCCGTGCGCAGGTCTTCGTGCAGGAGCGCATGGGCTGCCAGGTCGGGGTACCCCACCTCGGCCATGAGCTGCTCCTCTCGGGCGAAGTGGGCCACCGCGTAGTCGATGAGCTCCCCGATGACCCGGTTCAGCTCCGGCAGGTCGGCTTCCCGGCGCAAGTTACCCTGAGCCTGAACGAAGTTGAACAGCTCCAGCAGGCGGGCGTGCTCCTCGTCTAGGGCCGGAGCCGTGCTCTGAAACGCCCTCCGCCAACGCAACATGACCCGCCCCAAGGCCCCAGAGACCAGATCTCAACATAGATCAGCACGGCCATTGGTCAAGACTATTGTATTGATCAGCATGTGTTTGTATAGGTAATTTCCGCTATTTCTCGGCAGAGATCGCCAGCTTCCACAGCCCCGACGAGTCCGAATGGAGCAGCCACTCGGGCACGGCCGTGCGTCGGGTCCAGGCGCCCATCTCGAGCTCTCCGTCCAGCTGTCCGGCACTCCAGCCGGCATAGCCCAGGAAGAGTCGGTAGCGGGCCCTGGGGTCCCCCAGGAGGCCCTCCAGGAGATCCTTCCGGTGGCTCACGAAGTGGCAGAGGTCCACCACCGTGTCCTCAGGCTCCGGCAGCCCCCCCTGTACCAGCAGGATGCCCCGCTGGGGATCTACTGGGCCGCCCCGCCAGGCGGTCGACTCGTCCGGCCCCAGGTAGGCCATGCTGCCCTCTGCGCCCACCTGGGCCAGAGAGAGCGGCAGGGGCCGGTTGAGGATCAGTCCCAGCGCCCCCTCCTCGTCGTGCTGCACGAGCAGGATGACGGTGTGGAGGAAGTTGGGATCCAGCAGGGCCGGGCTGGCGACCAGGAGGCAGGGGGCTTCGTGGGTCATGATGCGGATGATGATAGCCCACCGGTCCAGGTAGGCTGGAGGGATGGCAGTCACCGCACCCTCTCACCTCGCCACCCTCCGGGAGGGCTGGGCCCTGCTGCGCCGCCATCCCGGCGAAGCCGCCGCACTGGCAGCCTTGGCCATGGTCCTGGCCCAGCTGGGACCCGCCCTGGAGCTGGCAGCGGGGGCCTCACCCAGCCTCTTCCTCCAGCCCCTCTTCAGCTTTGCGGGGCTGCTGCCCCTGGAGATGTTCTTCATCCCGCGCCTCCAGGCTCACCTGGATGCGGAGACCCTTGACCTGGGCGGCAACCCGGCCAATGACTGGCGCAGCACCTTCGACCAGCGCTGGCTCCTGGCCTTCCTGGTGCGCCTGGGGCTGAGCCTGGTGGTCGCCGCAGGCCTCCTCCTGTTCATCCTCCCCGGGATCGTCCTGCTCACCCTGTTCGGCTGGGCGCCCCTGCGCATGCTCCTGCGGGGGGACGCACCGGTGGCGGCGCTGCGCTGGAGCCAGGCCGCCATGGCCCGGCATTGGCCCCGCATCATCCAGGCGGTGCTGGCCATGATGCTGGTCGCCCTGAGCTACCAGATGGGTGCCAGCTGGATCATGGACCGGGTGCTGCCGCCCACGGACCCGGACCTGGGCCCTGGGGCCTGGCTGCGGCTGCGCCACCCGGCCTTCTGGCTCTTCAACCTCGTGGGCGGTGCCCTCAACCTGTGGCTCAGCTGTGCCCTGCTGGCCCTCTACCACCGCCTCGAGACGGCGGTGGCCGGGCGGCCCTGAGGCTCAGTCCTCGTAGAGGAAGTAGCCCGGGTCCTCGATCTCGATGAGCTCGCCGGCCTGGAGCAGAGCGCGCTCGTCGGCCGTGAGGACCACCTCTGCCCAGCGCGGATCCGTGCGCCCGTTCAGGAAGTGCGCCGAGGGCTCGGCCGCCTCGTAGGCCGCCTGGCTGCGCCAGAGGTGCACCCAGCCCACGTGGTTTACCCGGGCCCACACCCTCATGTGCAGGGCCCTCCGGTCTGGCTCTCCTTGCGCAGGACGGCCACCGCATGGGCCAGGAGGGGCCAGGCCAGCTGGATCTGCTCCAGGGCGGCGGCGGGCCGACCCGAGAGGTTCAGGAGCACGGTGGTGCCTGCGATGCCGCACACCGCCCGGCTGGCGAAGGCCAGGGGGTGGCCGCCTCGGGCCCGGATCAGCTCGCAGATGCCCGGGGCCTCGCGCTCCATGACCCGCCGGGTGGCCTCGGGCGTGATGTCCCGGGGGCCGAAGCCGGTGCCACCGCAGGTGAGCGCCAGGGCGGCCCCAGCGGCCACGGCGCCCCGCAGCTCCGCCTCCAGCTGACCGGGCTCATCGGGGATGAGAGCTGTGGTGACGGCCTGCACGCCCTTCACCCGCAGCCAGGTCACCAGCAGCGGGGTGGACTCGTCCTGGTACTCCCCCCGGGAAGCCCGGTCCGACAGGGTGATGAGGTGAACGCGCTCCATGGGGAAGACTCCTTGGCCTCGGTGGTCCGCTTCCGAGGATGCCACAATGGAGCATGGTCAACCCATCCGCCTCCGTCCCCATCCGCCCCGGTGCGGCCCTGGGCCTGCTCGGCGGCGGGCAGCTGGGCCGCATGTTCACCCTGGCCGCCCGCAGCCTGGGCTTCCGGGTGCACGCCCTGGACCCGGGCCATGACTGTCCAGCGGGCCAGGTGGCGGACCTGGAGTTCCGCGCCGCCTACAACGATGTCTACGCCGCCCAGGCCCTGGCCCGGGGCGTGGAGGTGGTCACGGTGGAGTTCGAGAACATCCCTGCCGAGACCCTGTCAGCCGTGGCCTCCCTGCGCCCCATGCATCCGGGCGCCCATGTGCTCCACACGGTCCAGCACCGCCTGCGGGAGAAGACCTTTCTCGCCGAGCACGGCTTCCCGGTCACCCCCTTCCGGGAGGTCTCCACCCTCAAGGATCTGGAAGCTGCGGTCGCTGCCCTTGGCCAGCCCTCAGTGCTGAAGACCGCCAGCTTCGGCTACGACGGCAAGGGCCAGAGCAAGCTCGCCGGCCCTGACGACCTTGCCCCAGCCTTTGCGGCCCTCGGTGGCCAGCAGGGCGTCCTGGAGGCCTGGGTCCCCTTCGAGCTGGAGTGCAGCGTGATCTGCGCCCGCTCGGCCACCGGCGAGACCTGTGTGTGGCCCGTGGCGGAAAACGCCCACCGGAACCACATCCTGGACACCACCGTCTTCCCTGCCCGCATTCCCGCTGGCGTGGCCGCCCGGGCCCAGGCCATGGCCCTGGCCATTGCCGCCGCCCTGGACGTGGTGGGCATGCTGACGGTGGAGTTCTTCCTCAAGCCCGGCGGGGAGCTGCTGGTGAACGAGCTGGCGCCCCGCCCCCACAACAGCGGCCACGCCACCATCGATGCCTGCGTGACCAGCCAGTTCGAGCAGCAGGTGCGAGCTGTCTGCGGCCTGCCCCTGGGTGACACGGCCCTGCTCCGCCCTGCCGCCATGGCCAACCTGCTGGGGGACCTCTGGCCCGCCACCGGCGAGCCATGCTGGGAGCGCCTCCTCGCCCACCGGGACGTGAAGCTGCACCTCTACGGCAAGACCGAGGCCCGGCCTGGCCGCAAGATGGGCCACCTCACCGCCCTGGCCGACACCCCCGAAGCCGCCCTGGCCAAAGTCCTGGCCGCGCGTGAGGCGCTGCGGGGCTGAGCAACTACTTGCGGTAATACGCCCGCACCGCAGCGACGACAGCGGCGGCGTAGCGCTCGCGGAAGTCGGGGTCCCGCAGGTTCGCGGCGTCGTCTTCGTTGGTGAGGTTGGCCACCTCCACCAGGACCTTGGTGGCGCTGGTGCTGTAGCGGAGGACGGCGGGCACCCACTTGCCACCGCTGCGGAGGATGACGTTTCGGATGGGACGGTTGGCGTGGACGGGGATGCCCTCGCGCTGCAGGCTGGCCAGCAGGACCTCGGAGAACTGGCGGCTGCGGGCCTCGCCCTCCAGCTTCTCGCGGCCTGTGAAGGCCACCCGGGCGCTGCGGCGGCCCTCCGCCACGCGGCCCGCCGAGGCACCGCCCAGGGCGAAGGTGGTGGGCACCTGGGCTGCTCCCGGCACATAGGCCATGGAGCCCCGCGCCGAGGGGTGCAGGCTGTCGGCGTGGAAGCTGAGGAAGAGGGTCTTCTGCGCATCCCCCTTGGCCTTCCGGAAGGCAGCAAAGAAGTCATTGGCCAGCACCCAGCGCAGGTGGACGCTGACGGCGGAGGGGCTCTCTCCGTCCACCTGGAAGGGTGGCGTGGTGAGGATCTCCGCCTGGCGGCTGGGGGTGCGGATCTCGTCCCGGGTGCGGAAGCCCAGGCCCGGATAGCGGATGGTGCTGCTGACGGCGGCCTCGGTGTCCTGCTCCAGGATGCGGCGCACCCGCATGCTGATGTCGTAGACGAAATCGGACTCCCACACGCCATTGGCCCGGGCGCCCGGGTCCACTCCGCCGTGGCCGGCATCCAGGACGATGCGGATACCCTTCAGTTTGGGACCGCCCTCCACCCGGGCCGTGCGGCGCACCTCGGCGCGGATCACGCGCTCTTCCGCCAGCTCCGAGCTGCCCTCCGGCTGGAAGGGGCCCGACAGGTACGCCAGGGGAATCCGGATCAGCTGGCCCGGCTGGATGCTCCGCACATCGGCGATGCCACTGCGGGCGGCGATCTGCTCGGCCAGCTCATTGACACCCTTGGGATCCACCCGATCCGTGTAGCGGATGACCACGCTGGAGTAGAGCGCTTCACCCTTGCGCAAGCGGTAGACGGCAAAGCGGCCGTGGCTGTCTTCGCTGTAGGAGAGGAGCGCCCGATAGGCGGCCACCCGGGCCTCGTCGTCCAGACCGTCCTCGGGCTGGCTGCGGTCCGGCCCCCGCCCCTGCCCGCCGAGATCCTGGGACAGCAGGCTCCGGGGAATGCGCCAGCGGTCACCCTCCCGCAGCTTCTCTGGCAGGTCCGGGTTCTCCGCCATGAGGCGGTCGTAGTTCTGGCCGTGACCGGCGAAGAGGGCGGCGAGGGTCCACACGGACTCCAGCTCCGGGTAGCGCACCCGGTGCCGGACCTCCTCCGAGCGCCACTGGTCATCGGGAAAGAGGGCCGCCAGGGCCCAGCGCTTGCCCTCGGGACTGAGCAGCTCAAAGGGAATCCAGCCGGAGGGCTCCGCCCCCTTGGCCAGGAAGGCCCGGGGCAGCGCCTTCCCCTCCACGCTGAGGCCCTTGCGGAACTGCAGGCGGAGGAGGAGGGTCCGACCCTCTGGGGTGGTGGCCTGGGCCAGCACCGGGGTCGGCTCCTGGGGCGCCTGGGCCACCAGCGCCACCGGGCAGAGCAGTGCCCCCAGGAGGGCGGCCCGGGCTGCTAGGCCTCCCATGGCGCCTCGCCCGCCGCGGCCGGTTCACCGGTTAAGCCTGCGCGGACCCAGGCCCGCATGGCCTCCTGCAGGCCCTCGGAGTCATCGTTCCGCGCCAGGAGGAAGCGCTGCAGGCGGCGCTCCAGGTGGCCAGCCCCCTCCTCTAGGAGGAAGAGGCGGTCGTGGAGGCGCTCGTGGGGGGCCTTGCCCGTGCTCGGCGGCAGTTTGAGGGTGCCCATGTCGAGAGTGGCCGCCTGGAGGGTGAACACCCACTCCAGGTCGCCGGACAGGATGCGGAGCTTCATCTTGCTGGGGCGCATGCCGCGACTGAGGGCCTCGAAGGCCTCGCGGCTCTCCGAGGGGTTGCCCTTGCGGAGGGAGATCTCCTTCACCTCGCCCCGCTCGGAGACCAGCTGGATGGCATCGTCCACATAGCAGCCAGAGCCATCGCCATCAGCCCCGCTGGAGCCGCTCTCAGTCATGCTGCGCATCCACAGCCAGAGGAGGAACTCCTCCCCCAGGAAGCGGCCCTGTTCAATGAGTTCGAGGGGCTTCACCTCAGGCCTCCTCAAGCTCAAGATCGAGCGGATCGAGGGCCAGCAGGCCCTCCGGGGTCAGGGCGGGACAGAGGCGCCCCGCCAGGATCATGGGCGCCAGGGGCTGCAGCTCGCAGCCAAAGGACTTCATGAAGAGGGCCGTGAGGGCGCCCTGGGCCTTGGAGGAGGAGGCGGTGGTCCACAGGGCGCCACCCTTGAGGTCCCAGGCCACTTCCACCACCCGGGGCGTGGGCAGCACCTTCTGGAGCAGCTCGACCTTCACCTCGTCGGCCAGAGAGATGCGTGCTTCCCGGCCCACGAAGGCCAGATCCTTCTGCTGCATGAGGTTCTGCAGACGCAGGTCCACATGGGCCCGGAGCAGCGCGGCCGGCACCCGGCGGGTGTCGATGCGCAGGGCGAAGACGGCGTAGCGCTCCTGGCTCACCCAGTCGGCGTGCGGAGGCGTGATGAGGGGGTTGCGCCAGTCACACCAGCCCATGCGCTCCTCTTCCAGGCCTTCATGGAAGGGGCGGAACTGGTCCGACTCCAGGCCCGCCTGGAGGTCCGCTTCGTCGGGGACCGGCCCCAGCACCACGAATCGTTTGAGGGACACAGTCCCCTGCAGGATGCTCATGATGCACCGCCTCCGAAAACAGATCTGAACCAGTGCCAGAGGCCCCGGCGATGCGCCGAGTCAGGAGGGGGCGCCGACCGTGCCGGCACCTCAGGAACCTCAGCAGCCATGCCTGGCAGCGGCAGGGCCGGATCATCGAAGGCCAGCAGGACCCCGGTGATGTTGTCTCGTCCGCCGCTGGTCAAGGCCGCATCCACCAGGGTCTGCAGGACGCGGTTGGGGTCCGGCTCCCGCTGGAGGAGGGCGAGCAGCAGGTCGTCTGCCACTTCGCCGTGGAGGCCGTCGGAGCAGAGGAGGAGGCGGTCCCCCCGGTGGATGGTGAAGGTCGACAGCGCCACGCGCAGGGGCTGGGGCGAGCCCAGGGCCTGGGTGATGATGTTCCGGTGCGGGTGGTAGCGGGCCTCTTCGCGGGTCACCACGCCCACGTTCACCAGGTCGTTCACCAGGGTCTGGTCTTCCGTGATCTGGTGCAGGCGGCCCTTGCGCAGGAGGTAGGCGCGCGAGTCGCCAATCTGGGCGAGGTGGGCGCGGCCGGCTAGGCACACGACAGCCGTCAGCGTAGAGCCCATGCCCCGGGCGCTGTGGTCGTGGTGGGAATAGCGCACCACGGCCTCGCTGGCGGCATGCACAGCATCCTCGAGGGCCTGGGGCAGCTCCGCCTCCAGCACTGGCCGCAGCTCAGGCGCGGCCCAGCGGCTGAAGAGCACCAGGGCCAGGGCGGCGAGGCCCTCCCGGCTGGCCACTTCCCCGGCGGCAGCGCCCCCCATGCCATCAGCTACGGCCGCCAGCAGACCGGCCTCGCCCTGGGGCAGGATCCGGCAGGGGCTGTTGAGGATGGGCTCCTCGCCGTCCAGGGCGCTCAGGAGGTAGGCGTCCTCGTTGTTGGCCCGGATCAACCCCGGATGGGTGGCAGCGGCGTAGTCGATGAGCATGAGGAGATTGGCCCGGAGCGAAGGCTGGTTGGGGAGGCGAAAGTCGGGCCCTTTCCGTTCATGATAGCGGGAGGAGGATCGAATCCATGACCCGAGGCCACGCCCCCAGCGATCTTCCTGGCCGGGACCGCCTCCCCACCGCCCGGGGAGGCCGACCATGACCAGGGCCCTCGGGATCCTGGGGCCGGGGGTCCTGGGGCGCTCTGCGGCCCAGGCCGCAGCGGAGTGCGGTCTCACCGTTCACCTCCTGGGCCGGGACCTGGGCCACGCCGCCGCCGGAGTGGCGGCGGTCAACCACCGCTGGGACCGGGCGGTGGCCCTGGGCCGCATGGCCCCTGCAGCCGCGGCCGAGGCGGCCGGGCGACTCGCCCCTGCCGCCTTTGGTCCCGAGGCCCTGGAGGGCCTCTCTGCGCTCCTGGAGGCCCTCCCGGAGGCCCCTGACCCCAAGGCCCGCGTCCTGGCCGCTGCCGCCCAATGGGGTGACCCGGACCTCCTGCTCCTCTCTGGCACCTCCTCCCTGCCGATCTCGGACCTGGCCCGCCGGGCGGAGCTGGAAGGGCGGCTGGTGGGCTTCCACCTCTTTGTGCCCGTGCCGCGCATGGGAGTGGTGGAGCTGGCCGTCCCTGTCGGCACCGCCGCCACCTGGGTGACCCGCGCCCGCTCCCTGGGCGAGGCCCTGGGCAAGCGGGTGGTGCAGGTGCGGGACCAGCCTGGCTTCGCCGCCGCCCGGATGGCCCTGGCCCAAGGCCTTGAGGCCATGCGGCTGCTGGAGGCTGGCGTGGCCTCTGCCGAGGACCTGGATGCCCTCATGACCCTGGGCTATGGGCATCCCGTGGGTCCCCTGGAGCTGTCGGACCGGGTCGGTCTGGACCTGCGCCTGCGCATCGCGGAGGGCCTGGTGGGCAGCGGGGAGAGTCGCTTCCAGGCCCCGGCCCTGTTGCTGGCGCACGTGGCCGAGGGTGAGACTGGAACCCGCTCCGGCCAGGGCTTCTTCGCCTGGGATGGGCAAGGGAGGCGTTGCTGATGGACCCCAAAGTCGTCCTCTACGTCGTGGCAGTGCTCCTCGTGATCTATGTCGCATATCAGCTCGGAAAGGTGCTCCTGCGGGTCTTGGTCGGCCTCGCCGCCCTGGCTCTGGTAAGCTGGGGCATCTGGAAGATCTTCCTTTCCTGACCCGCCTTCCCGAGGAGCAAGCATGGCCGCCATTTCCTGCACCCATTGCGGCGCTGACCTGACCGCCCCCCAGAGCGTGCGCATCGCCGAGTATCACTTCGGACACATGGAGAAAGTGGACGAGGACCCGGGCTTCAAGTACCACATCGAGCAGCCGGACAACTTCACACTGCTCTGCAACAGCTGCAAGCGCCTGGTGCGGACCCTGCCCATCCCCCGCTAGACCCTTCGCTCAGCCCCAACAAAAAACGGCCCCAGATGGGGCCGTTTTTTGTTGGGGCTGAAGGGTCCTGCTACTGGCGGATGATCCGCGGAGTGATGAAGATCAGCAGCTCGACATTCTTGTCCTGCTTGGTGTTGTTGCGGAACAGGAAGCCAATCAAGGGCAGGTTCGCCAGGAAGGGGACCCCGGTCTGCCCGGAGGAGCTGTTGGTGACATAGACGCCGCCCAGCACTGCCGTCCCGCCGTCCCGCACCAGCACCTGGGTCTCGATGGACTTGCGGAGGATGGTGGGAGTGCCTTGGACCGTGCGGGTGAAGTCCGCCTCGGCCTTCTCGACCTTGAGGTCCATGATGATGGTGCCCTCGTTGGTGATCTGGGGAGTCACTTCCAAGGAGAGGTTGGCATCGATAAAGGCCACGGTGATGGCACCGCCCTGGGCCCCGCCCTGCTGGGTGGGGTAGGGAATCTTCTCGCCGCTCAGGATGGTGGCCTTCTTGTTGTTCTGGGTGACCACCTTGGGGGCTGACACGATCTTGAGGGTCCCCTCAGTCTGCATGGCCTGGAGCACTGCGTTAATGCTGAAGCGGTTGCTGAGGAAGCTGAGCCAGAGCTCGCCGGCGGGGGCAGTGATGGAGGTGGAGCCATCTTTGCCCGGCGTCCAGGCCACAGCAGCCTGCTGACCGGAGGCGGGTCGGCTGAGTCCAGTGGTCCCATTCCAGAAGGGGGCCGTGCTGCCCACCCAGGGGGTCGAAGTAGACGTGGTGGTGCTGCTGGTGATGGCGGCGTTGCCGGAGTTGGCCTGGGGCCACTTCACGCCAAACTCCTGCTGCCAGTTCTTGTTGGCTTCCACCACGCGGGCCTCGATCTGCACCTGCTGGATCTGCACGTCCAGGGTCTGCAGGAGGTCATCGATGACCCCCATGTTCCGGGGCAGGTCGGTGATGATCAGGGTGGCCGTTCGCTCATCCACAATGGCCGAGCCCCGCTTGGTCAGCACCTCTTTGAGGATGCGCTGGACTTCGCTCACCTTGGCGTAGGAGAGGGGCCGGGTGATGGTCTGGAGGTCACCGGAAAGAGCCCGGGTCTCGTCCAGCTTCTTGCGCTCTTCTTCTTCCTTCTGGAGCTTTTCCATCTTGGCGACGCGGAGGACGCTGTTCTGGACCTCCTTGCCCAGGCCGGCATTCTTCAGGACCACATCCAGGACCTGATCCCAGGGGGTGTCCGTGAACTTGTAGCCGAAGTTGCCCTGGACGTCGGGGTCCATGACCAGGTTCAGCTTGCCGGTCTCGGCCAGCACCCGGAGGAACTCGCGGATGTCGGTGTTGGGGAGGTCGATGGTGATCTTGGAGCCGGTGTAGCGGGCATGGGCCTCACCCAGGGTCCGACCCAGCGGCCGGGACGTGGCAGGCTGGGCCACGGGCTTCTCGGGCTCGGGGACCTGCATGGCCTCCGGAGTGGCGGCTGGCAGGGCGGTTGCGGTCACCAGCTGCGGCAGGGCGTGGAAGCTGCTGGCCAGGACTGGAATGGGGGACAGGGCCCGGGGTGTCGCCTTGGGGGCCTCCGGTTCCGCCACCGGGGCAGCAGTCTCGGCAGGCAGCTTGGCCTCGGCGAGGATGGTCGCATCGAGCACCGGGACCACCACCGGCAAGGGTCCACCCCATGCGGAGGCAGCGGCGGCAGGGGCCGACAGGGTGCCCAGACGAGCCTGGGTGGGGCCTTCTCCGGGGGTCAGGTCCAGCAGGATGCCCTCCGGGACAACACCCACCAGGACCTGCGTACCGGGCGCCACCTCGAGGACCAGGCGAGTCACGGGAGTGGGGGCGTCCTTGAACTGGGCCAGGCGAGCCTTGAGGATCAGGGGATGGGCCAGCTGGGCCAGGTCCTCACGAGTGACCGCAGTGCCGCGCACCACGCCAGGCAGGTCCAGCACCACCCGGTTGGGCTGGGGGAGGACCTGAAGGCCGGGCTTGGCGGCGAGACCCGGGATGCGCAGCAGGACCCTGGCCCCGGTGCCTTCCGGCTCAAGCGAGGCGGAGACGAGGGTGACCTTGCGGGAGCTGGCCTCCAATACTGGGGCGGCATGCAGCGGTCCCGGGTGGATCCCGGCCAGGAGCACGCCCCCTGCAACCAGCAAGGAACTCAGGCGAGCACTCATCGTTTACCCTCCTCACGCTTGAATGTCTTCGTGATGGTCCGGAATACAGAACGGTTGGTGGTGTTCAGTTCCCACTGGCGGAACGTAACGGACTTGTCGCTGATGGCCGTGATCTCGCCATCCTTGAAGCGGTGGCCAACAGGCAGCCAGCGCACGTTGCCACGAGCATCGGAAACAATGGCCAGGGTCTTGCCGTCCATGCGGATCATCCCCTTGACGGCGATGTCATCCAGGGTATCCCCGCCCTCATTGGGCTTCTCGTCCCGGGGGGCGGAGAAGGGATCGCGCTGCATGGCTGGACGGTAGGGGGTGGCCTTGATGAGAGCCACGTCCTCGATGGGGGTTGGCGTGGCGGGCTGAGGCGGGGCAGGCTTGGCTGGAGCTTGCGCCAGCAGGGGACCGGCGCAGAGCAGGAGGGTCAGGAGCCGTGGGGTCATGGTCGCCTCAATCGTCCTTGGGGCCGGGCTTGGTCGGTGCTGCGACAGGTTTCTTCGCGACCTCGACCGGGGGAGGTTCCACCGGGTTGTAGATGAAGGCACTGATGGTGCACTTGACCACCGCCGGGTAGGTGCTTCGGGCATCGGGCTTGCGGGTCATGTCGATGTTGGAGATGTTGATGATCTTGTCGTAGCCCGAGATCAGCGAGGCGAACTGGCCGAAGGAGTGGAAGCCCATGCGGAACTCGAACTCCACCGGCTTCTCGGTGTAGTAGGTATCGCGCTTTTCGGGCTTCAGAGCAAAAGACACCTGGTCGATGCCCGCATCGTCGGCAATCTTCTTGATGCGGTAGGGGATCTCGCCGGCGTCAGTCTCGGAGGGCATGATCTTGATGAGCTCCTCGATCCGCTTGTCCTGCTTGGCCACCTCGTCCCGCAGCTTTTCGTAGTTGGCCTTGAGCAGCTTGCCCTTGTCCACCTGCACCTGGATGGTCTTGACGTCGGCGATGAGAGCATCCCGGTCCGCCCGCTTGGTGCCGAGCAGGAAATAAACCAGGCCAGCCACCAGGAGGCCCGCCGCCGCACCCACGCCAATCTGTTTTTGGAGTTGAGGATTCATGGCCACCTCAGACGGCGTTCTGGAGTTCGAACGAGATGGTGAACTCGAAGGCGCCCGAGGCCCCCCGCTTCGCTCCTGGGTAGCTGATCTTCTTGAACCAGCGGGTCCGGGACTGCAGGTTGCCGTAGAACGCGTTGATGGACTCGAAGTTCCGGCCCTCCCCCTCAATGGTGACGAGGGCGCCCTTCTGGGCTACCTTCTTGAACCAGACATCGTCCGGAAGGCTGTTGGCCAGCTCCTCCATGAAGTGCACCGGCAGGGCCTGCTGGCGCTTCAGGGCGGTCATGACCTCCTCTTTCTTCTGGAGGGACTCCTTCTTCTCCCGGAACTTCTTCTCCAGGGCGATGTAGGGCTCGTACTGCTTTTTCTCTACCTCCAGAGCCGCCTTCTTCTGCTCGGCCCGGGTGACCTCGCTGTTCAGCACCAGGTAGTAGACTCCACCCATGGCGGCAAAGACCAGGCCCACCACCAGTCCAGCCACGGGAATCCGGGAACGGCCTACGCCTTCCCCGGTGTAGACCTGGACGGGCTCAGTCCCGCCCTTGTCGGCCCCGGCCTTGACCCCGGCGGAACCGAGTGCATCGCCAAGCAGGTTGATCTTGATCATCGGTCCCCCACATGGCGCATGGCCAGGCCAACGACAACAGCGGCAGCGCCGCCGATCTCGCGGACCGTCACGGGATCCTCGGTTCGGCCGTCGACCTCGATCAGCTGGAAGGGGTTGAACCGGTCCACGGGAAGCCGCAGGCGCTCGCCCAGAATGTCCAGGAGGCCTTGCAGCTGGGAGCCGCCACCGCAGATGAGGACCCGGTCCATGCGGTCCACCTTGAAGCTGCTCTTGAAGAAGTCCAGGGTGCGGGTCAGCTCATCGGCAAAGGCATCGGAGACGGCATTGATGGACGGCTGCACTTCCTCCGGCTCCCGCCCTTCGGCGGCCCGGCCCCGCTTGAGGGCCTCGGCGGAGTCCCGGCCCAGCCCCCAGTCCTCCATCAGGCGCTCGGAGTAGCGGCTGCTGCCCCAGGCCATGTCACGCCAGAACAAGGACTTGCCACCAACCATCATGGCGAGGTTGGTGAACGTGGCACCCATGTTGACGATGGCCACGACCTCATCCTGGGGCCCATTGGAAGCATTGATCTCGTAGGCGTTCTGCAGGGCGAACACATCCACGTCCACCACCTTGGGGATGCAGCCAGCCTGGGCGACACAGCTGACATAGGCCTCCAGCTTGTCCTTGCGACAGGCCACCAGCACCACATCCATGTTGCCGTCCCCGGCCCGCTCCTCGATGAGGCTGTAGTCCAGGGCATAGGAGTCGAGGCCCTGCCCGGCGGGGAAGAAGCTCTCGGCCTCCCAGCGAACGGACTCGGCCAGCTCGGCGGGGCTCATGAGGGGGAAAGTCACCTTCTTGACCATGACCTGCTGGCCGGAGACGGAAATGGCCACCTCCTTGGCCTTGATCTTCTGTTCAGCCAGAGCTTGCCGGATGGCCGAAGACACGGCGTTGCTGTCCATGATGTCGCCATCCACGATGGCGTCCGGGGGGAGCAGAACCTGCCCCAGCTTCTGGAGGCGGAAGCGGACGGCCGTGCCCTTGCCGAGCTGCTGGAGCTCACAGACCTTTACGGCACTGGATCCGATGTCCAATCCCACTAGGTTCTTGGTTTTGTTTCCGAAAAGGCCCACCGTGTGCCTCACTTGGAGAATAAAGGTATTGAGAAGGGTACTGCCGGATTCCGCTGGGTCAAGGACTTAACGTATTGATTGTGTCAGTCTTGCCTGGGGTCAACCTCCACGAGAATGGCAGTGATGTTGTCCTCCCCGCCATTCTTTCGGGCAATTTCGATCAATGACTCAACAGCATCTTCCACATTTACAGCATTTTCAACTATTTCGAAAATTTGTGCATCGGGAATCATCCCTGACAGGCCGTCTGAGCAAAGCAAGAGTCGCTCCGATTCCTCCAACTGCAGCTCCTGGACCTCAACCTCCAGGTCGCCACCGTTGCCCAGGGCCTGGGTGATGACATTGCGAAAGGGATGGACCCTGGCCTCGGAGGGGGTCAAAACCCCTGCTGCGACCTGCTCTGCAACCCAGCTGTGGTCCCTGGTCAGCTGGCGGATGCCCTCTTGGCTCAGGAGGTAGGCCCGGCTGTCCCCCACATGGGCCAGGGTCAGATGGGAGCCGTTCAGCAGGCCAGCCACCACGGTGGACCCCATGGTCACCCGCTCTGGATGGTCCAAGATATCGTCGGCAATGGCTTTATCCGCCAGGAGCAGGGCAGTCTTTAGGCGGTTTGCGTCAAAGCTGAGTTGCGGATCGTATTCCAAGGGCCACGCTGCCTCCGGGTCTGCGGTTGCCGCCAGGGTGCGCTGGATGGTATCGACCACGATCTGGCTGGCAACCTCACCGGCGGCGTGACCCCCGAGGCCGTCTGCCACCACGAAGAGCCCCCAGGCTGGCAGAGACAGCAGGCTGTCCTCGTTGTGTTTGCGGACACAACCCACGTCGGTGCTGCCCGCTGCTCTGATCCCCATGGTTCAACCCTTCCCGGTCCATCGGCCCCACAGGCCCTTCAGTTGATGAATGAGGTCCTGGGCCTGCTCACTGACCCCGGGCTTGGGGTTCGGAGCCGAAGTCTTGCTGGACCGTCCGGTTCGGGCGGCGGCAGCCCGCAGCTTCGGGTGGTTGGGAGCGATCTCCCGGGCCAGCTGGAGGTGCCCCTGGGACCGCGCCAGCAGGCCCAGGGTCTGGAAGTGCTGGGCCAGACGGAGGTGACTGTCCACGTCCTTGGGGGCCAGGCGCACGGCCGTCTCGAGGGCCTTGACGACCGCCCGCAGGTCCTCGCCCTCCCGCTCCAGGATGGCTGCCAGGAGGGCATGGTGCTTGGCGTTGGCCGGGTCCAGGCGGATGGCGTAGTGGATGAGCGCCCGGGCCTGGTCCTGGTTCCCCTCCTCGAAGGCCGTGTGGGCCATAGTGGCCCAGTCATCGGGGGTTCGCTCCAGGGCCAGATTGGCCTCGGAGACCGTCGGCTGGCCTGCCTTGGGAGCCTGCTGTTCGTAGGCAGCACGCTTGGCTGGATCCTTCAGGATGCTGAAGGCCTCCGCCAGCTCCCGGAAGCGCTCTTCGGCCTCGGCCTTCTCTTCCCCCATGTAGCGGTCTGGATGCCACTGCTTGGCCAGCCTGTGGTAGGAGGCCTTGATGTCCTCCGCAGAGGCGCCGGGGGGAATGTCCAGCACTTGAAATGGGTTCATGCAACTCCCGGGAGGATGTCCACCCGTATTGTTCGGGACAACGGCAATGCGATGGCTGAGCAGAGGATATTAACGCGGTTCGGAGGGGATTGCGGTGCCAAGCTTGGCAGGTGGGCTGGAAGGGACCCACCAGGGATGTCAAAGTATAAGGCTCTGGAGGCGGGTGGATGGCTGTGATAACAGCGGCGGGATGGCGGAAAGTGCTAGACGCCGGCGAAGCCTCCTCGGAGGCCCTGGTGGGGGCCAGCCTGGCGCGCATCCGCGACCTCGATGAGAGCTACGGCGCCATCCTGGCTCGAGACGAGGTCCGGAGCCTCGACCTGGCCCGGCAGGCTGATGCCCGCCTCCAGGCAGGCGAGCGGGGTCCGGTCCTGGGCCTCCCCGTGGTCCTGAAGGACAACCTGCACTGGCGGGGTCTGCCCCTTACCTGCGGCTCCAAGGTCCTGGGGGACTACCGGGCACCCTACGATGCCACGGTGGTCGCCCGCCTGCTCGCCGCCGGGGCGGTCCCCGTGGCCAAAGCGGCCATGGATGAGTTCGCCATGGGCTCCAGCGGCGAGTTCAACGCCTTCGGCCCCACCCGCAACCCCTGGGACCCCACCCGCGTCCCCGGGGGCAGCAGCAGCGGCTCCGCCGTGGCTGTCGCCGCCGGCTATGCGCCCCTGGCCCTGGGGAGCGACACCGGGGGCTCCGTGCGCCTGCCCGCCGCCTTCTGCAACGTCACAGCCCTCAAGCCCACCTATGGCGGGCTCAGCCGGCACGGCCTCACCGCCATGGCCTCCAGCCTGGACCAGGTGGGCCCCCTGGCCCGCAGTGCCGAGGACCTGGCCCTGGCCTTCCAGGTCATGGCCGGCCGGGACCCCCTGGACAGCACCTCCATCGACCTGCCGGATCTGGCCCGGCTCGCCCCCCTGCGGCCCGCCACCCTTCAGGGGCTCCGCATCGGCCTCCCGGTGGAGTACTTCGGCGAGGGCCTGGAGCCCGGGGTCCGGGCCTGCCTCGAGGCCGCCCTCCAGACCTTCACCGACCAGGGCGCGGAGGTCCAGGAGGTAGGCCTCCCCCACACCCGCTACGCCATCGATACCTACTATCTGGTCTGCACCAGCGAGGTCTCCAGCAACCTGAGCCGCTTTGATGGCGTCCGCTACGGCAGCCGAGTGGCGGCGGAAACCCTGCCGGCCCTCATCGCCCAGACCCGGGATGCGGGCCTGGGGGACGAGGTGAAGCGCCGCATCCTGCTGGGGACCTTCTGCCTCTCCAAGGGCTCCTACGATGCCTTCTACCTGAAGGCCCTCAAGGCGCGCACCCTCATCACCCGGGACTTCGAGGCCGCCTTTGCGAATGTGGATGTCCTGCTCACCCCCGTCAGCCCCGGCGTGGCCTTCCCCCTGGGGGACCGCACCCGCGACCCCCTGGCCATGTATCTGGCTGACGCCTTCACGGTCCCGGCCTCCCTGGCGGGCCTGCCCTGCCTGTCCATGCCGGCGGGATTGACCGCCGGACTGCCGGTGGGCATCCAACTTATTGGCCCAGTCTGCTCGGATGTCCGCCTGCTGGAGCTCGCCCACGCCTTCCAGTCCCTCACCTCGCACCACCTTGCCCTTCCTCCAGAGCCACCCAGGAGCTCCCATGGCCTTTGATGTCGTCATGCCCCAGATGGGCGAAAGCATTGCCGAAGCCACGGTCCTGAAGTGGCACAAGCAGGTGGGCGAGACCATCGCCAAGGACGAGACCCTCTACGAGATCAGCACGGACAAGGTGGATGCCGAGATCCCCGCTCCGGCCTCCGGGACCATCCTGGAGATCCTGGTGGAGGTCAACCTCACGGTCCCCGTGGGTACCGTGGTGGCCCGCATCGGCAGCGCCTCGGAAAAGCCGCTGGGCGCTCCAGCGACCGCAACCCCTGCCCCGACCGCCGTGGCAGCGGCCCAGCCTGCCGCCCCGGCCCCCCTGCCCGATGATGACAACAGCCTGGAGGGCCGCCTGCGCACCCGAAGCAGCCCCCTGGTGCGAGAGATGGCCCGCCAGCACGGCGTGGACCTGACAGGGCTCCAGGGCTCGGGCCAGGCCGGCCGCGTCACTCGCAACGACCTGGAAGCCATCCTGGCCAAGGGCCTCGATGCCCCGGCGCCCAGCATCGCCCCGGTGCTGCCGGCGGTGCATGACCCCGCCGCCCCCACCCTGGGCCTCACCCCGGGCCTGGCCATCCCACCCACCCCCACCCTGCCGACCTTTGCCGCCCATGAGCGGGTGCAGGTGGAGCCCATGACCCGCATGCGGAAGGCCATCGCCGATGGCATGGTGGCCAGCCGCCGGACCTCGGCTCACGTCTACACGGTCTTCGAGATCGACATGACCCGGGTGGCCCAGCTGCGCAACAAGCACAAGCGGGACTTTGAGGCCCAGTTCGGCACCAAGCTCAGCTTCCTGCCCTTCGTGATGATGGCCGCCTGCAAGGCCTTGCGGGCCTACCCCATCACCAACGCCTCCGTGGATGGGGACAACATCGTCTACAAGCAGGACATCAACCTGGGCATCGCCGTGAGCCTGGACTGGGGCCTCATCGTGCCGGTGGTGAAGAACGCCGACATGATGAACCTCGGCGGCTTGGCCCGCAGCCTCAACGACCTGGCGGAGCGGGCCCGCACCAAGCAGCTCAAGCCAGATGAGATCAGCGGCGGCACCTTCACCATCACCAACCCCGGCGTCTACGGCGACACCTTCGGCCTGCCCATCATCAACCAGCCCCAGGTGGCCATCCAGGGCGTCGGCGCCATTGTGAAGCGGCCGGTGGTTGTGACTGGCCCCGACGGCACAGACTTCATCGCCATCCGCCAGATGATGTTCAGCAGCCTGGGCTTCGACCACCGGGTCATCGATGGCGCCACCGGCGACCTGTTCATGGCCTTTGTCAAAAAGGAGCTGGAGACCTCGACCTTCGGGCTGGAGTAGCAGCCAGCCCCGGTTCGGCTCAGTTGGGCTCCGTCTCCCGGATCAGCTCCCTGTACAGCGCATACTCCCCCTTGAAGTGGAGGGGGATGGTGGCGGTGGGGCCATTGCGGTGCTTGGCCACGATCAGCTCAGCCGAGTTGTCGGGTGCATCCGCCGGGCCAGTGGCCGTCTTGCGGTGGATGAAGGCCACCATGTCCGCATCCTGCTCGATGGCGCCGGAGTCCCGGAGATCGCTGAGCTGGGGGCGCCCGCCGGTGCGGTGTTCCACCTCGCGGTTCAGCTGGGACAGGACCACCACGGGGATGTTGAAGTCCTTGGCCATGAGCTTGAGGCCCCGGCTGATCTCGCCGATGCGCACGGCCTCGTTCTGCTTGGCGCCGCGGCTGCCTTCGGGGCTGCTCAGCAGCTGCAGGTAGTCGATGATCACGAACTCGACCGGGCGGTTGTTCTGGCTGCCCTGCTTGCGGATCATGTTCTGGATCAGGGGCACGGTGATGGAGGCCTGGTCGCAGATGTAGAGGGGCATGTCGATCAGGAAATCCCGGGATTTCCGGACATGGTCCATCCGGTCCGCGGCACGGCCGGACTGGAGGTCCTTCATGTTGGTCTCGCTCTGCGCCGCCAGGAGGCGCATGAAGACTTCCTCGTAGCTCATCTCCAGGCTGAAGAAGGCGCCGCAGTGGCCGGGGCGACCACCCCGGGACTCGGCGGCCCGCAGGATCCAGTTCAGGGCCAGGGCGGTCTTACCGACGCCTGGGCGGGCCGCCAGCACGATGAGGTTGCCGGGCTGAAAGCCCTGCGTCAGCTCGTCGAAGCGGTTGAACCCCACCCGGACACCCGGGGACAGGCGGCCTTCCATGCGCTCCGAGAGGCGGGTCATGGCATCATCCGCCACCGCCTTGATGGTGAGCAGACCCCGGGTCCGGGCGTCGCCCTGGGCCAGCTGGAACAGGCTCTGGGCGGTCTGCTCCACCAGGGTCTCGGGGGGCTCGTCCTCTTCCGCAGCCTGACGCACCAGCTGGGCGCCGAGGTGCACCAGCTGCCGAAGGCGGGACTTGCGCCGGATCAGGTCGGCCAGGACCTTGGGCCGCTCCACATCCTCAGCGGAGAGCAGCTCCACCAGGCCCGGATACCCACCGACCCGGTTGAGGCTGTCGTCCTGGTCGAGGGCGTCCTTCAGGGTGAGGGAGCTCACCTCGACCTGCGACTCGATCAGCGTGCGCAGGGCCCGGAAGACCGCCCGGTGGACCGGGTGGACGAAGTCCTCTTCAGACAGCGAATAGACCGCCTCACTACCGGCCAGACCCGCACCGGGGGCACAGCAGGTCGCCAGGAACGACCGCTCCGCATCCACATCTTCCGGAAGCCGTTCCGGAAGCCAGTCAGCCATGGTCCACCTTTGCCGATCAGAGTCCCGGAGGAGTGTACCCACTGCCGGTCACGTCCACAAAGATGGGATTGGTGATGGCGATGGGATAGAGGCCCTTCATGATGCGGTTCCAGGGGGTTCCGGCCCGGTAGGCACCGGTCTGGTTCCGGGCCACCCCAGCCTCCACCACCAGCCAGGCGTCCTTGCCCGCAGGCAGGGGCACCGTCACGGTGGCGGTCTTCAGGGTGAAGTCCGTGGTGGAGGCCGTGAAGCTGGACAGGGGCACCAGGATGGGGGTGGCAGAGCCATTGACCACAACCCGGACCTCATCCACCGGCACCCAGTCCGCCGCATGGAGGGCGATGACCACGCTGACGCTGCTGACGGGACCGGCCACCAGACCGCCGGGGCCGACGCTCCCGATGCTGACATTGAGCAGGGGACCCGTGGAGGCCACGGCAGCGCCTGACTTGAGGGCAGAGAGCACCAAGGCAAGGGTGTCCTGGGTCGGGGCCGTGGCGCCCACCTTGAGGTAGGTCCGGGCCTGACCCACAGGGGTATCCAGGCTGAAGCGAGCGGCAGAGAGGCCCAGCGCCTTGGTGAAGACGGCGGGGGTCTGCTGGCTCAAGAGGGCGAACCAGTCGTCCCGAACGCTCTTGAACTCGGTGTACCAGGCATCGGGGCCGGCGGCGGCGAAGCCCTCGGCCCGCAGCAGCTCCAGGGCATCGAAGTCACCATTCTTCCGACCCAGAGAGGCGGGGCCGGTCTGATTCCACCAGGCATTGACGCCCGTGCCAAGGGCCACAGTCCGGCTGAAGCCCTTGAGGGTGAAGAGACCCTGGGGCCCCCGGGGGCGGTGCACGACGATGAAGCCACCTTCCGACTGAGCGATGAAGTCAGCCAGGTTCCAGCCCTTGGAGGGTCGGGCGCCACCGTTGCGGTCCGTGGTGGGGGCCGGGGGGAAGAGGGCGGTGAAGGTGCCGTCCGCCAAAACCGAGGTGCGGGCACCCACCACCAAGGGGTTGATTCCCAGGGGTGCGCGCTGGGCGTCCGAGAGCGGGGCGATGTCGATCTCCGCACGGAACTCCGAGCGGAGCGCTGAGGAGTCAGTGTGCACATCCTCCTCGGTGCGGGCCACGATCTCGACCCCCTCTGCCAGGGCAGAGCTGAGCATCTCGCCGGGGTTGAAGCCACCGGTGGTGGCCTGGGTGGGGCCCGGAAGATCAAAGTTCGTCCACCCCGTGGGCAGCACAGGGGGTGCCACCACGAAGGCGTGGTTGGTATCGTTCTGGCCGGAGTAGGCCCGGAGCGGGAGGGTGTCCAGATGGGACAGGGGGCCCCGGGAGGCGTGGGCCAGGTAGCTCCCGGTAGGGAAGAACATGACCGCCATGGAATCCGTGCTGCTGAAGGCGGTGCCAAAGATCTGGTTGCCGGCTGAATACTGGTACGCACCGTAGTTCGTGTTGGCCGGAGACTTGGCCTTGTAGATCTCGCTGTAGACGCTGGAAAGACGACGGCTGCGCTGGACATCCGGGTCCGCAACGCCGACGCCCTGGAAGGTCATCCGCAGCGGATTGAGGCCACCGAACTCCAGCGTCCCGGACTGCCGGGCACTGAAGCTGTGCACGGTCTGCCGGTACTGAGTGATGTTGCCGGTGGCATCGATCACCTCTGCCCGCTCCGGGCTGAGGGCTTCCGAGACCTGCCAGTTCTGAGTCTTGGAGGGGGTGATGGGCGTGGGCAGGAAGGGGCGGTTCGAGTCCAGGATGTTGGTGCCCAGGTAGAGGGGCGCCGAGGTCTGGTTGGCGTTCCGCGCCGTGAGGCGATAGCGCTGGGTGAGGCCGGTCGTCCCATCCGGAATGGCGGGGAGGAGCAGGCCGACGGCGGAAGACGAGGCGGTGGAGGGCTCGCGCCACTCCACGCGCTCCAGGCGCCAGTTGGCGGCCAGGCTGGCGGGACTGGTGCTGCTGGTCGGGTCGAAGGGCTGAGAGCCGCTGTAGAGGTAGCGCTCAAAGCGGAACTCCGTCTGGAGGGGGCCACCGCCGGTGGCCGTGCCGAAGGAGTTGTAGGCGAGGTAGCCCACGTCCTCGCCCTTGAGGCCCGCCCGGGCCTGGGCCATGAGGCTGAAGATCGCCGTGGCCTGGGAGGGGAGGACGGAGATGAAGCTGGGTCCGCCCAGGATGTAGAGGCGGCGCCGGTAGCTGAGGGTGCTGCCGCTGGCCAGGCTGGCCACGGCAGGGCTACCCACCACCAGGCGGGCCGGGAAGAGCGGGCGCTTCTCGGTGAGGGCCTGCTGGGGATCCGAGGCCACCAGGACGGTGTCCGCATCCAGGGGCATGATGCCCAGGGAGGAGTGGGAGTCCAGGGTGTTGCCAGCCGACTCTGCGCCCATGAGCCCCACCATGGGGGCCACCACGCTGGAGGTCAGGGGAGTGCTGAAGCTGGTGCCGGGGATCTCTACGCCCCAGGTGGTGAGGGGGGTGCCGGCGAAGGTGGACAGGGCGGGCACCACGAAGCGGAAGCCACCGCCCCGCTGGGACAGGTGGTCGCCCAGGTTGCGCAGGGGGAGGGTGGCGCCGCTGCTGTTGGTGAGCGTGGTCTCCAGCAGGAAGAAGGCATCGCCCTTGTTGAGGGTGATGCGGTGGGTGACCGTGACGCCCCGCACCCGACCCAGGCCATCGGTGGCCACAGCCAGCTTGCCCAGGGGGTCCATGAGGTACCCAGCCATGTTCAGGTAGACCGTGTTGCTATCGCCGCCGGGCAGGTACTGATCAAAGGCCAGGGGCAGGTCCGGGTCCTGGTTCGCCACCGGACCCAGGCGCTCCAGCAGGTCCGTGGGCATGGAGACCCGGTGGTAGCTCTGGTCCAGCGCCAGGGTGCCCACGTCCAGGATGGCGCCACCGGAGACCGCACCGAACTGCCCGCCCCGGTCGCCGAAGGCAGCGCCGTCCACGGCCAGGTGGACCGAGTCATTGCCGATGTAGAAGTCGCCAGCGCCCGCCGTGGCCTTGAGGCCTGCGACGCGGTCCCCCCCGGAGGCAGGGATCTCTTCCACCACAGCGGCAGGGCGGGAGATGCCCGTGGCCCGGAAACAGCCCGTGGCAGTCAGCAGCAACCCCGCCGGGACCAGGACCCGCCCGGCGCTCAGGAGGATGGGCCAGGGGAAGGCGGAAACAGGGGCAGGGCTCATGTTCATCAGGGAAGTCTCGTCTGGAAGGCACAGGTGGGACGGAGGACCGTGGGGCTGGGCGGGCGAAAGGTCTATGCTAACTCACGATGCCGTTCTCCGCCTTCCTTCATCGCTTCCTCCGGCTCCGGTGGCCCTTGGCCCTGGTTCTGGCGCTGGCCCTATGCGGAGACTTGCTCTGGACCCTGGGAAGGTTCCCGGCCATGCACCGCCTGCAGACCTACAGCCTGGAGACCCTCCCGGCGGTGGGAGGAGCGGTCCTGGTGCTCGGGGCCGGCGTCTATGGGGACGGTGAGCCCACCCTGCTCCTGGAGGGTCGGCTCCGCACGGCCCTGGAGCTCTACCGCAGCGGGCGGGTCCGGTGGATCCTGGTGTCCGGCGACAACCGCCACGCCACTTACAACGAGCCCCAGGCCATGCGACGCTGGCTCATGCGCCAGGGCGTGCCCCCTCTCCACATCGTCAGTGACTACGCCGGGGTCCGCACCTGGGACAGCCTGCGCCGGGCCCAGGCCGTCTTCGGCCAGCGGCAGCTGGTGATCGTGACCTCGGACTTCCACCTGCCCCGGGCCCTCTACCTGGCCGAGCGCATGGGCCTGCGGGCCTGGGGGGTGGCGGCCCCCAGCACCGCCCGGACCTGGCACCGGCGCCTCCGGCTCTGGACCCGGGAGTACGTCGCCCGACACCTGGCCCTCTGGGACGGCTGGTTCCCGCCGGATGCCCGCCTGGGTCCCCGGGAGCCCACCCCCGATGACTGGGACCCGGTCCGATGAGCGGACCCGGAGACCTCCTGATCCTCGCCGCCCGGCGCCTGCCCCAGGGCCGCTACGGCGGAAGCCTGGCGGGCATCGGGGCCGTGGGCCTGGGCCTATCGGCGGTGAGCGCCGTCCTGGCAGACCCAACCCTGCCCCGCCCTGGCGGCCTCCTCTGGGGCATGGCCCGCAGCCACACCCAGGGCATGAACCCGGCCCGCACCATCGCCCTCAAGGCCGGCTTGGCCCTCGACACCCCGGCCTACACGCTCAACATGGCCTGCGGGTCCAGCCTGCAGGCTCTCATCCTGGCGGCGGGCCGCCTCGCCGAGCCCGGAGCGCCCCCCATCCTGGCGGGCGGCAGCGAGGCCATGTCCGATACCCCCCACCTGGTGCCGGGCCTGCGCTGGGGGTTCCGCATGGGCCACCGCCAGCTACCGGATGTCATGCACCAGGACGGCCTGAAGTGCCCGGTCACGGGCCTCCTCATGGGCCAGACCATCGAGCGCCTCGTGGCGAAGCGGGGCATCAACCGCCAGGAGGCCGATGCCTGGGCCGCCGAGAGCCACCGCCGGGCCGGGGCCTCCCCAGCCGGACCAGAGCTGGCCCCCTGCCCCGCCCTGGACCAGGACGAGTGCGTTCGACCAGACCTCACCGCCGCCGACCTGGCCCATCTGCCCCCGGCCTTTGAGGCCACCGGGCTGATCACCGCAGGCAATGCCTCGGCCCTCTCGGACGGCGCCGCCGCCCTCCTCCTGGCCCGCCGGGACCAGGCCCAAGGCGCCCCTGCCCTGGCCCGCATTCTGGGCTGGAGCGAGGCCGGGGTGGCTCCTATGGACATGGGTGAGGCCCCCGTGCCGGCGGTGCGCCGCCTGCTGGCGGCCCACGGCCTGGGGGTGGCTGACATCGACCTCTGGGAGCTGAACGAGGCCTTCTCGGCCCAGCTGCTGGTCTGTCAGCACCAGCTGGGCATTCCCGCCGAGCGCCTCAACGTCGCCGGGGGCGGGGTGGCCCTGGGGCACCCCATCGGCGCCACTGGGGCGCGCATCGTCTGCACGCTGGTGCACCGCTTGCGAGCCCGGGGCGGTGGCCTGGGCGTAGCCACCCTGGGCATCGGCGGCGGTCTGGGCCTCGCCTTACTGGTGGAAGTGGAAGCCTAGACCGTGGGTGCCGTCAGCAGCGCCCGTAGCGCCCGGTAGTCGGTCTTGCCGGTGCCCAGGGTGGGGATCTGCTCCACCTTGCGCACCACGCGGATGCTGTGGAGGGCCGAGAGCCCCGCCGCCCGGATGGCGGCATTGGCCTCGTCCCGCAGGATGCCCGAGATCGAGAAGAGGATCAGGTCCGGGTTCAGCTCCGCCTCGGAGGCCTCCACGGCCAGGAAGGGCTCGGTCTCCTCGTCCCCCTGGAAGCGGTGGGCGAGGACCTCCTCGATGGCAGGCAGGGAGACCATCTCGCCGCCCAGCTTGACGAAGCGCTTGAGGCGGCCGGCGAAGACCAGCACCCCCCGGTCCTGGCGCACCAGGTCCCCGGTGCGGTACCAGGAGAGGCCCTCGAAAGTCTCGAAGGGGGACTCCACCTCCGGGTTGAGGTAGCCGCTGAAGATGCTCGGGCCGCGCACCAGGAGCATGCCGGCCTGCCCGGGTTCCACCCGGACACCCCGCTCCAGGTCCACGATGGCCCACGCCAGGGAGCGCAGCGGGCGACCGATGCTGCCCGGGCGGGGGTCGTCCTCCCGGTTCACGGACACCACGGGCGAGCACTCCGTGATGCCGTAGCCCTCCAGCACCACGGTGCCTGGCCAGCGCCGGGCCAGGGTGGCGTAGACCTGCTCCGGGCACTTCTCCGCCCCGGAGACCACGGTGCGCAGGGACTCCAGGTGCCGGTCCTCCGCCTGACGCAGGATGCCGCCCAGGAAGGTGGGCGTGCCCACCAGGAGGGTGGCGTGGTAGGCCTCGATGAGGCGGGCCAGCATCCGGCCCTCGGTGGGGTTGGGGTGGTAGACCACCCGGAGCCCCAGCAGGGCCGGCAGGATGGTCGTGGTCGTGAGGCCGAAGGCGTGGAAGGGGGGCAGACAGCCCATGACCCGCTCGTCCGGGCGGAAGCAGATGGCCTCGGCCACGTCCCGGATGTTGCTCAGGATGTTGCTGTGGCTGAGTGGCACCGCCTTGGGCAGGCTCTCGCTGCCGCTGGTGAAGAGTACCGCCGCGGTCTGGGGGGGCCGGGCCTCCAGCAGCTCCGCCCAGCTGAACTTGGCCTTGAGGGCGGCCAGCACCTTGGTGGCCAGGGAGATCTTCTTCCCGACCTCATCCAGCAGGAACAGGCGGCTGCGGACGGCACCCAGGTCCACACCCTGGGCATCCAGGCGGTTCACCAGGGTGGTGACGCTGATGACCCGCTGGACCCCCACCAGGTCCAGGCTGAAGGCCATGCTGCGGGTTCCGGCGGTCCAGTTCACCAGGACCGGGGTCTTGCCGGCAAAGAGCAGGGCCAGGTAGATGATGCTGGCGCCGCCCGACGCAGGCAGCATGAGGCCGACGTGGGTGCCTTCCAGCTTTTCAAAGAGGGGCTTGAGCACATGGATGGCCGTGACCATGTCCCGGTAGGTCTTCACACCGCCGGTCTGGTCCGCCAGCACCACGCGCTGGGGGTCGCGGCGAGCCTGGCGCAGGAAGACCTCGGTGATCGTGTCTCCCTCCGGTAGCTCGATGGGCAGGTCTGTGCGCGAGTGGAACCAGGCTGGGGGCACGGCCTTCAGCTCGCCCTGGCGCAGGGAGACGGCGGCGCCGGTGGCCGCCAGCATGAGGTCGCCCACGGTCTGGAGGGAGGCGGGATCGCTGCAGGGGTAGCCGTAGGCCCGCTCCAGCCAGAGCTCCAGCTCCCGGTGGGAGAGGGCATCCAGGCCCAGGTCCCCGACCAAGGACTGGCTGTCTTCCAGGTCCGCCTTACCCGTCACAGCGGCCAGGTGGCGGCGCACCGCATCCCGGATGGCGGCAGAGACCGTCCGGGGATTGCCCTCCACCCGGGGCCGGGGGGGCTCGGGGAGGGTGCGGGGGGTGGGGTCCTTCCAGAACAGGTGGGGCACGTGGATCCGGGGGCTGGGCTCCCGGTTGAGCAGGGCCTGGATGGCCGCATTGAGGGCAGCCCGCCCCTGGTCCAGGGGGAGGTCCGGCGCCGCTTCGAAGGTCAGGGCCACGTCCCGCCGAGGCAGGAAGAACAGCCCATTGGCCCAGAGCAGGCCGAGGCTCCGCAGAAGCTCGGTGCCGAGGCGAGGGCGCTGACCGGAGGCGGCGCTGAAGCGGCTGCCCCACAAACCCCGCAGGCGCACCACCACCACCCGGGTGCCCGGAGCCTGGCGGAGGAGGGCCTCGACAATGCTGTTGTCGCTGCAGTCGTCCGCCTTCTGGCGGGCCAGGCGACCGCCGGGAAAGAGGAGTAGGTTGCGGCCGGCGCGCAGCTCCCCCGCCAGCCCCACCAGCTCAGCGCCCAGGGCCGCCCGACAGCGGTCCCCCAGCGGGGCTGGGTCCGGCAGGGCGCGCCCCCCCAGCAGACCCGCAAGCCAGCGCAGGGGGGCAGACGCCGCATGGTCCCGACCTGCCACCAGCTGGGGGCGGAACCTGGGCGCCAGCTCTGCGGCCAGGAGGAAGGGATCCACCAGGGTGGGGTGGTTGGCCAAGAACAAGATGCCCGGCGCCCCCTCGGCTGGGACTTCTGCCAGGCCCGTAGCGCGGAGCCGGTAGCGCAGCCGCAACAGCGGCCGGCCCAGGGCAAGGAGGAGGGATGGGAGCATGGGAAACCGGGGGAGGGTTGGACTCCGAAGTGTAGCGGGAAACCCAGGCAGGGCCGGGACTTCGTGACCGGCTCCACCCACCGGTCAACCACCGGCAAGCAGCCCCGGTCTAAACCAATGCAGCAACATCTGCGAAGATAACCCAGGGGCCCTGCGGCTCCCACCCGAGGTTGCCATGGCCGAAGCCCCCCTCATCCAACTCACCGACATCACCAAGATCTACCAGATGGGAGATATGGAGGTGCGGGCCCTGGACGGGGTCTCCATGGCGATTCCACGAGGCGAGTACCTGGCCATCATGGGTCCCTCCGGCTCGGGCAAGTCCACCATGATGAACATCATCGGCTGCCTCGATACCCCCACCGGGGGCACCTACGAGCTGAACGGCAAGCTGGCCTCGGCCATGAGCGATGATGCCCTGGCCCAGATCCGCAACGAGGAGATCGGCTTCGTCTTCCAGACCTTCAACCTGCTGGCCCGCACCACCGCCCTCCAGAATGTGGAGCTGCCCCTGATCTATGCGGGCGACACCCCCTCGGAGCGCCACACCAAGGCCCAGCAAGCCCTCGAGAATGTCGGCCTCGGCACCCGCAGCGACCACATGCCCAACCAGCTCTCCGGCGGCCAGCGCCAGCGCGTGGCCATCGCCCGGGCCCTGGTGAACGAGCCCTCCATCCTCCTGGCCGATGAGCCGACGGGAGCCCTGGACTCCAAGACCAGCATCGAGATCATGGCCCTCTTCGAAGAGCTCTATCAGCGCGGCAACACGATCATCATCGTGACCCACGAAGAGGACATCGCCCGCCACGCCCACCGCATCGTCAAGCTCCGGGACGGCAAGATCATCCACGACGAGCCCAACACCCCCATCACCCCCGAAGAGCACCTGGCCAACCTGAGCCTCTGACAGGTTGCCTGACCCCGGGTAACATGGACCGATGCAAAAGCTCGTTCAAGGCATCCACCAGTTCCAGCAGCAGATCTTCAGCACCCACCGGGAGCTGTTTGAGCGGCTGGACCAGCAGGAGCAGACCCCGGAGACGCTCTTCGTCACCTGCTCCGACTCCCGCATCAGCCCCAACCTGATCACCCAGACGCAGCCGGGCGAGCTGTTCATTCTGCGCAATGTCGGCAACCTCATCCCCCCCTACCAGAGCATGGGGGGCATGGCCGCCGGCATCGAGTTCGCGGTCTCTGCCCTCAAGGTGAAGGACATCATCATCTGCGGGCACTCCAACTGCGGGGCGATGCGAGCCCTGCTGGATCCCTCGGAGCTGTCGGAGCTCCCGGCCACCCGGGCCTGGCTGGCTCACTGCCGGGCCACGGAGCGCATCATGTGGGAGAGCTACGGCCACCTCAGCGGCAGCGACCTGCTCCACGCCACCGTGGAAGAGAATGTCCTGGTGCAGGTGGAGAATCTGCGCAGCCACCCCAGCGTGGCCAAGGCCGTGGCCAATGGCATGCTCCACCTCCACGCCTGGGTCTACAAGATCGAGACGGGCGAGGTGTATGCCTTCGACCCGGAGCGGGGCCAGTACGCCTCCATCACGGGCGCAGGCCTCCCGGTCCTCGACGCCGAGCACCGGGGCACAGACCTGACGATCTAGGCGATCTCGACTTAGATCTCCAGCCGGTCCAGCCGGTCGGGGCGATCCCGCCAGCCCTCGTCCACCTTCACGAAGAGCTCCAGGCGCACGGGGCGCTCCAGCAGCTTCTTGAGCTCGCGCTGGGCGCTCTGGCGGATGTCCTTGATCATCTCGCCACCACTGCCCAGGAGGATTTTCCGGTGGCCGTCCCGGTCCACCAGGATGCGGGCGGCGATGAACACGCCCTCGGGCCCCATGTCCTCCGGGTAGTCCTCCTGCCCGGGCTCGAGCCAGCGCTCGATGAGCACGGCGATGCCGTGGGGCACCTCCTCGCGGGTCTTGCGCAGCACCTTCTCGCGGATGAACTCCGCCGCCAGGGTGCGCTCGGTCTGGTCCGTGAAGGTCTCCTCGCCGTAGGGCCAGCCCGGCTTGTCGGCCTCCCCTTCCAGCAGGGCCCAGAGGGGCTCCAGGTTGAGGCCGGTCTTCGCACCGATGGGCACGATCTCCTTGAAGGGCAGCAGGTCCTTGTAGGTCGCCACCTTCTCCAGGAGGCGGCCCCGGGACAGCAGGTCGATCTTGTTGAGCAGCAGGTAGGTGGGGCGCCCGATGAGCTTCAGGCGGCGGGCCAGAGCCCGCTCCCCAGGTCCGAGGTGGTCGTCGGCGTCCACCACCCAGAGGAGGACATCGGCCTCCTGGAGGGCCTGCGCCACGTGGCCCATCATCCGCTCGTTGAGGGCATGGCGGGGCGTGTGGATGCCCGGCGTGTCCAGGAAGGCCAGCTGCTTGTCGCCGCGGTCGACCACACCCAGGACGCGGGTGCGGGTGGTCTGGGCCACCTGGCTGGTGGCAGCCAGCCGCTGCCCCAGGAGGGCATTCAGGAGGGTGGACTTGCCGGAGTTGGGGAGCCCGATGATCGCAAGGGTGACGTGGTGGCGATCAGCCACGGTGCACGCCCCGCTTGGCGTTGCGGATGAAGTCGATCAGGTAGGCCACCTCGGCGATGTGGCCCAGCTCCTGCTCGGTGCGGGCCATGGCCTCGTCCCGGAGGAGATCCGAGTGGAACAGCAGGCGGTGGGCCTTCTTGAGACCCTCCACCACCTCGGAGGAGAAGCCCTTGCGCTGCAGGCCGATGGTGTTCACGCCGTAGCTCTTGGTGTCCCGGGCGCCCACGGTCTTCATGAAGGGCAGGACATCCTGGGTGGCCACGGTGAAGCCGCCCATGAAGGCGTGGTCCCCCACCCGGCAGAACTGGTGTACGGCAGAAAAGGCGCCGATGTTGCAGCCCTGCCCCACCTCGACATGGCCCGCCAGGGTGGCGCAGTTGGCGAAGATGTTCTTGCTGCCCACGTGGCAGTCGTGGGCGATGTGCGCACCGGTCATGAGGAAGTTGTCGTCGGCCACGGTGGTGAGCCCGCCCCCGCCCTCGGTGCCCCGGTGGAGGGTGCAGCCCTCGCGGAAGACGTTGCGGCTCCCAACCTGGAGGCGCGTGGGGGCGCCCTTGAACTTCAGGTCCTGGGGCCCCATGCCCAGGGTGGCGTGGGGGTAGATGTCGTTGTCCTCGCCCAGCTCCGTGTGGGGGCCGATGACCACGTGGCTGCGGAGGAGGGTGCGGGCACCGATCACCGAGGCGCCCTCGATGACACAGAAGGGCCCCACGACCACGCCCTCACCGAGGCGGGCCTCCGGACTCACCACGCTGCTGGGATGGACTTGTGCACTCATTTCCGTTCCCCTTCACCCAGATCCATCAGCATGGACATGAACTCCGCTTCCGCCACCTTCTGGCCGCCCACAAAGGCCTCGCCACGCATCTTGCAGATCCGCCCCTTGATCTGGAGGACCTTCACTTCCATCACCAGCTGGTCGCCGGGCTGCACCGGCTTGCGGAACTTCACATTGTCGATGCCCATGAAGTAGATCACCTTGCTGGCCCGGTCCTCGAACTCCTGCATGAGCAGGCAGCCGCCGGTCTGGGCCATGGCCTCGACGATGTAGACACCGGGGAACACAGGCCGGCTGGGGAAGTGGCCCTGGAACACCTGCTCGTTGAAGCTGATGTTCTTGAGGCCCCGGATCCAGGTCTTGGGCTCGTAGTCGAGGATCCGATCCACCAGGAGCAGGGGATACCGGTGGGGGATCAGGTCCATGATCCCCTGCAGGTCGATGATCCGTGGTTCGCGTTCAGACATGGAGGCTCCAATCCCCAAGCCTACCGCCTCGGCAGAACTCCATCCAGCCTCAGTTCCGTACCGGGAAGGTGCTACTTTGCTTGGAAGGAGCGTCCCCCGTGAATCGACAGCCGCCTGTGGGCGCCAAAAAGCAGCAGGGCAAGCCTCAGATTCACCGCAAGTCCCCCGCAGCCGTGGAGGCCTGGCGGGGTCCCGTGGAGCGCCTGGCCTGGGGCGGCATGGGGGTGGCCCGCTCGGCGGATGGCCGCCTGCTGCTGCTGGAGGCCCCCCTGGCGCTGTTTCCCGGGGAGGTGGTGGAGGCCCAGGTGCAGTGGAAGGCCCGCCACGGTCAGGGGCGCATCACCGGCTGGGTGACTCGGGACCCCCGCCGGGTGGAGGCCGCCTGCCCTGTCGCTGGGGTCTGCGGGGGCTGTGAGCTCTGGGAGGCCGGGAGCCAGGCGCCGGAGCTGAAGCGCCAGATGGTGGCAGACCTCCTCCGCCGGCAGCTGGGCGAGGGCCAGGCCTGGTCCTGGCACCCCGCCCCCGCCTCGGCCCTGCGCCACCGCATCCAGCTCCACTGGGATGGGGCCACCCTGGGCTACTTCAAGCGCCACAGCCATGCCGTGGTGCCCGTGTCGGCCTGCCCCGCCGCCGCCCAGCCCCTCTCCGCCGCCATCCCCCGCCTGCGGGAGGCCCTGGAGGGCCGGGCCCTGCCCGCCCGCCCCGGCCGCTGGGAGCTGGCCACCGGCACCCCCGCCGGGATGGTCTATGCCAGCGATGAGCGGGGCCGGACCTGGACCCTGGAGCCCGACGGCTGGTGCCGGGGCGACCAGCCCATCCGCCACCGCCTGGAGGGGGCCACCCTGGACCAGGATCCCGGCGCCTTCTTCCAGGTGAGCCCGGCCTGGGCCGGCGCGGCCTTTGGGGGCCTGCTGCGCCAGTGGGACCTGCGGGGGGACACCCTCTACGATCTGTACGGCGGCGTGGGGTTCTTCTCCGCCCTTCTGGGCGACCGCTTCCGTCACCGCATCCTGGTGGAGTCCGGGGAAGCAGCCGTGGCCTGGGCCCAGCGCAACCTCGCCGCCGCCAGCCTACCCTCGGAGTGCCTCGTGG
The DNA here is from genome assembly GCA_903840385.1 of uncultured Holophagaceae bacterium. GTDB lineage: Bacteria > Acidobacteriota > Holophagae > Holophagales > Holophagaceae > Geothrix. The sequence continues at coordinate 35,998 of CAIMFT010000049.1, forward strand.
CCGATGTGGCGGCCTGGGTGCCGGAGGGCCTGGGCACACCGGCGGATGTCCTGCTGCTGGATCCCCCCCGGGCCGGCCTGGAGGGTGCCCTGTGCGACCGCCTCCTGACGGCAGGCGCGGGCACCATGGTGCTTGTGGGCTGCGACGGGGCGGCCTTCTGCCGCGACCTCCAGCGCCTACTGCCGGGCTGGCAGGTCGAGCACCTGGCAGTGCTCGACCTCTTCCCCCTCACCAACCACGTCGAGTGCGTGGCCCTGCTGCGACGGCGGCCCTGAGCGTTGCCTCCTTACCGGCCAGACTGAGAAAAAAATGCACTCACCGCAGAGAACACAGAGAACGCAGAGGAAAATGGGCAAGGAATGGAACACCGATGAACACCGATAAAGGCTGATGAACACCGAAAAGAGCCCGGGTTGGGTCTTTGCGGCACAGCGCATGGGCTCCAGCCCGGGGCGCCGCTGCTGCGCCTTTTGGGGGGCGCGGCCGGGGCACCCCGGGATGACTTCCGGCAGCGCCGGAAGCCGCCGCAGGCGGGCCCATGCTGGTGTGGGTCGGCGCCCATCTGCGCCATCTGCGGTTCCGCTTTTGCTCTTGAAGGCCTGGGCCTTCGTGCTCATTGAAGGCCGTTCTTTGTGTCCATAGTGGAGAGCTTTGCAGGCCCAGCTACTCCCAGACCAGCGGCAGCCGAGGTGTGGGGGGAGCCTTGGGCAGCACGCCCTCCAGGCGGAGCAGGAACTCCTTCATGTCCAGGCCCCCGCTGTAGCCCACCAGGCCGCCATCGGAGCCGATCACGCGGTGGCAGGGGATGAGGATGGCGATGGGATTCGCCCCGCTGGCCTGGGCTGCGGCCCGGATGCACTTCTCATCGCCCAGGCGGAGCGCCAGCTCCGTGTAGGTGATGGCCTGACCGTAGGGGATCTTCTGGAGCTCCTTCCAGACCCGGCGCTGGAACTCGGTGCCCTCCACCACCAGAGGGATGTTGAAGTCCCGCAGGTTGCCCGAGAAGTAGGCCTCCAGCTGCCGCTTGAAGAAGGGCAGGCTCCGGGGCTCCGGCCCCTGGGGGATGCCTGTTGGGGTGCCATGGATGCGGAAGAACCTCACCAGGCGCCCATCCTCGTCGAACACTGCCCCCAGGTCTCCCAGGGGTGTGGCGATGGGGTGGTAGGAACCGGTCATATCCATCAGGATGCCAGACTCGAAGGGTTTTTTTATCAGGGCTTCTGCCATGCGGCCCCCGCTTCCAGCTGGCGGAGGGCCCGGGGGATGGGGCCTTCCCCCGGCAGCACCACCCGGTGGGTGGGAATCAGCAGCAGGATGGGGTTGGCGGCGCAGGCCATGACCACCGGCCCCTCCTCCAGGCCCAGCCACAGGGTCAGCTCGCTGGGCTGCCGGGACTGGCCGTGGGGGATGGTGCGCACGGCGTCCCAGATCCGGAGGGCCTGGGGCATGCCCTGGGGATTGATGGGCACGGTGAAGGTCTGGAGGGTGCCCGCCAGGTAGGCCGCCACCTGGCGGTCCAGGAAGTGCTTGGCCTCCCGCTGCTCCAGCGGCGGCAGAGGGCTGGTCTGGCGGGGGTCCGGGGCCTCCAGGACCAGCTCCTGCAGGCGCCCCCGCCCATCGAAGGCGGCCCGCATGGGGCCCAGAGGGGTGCTCAGTTCGTAGTGCCAGAGAGGCATGGGCCATGATGGCAGGAGGCCGGGGCAGGGTCTGGACTTTCTCATTCGCCCCCTTGGCTCCTAGACTCAAGCCATGGCAGCCCCCTTCCGCCTCTCCATCATCGACTACCTCAACGCCGCGCCCCTGAACCATGGGTTCAAGCACGGCCTGGGCGGGGAGCACTTCCACCTCAAGTTCCACTTCCCCTCGGCCTGCGCCGACCGCCTGCGGGAAGGGGCCGTGGATGCGGGCATCGTCAGCTCCATCGAGTACCTCCGCATCCCCGACCTGAAGATCGTCCCGGGCCTCTGCATCGCCTCCCCCAAGCGGGTGCGCAGCGTGGTGATCCTGTCCAAGGTCCCCCCCGAGCAGATCCGCACCCTGGCCCTGGACACCAGCAGCCGCACCAGCGTGGTCCTGGCCCAGCTGCTGCTGCGGGAGCGCTACGGCACCTCCCCTGCGGTGACGGACATGGGGCCGGACCTTGGCGCCATGCTGGCGGGCCACGACGCCGCCCTGATGATTGGTGACGCCGCCATGCGGGCCCCGCGCCAGGGCCTCTTCGTGCTGGATCTGGCTGAGGAGTGGCACAGCTGGACCGGCCTGCCCTTCGTCTTTGCCCTCTGGTTGCTTCGCCAGGATGCCCCAGAGCTGCCGGTGCCCGGGGGCGTGGCCCCGTTTTTCCACAAGAGTCTGGAGATTGGCCTGGCCCAGCTTCCTGCCATCGTGGAGGAGGCCCGGCGTACCATCGGCTGGACCCGCATCGAGCTGAACGAATACCTCACTGAGAACATCCAATACACCCTGGGCGAGGCGGAGCAGGACAGCCTCTCGCTCTTCTATGAGAAGGCCGTCCACCACGGCTTTGCCCCTGCGGTCCTGCCCCTGCGCTTCCTCTGACGGGTCCTCCACCGCTCCTCTGGAACACACTCTTTTCTCTGGACTGACCATGACCGAGCTCGCCGCCCTCTACGCCCACCACATCGCCGAGCGCCAGCGCACCACGGCCGAAGCCCTGGAAGCCACGGGCCACGGAGCCCTGGTGATCTCCAGTGGCAAGGTCTACACGCACTTTGCCGACGACCAGGATGCCCCCTTCCATCCCACGCCCCACTTCGCCCACTGGTGCCCCATCCCGGGCCCCCACCACCTGCTGGTGGTGGAGCCGGGCCGCCGTCCCCGTCTGATCCGCTACGCCCCCGAAGACTTCTGGTACGAGCAGGCCCCCCTGGGTGACCCCTTCTGGGCCGCCGCCTTCGAGGTGGAGGAAGCAGGCAGCGTGGAGGAGGCCTGGAGCCGCCTGGGCGCCCTGGGCCACGCCGCCTACATCGGCAACGAGACCGACCGGGCCAGCGAGGCCGGCCTGGACCTGAACCCGGACCTGCTCACCGCCCACCTGAACTGGCACCGCACCACCAAGTCCGCCTATGAGGTCTGCTGCATCGACGAGGCCACGGTCATCGCCGCCCGGGGGCACCAGGCCGCCCGGGTCGCCTTCCAGGCCGGTGCCACGGAGCTGGAGATCCACCACGCCTACGTGGTGGCCGCCGGCATCGTGGATCACGAGATGCCCTACGGCAGCATCGTGGCCCTCAACGAGAAGGGCGCCACCCTCCACTACGAGGGCAAGCGCACCTCGGTCCGCAACGGCGCGGTGCTGCTCATTGATGCCGGGGCCCAGGTGCGGGGTTACGCCGCCGACATCACCCGCACCCTGGTCGCCCCCCACTGCGACAGCCGCTTTGCGGCCCTGGTGGCCGGCATGGAGCGCATCGAGTTGGAGCTCTGTGACCTGGTGAAGCCCGCCCTGCCCTACGGTGACCTCCACCACCAGGGGCACCTGCGCATCGCGGCCCTCCTGCAGGAGAGCGGCCTGCTCCGGGTCGGCCCGGAAGAGGCCGTGGAGAAGGGCCTCAGCCGCCCCTTCTTCCCCCACGGCCTGGGTCACCACCTGGGCATCCAGGTCCATGACGTGGCCGGCCGCCAGGGCGCTCCCGATGGCACCCCCACCCCGCCGCCGCCCCAGCACCCCTTCCTCCGCACCACCCGCACCATCGACGAGGGCCAGGTCTTCACCGTGGAGCCCGGCCTCTACTTCATCCCCATGCTCCTCCGTCCCTTCCGGGAGAATGAGCACAAGGGCGCCTTCGACTGGGCCCTCATCGACGCCCTGACCCCCTGCGGCGGCATCCGCATCGAGGACAACCTGCTGGTCACCGCCACCGGCCACCGGAACCTCACCCGACCGCACCTGCCGGACTGAACCGCCCCTGCTGTCCCCTGGATCACTCCCGCCCATTGGAGCCACGATGTTCTTTCGCACCCTCCTGGCCTGCCTCCTCCTCGTCACCAGCCTGGGGGCCCAGAGCGGGGACACCCTGACCCTGGAAGCCCTGTCCCACCCCACCAAGAAGAAGGCCTGGTCCGGACCGGCAGCCACCCGCCTGGAGTGGCTGCCGGATGGGGGCCTGCTGCAGACCCGCCGGGACGGTGACAAGACCGTCCTCTCCCGCCTGGACGCCAGCACCTGGGAGGCTAAGCCCTTCCTTGACACGGCCCGCCTGGAGAAGGCCCTGGAGGCCGCAGGCGCCGCCATCCCCAAGGCCCAGACCGCCCTGGGCCGGGGCGGCTTCGTGTGGAACGAAGCCCGCACCGCCTTCCTGGTGGACGTGGCCGATGCCCTCTACCTGGTGGAGGCCGCCTCCGCCACCGCCCGCTGCCTCAGCAAGACCAAGGTCGATGAGCCCACCTTCAGCCCGGATGGGACCCAGGTGGCCTTCCTCCGGGGCAATGACCTCTACCGCCAGGACGTCACCAAAGGCACCGAGACCCGCCTCACCCAGGGCGGGGGCGAGACCATCTTCAACGGCCGCCTGGACTGGGTCTACCAGGAGGAGGTCTATGGCCGGGGCAGCTTCCGCGCCTACTGGTGGGCCCCGGACTCCCGCCGCCTGGCCTACCTCAGCCTGGACGAGACCAAGGTCCCGGTCTTCACCCTCCTGGATGACCGCACTCAGCCCCAGAAGCCCCTAAAGGCCCGCTATCCCAAAGCCGGCGACCCCAACCCCACCGCCCGCCTGGGGGTGGTGGATCTGACCGGGAAGACGGCTTGGATGGAGGATCCCCACGCTGGCGAGGAGACCCTCATCGTCCAGGTGGGCTGGGATCCCCAGGGCCGCCTGCTGGCCTCCCTGCAGGACCGCATCCAGAGCTGGCTGGAGCTCCGCACTTATGAAGGCACCAGCTCCAAGGTCCTGCTCCGCGAGGGAGGCACGGCCTGGCAGGAGCGCCTGCCCCTGCCCCTCTGGCTCCCGGATGGAAGCTTCCTCTGGGAGTCCGGCCGCACAGGCCAGCACCACGTCTACCGCCATGACCGGGACGGCAAGGCCCTTGCCGCCGTCACCGCCGGCCCCTGGGACGTGCGGAAGGTCCACGGCGTGGATCTGGCCGGCCACCTGTTCTTCGATGCCACCGAGCGCAGCCCCATCGGCCTCGACGCCTACCGCATTGGCCTGGACGGCAAGGGCCTCACCCGCCTGACCACCCAGCCCGGCACCCACCGGGTGCGCTTCAATGCCACCTACACCCAGTTCCTGGACACCTGGAGTGACCTCCAGACCCCGCCCCGCCAGTCCCTCCACAGCGCCACCGGCCAGTCCCTGCGCCTCATCGATGCCAATCCGGCCACCGATTGGCAGGCCGTCAAGCGGGGCCGCGTCAGCTTCCAGCAGGTCAAGACCCGGGACGGCTTCCCCATGGAGACCCTGCTGGTGCTGCCCGTGGACTTCGATCCTGCCCGCAAGTACCCGGTCTTCCAGTTCACCTACAGTGGCCCCGGCGCCCAGTCTGTGCGGGATGCCTGGAACCGGGAGATGCCCTGGTACCAGTTCCTGGCCCAGCACGGCATCGCCACCTGGATCTGCGACAACCGCAGCGCCTCGGGCAAGGGCCCCGCCAGCGCCACCGGCATCCACCGCAACCTGGGTGCCCAGGAGCTCCAGGACCTGCTGGACGGCCACGCCTGGCTGAAGGCCCAGGGCTGGGCGGACATGGACCGCCTCTGCCTGGACGGCTGGAGCTACGGCGGGTACATGGTCACCTTCGCCCTCACCCACAGCAAAGCCTGGAAGCTGGGCATCGCCGGGGCGCCCGTCACGGACTGGAGCCTCTACGACAGCATCTACACCGAGCGCTACATGGGGCTGCCCGCCGACAACAAGGAGGGCTACGCCGCAGCCTCCGTCCTGAAGGCTGCCGCCCAGCTCAGCGGGCGCCTGCTGGTCCTCCACGGCACCCTGGATGACAACGTGCATCCCCAGAACAGCATCATGCTCATCGATGCCCTCCAGAAGGCCGGGCACCCCACCCAGCTGGTGCTGCTGCCGGGCTCCGACCACAGCCCCCGCGCCCCCCAGCACGGCTGGGCCCGCACCCAGGCCATGTGGGAGTTCCTCTCCAAGTACCTGTGAAACGGATGCACGTTCAAGGGGAACTGGGCAGGCGCCTGACCAGTGCTGGAGCGTGCATGGGTGGCCCAACCCAACGGGCCCTGCACTTCTTGGCGTTCTTGGCGCCTTGGCGGTGATCAGTTCTGGTCGACCGGGAGGGTGGGCAATGGCTTCGCCGGCAGCATGCGGTCGTAGGCCCAGAGCAGCAGGGCAGTCAGCACACCCACGCCGGTGATGGTCCAGAGCATGCCGGTGGGCCGGTGGGCCACCTCACCGAAGTGGTGCATCAGCTTGCCGCCAAACCAGCCACCAATGAGCGACCCGAGGCCGATGGGCAGGAAGGCAAAGCCCATGTAGGTCCCCTGCTGCCCCGGCGGTGCCAGGCGGGAGATGTATTCGTAGTAGCGCGGCGACTGGACGATCTCCCCGAGGGCCACGCAGACCAGGGTGATGATCACGCCGGTCACGGTGGGCATGAAGATCAGAACGATCCAGGCCAGGGACGACATCAGCGTGCCGAGGGTGACGGCCTTCACGGAGGCGATCTTCCGGGTGGCCAGGCTGATGAGCACCGTCAGGCAGATCACGGCCAGCGGCCCCGTCACCAGCAACAGCTCCGTGTCAGCCTTGGGATCGATGTACTTCACCACGTAGAGGGGCAGCGTGATGAACTCCTGCCAGTACACCACCCAGTACCCTGTGAAGATGAGCAGGAACAGCATGAACCTGGGGTTGGAGAGCACCGTCAGGAAGTTCTTCCCGGTCTGGGCCAGGGTGGGGGGTGGGGCATCCCCCTCCTTGCGCGGCTCCTTGAACAGGATCAGCACCGCGAAGAACATCACGAACACGCTGACCGCCGCCACCCGGAAGACGTTCTCGACGCTCATGTGCCGGTGGACGTAGGACGCCGCATAGGGTCCAGCGGCGCCGCCGATGTTCACCAGGGTGTAGTAGATCGAGTAGCCGATGGAGCGGACGTTCTCTTTCGAGGCCCGGGCCGTGGTGCCCACCACCGCCGGCTTCACCAGCGCAATGCCCAGGGCCGGGAGCATCAGGAGGACCGCCACCAGGCCGCCCATGGGAATCAGGTCGCGGAGGGGCGCCATCCAGGTGGACCCGATGGAGCCCAGCAGGAAGTAGGAGCAGCTGAGGATCAGGTAGGCCAGGGAGAGCGCCCGCCGGAACCCCAGGCGGTCCGCCACGGCGCCGCCGAAGGCCGCCAGGAACCACACCAGCCCGCCGAACAGGCCCGTCAGGCTGCTGGCCTGCTGGGTGGGAAAGCCCAGGGACTCGTTCAGGTACCGGGCCAGGGAAGCAAACGCCGCGTAGTAGGACAGGCGCTCGAACAGCTCGCTGACATTCGCCACCCAGAAGGGGCGCTCGAAGCCGTCGCGGAGTTCACGCAGGCGCTGGATTGTGCTCATCGGGCCTCCCGGCATACAGGCAAGCCCCCCGATCGCCTCGGGGAGCAAGCGGTCAGGTTAGCCCGAACCGCCTAGACGCCGCTACTTGCTGACCTTGGTGAACTCCACCACGGCCCGGAGCATGTCGCCCACAGACATGATGCCCACCAGCGCGCCCTGGCCATCCACCACACAGAGGCCGTAGAGCTTGTGGTCCAGGATGGCCTGGGCGGCGGTGCTCAGGTCCGTGTCCGGGGAGACGGTCATGGGCGCCGTGTTCATCAGGTCCTTCACCGGGGTCTTGGAGAGCAGGTAGTGGACTTCCCAGGTGTCGAGGCTGGTGGCCTTGCCCGGGCTGTAGTCCTTGATCATGCGGTCCGTGATCAGGCCCACAAAGCGCCCGGCGGCCATGACCGGCAGGCGGCGGACCGACTTCTCCTTCATCAGGTGGATGGCCTCGATGATGGAGGCATCCTGATCGATGGTGTAGGGGTTCTTCGTCATCCAGTTCGAGACGGTGGTCATTGGAATCTCCTCACATGCCCAAGAAGGCTTTTTTCACGTGTTCATCGTTGAGCAGGTCGCTGCCCTTGCCCGTCAGCACCACCCGTCCGGTCTCCATGACGTAGGCCCGGTGCGAGATGCGGAGGGACTGGTACACGTTCTGCTCCACGAGGAGGATGGTAACGCCTTCCTTGTTGATGCCGGTAATGATGTCAAAGATGTTCTTCACCAGCAGGGGCGACAGGCCCAGGGAGGGCTCATCCAGCAGCAGCACCTTGGGATTGGCCATGAGGCCCCGGGCGATGGCCAGCATCTGCTGCTCGCCGCCGGACATGGTGCCGCCCAGCTGCTTCTCGCGCTCTTTCAGGCGGGGGAACAGGTTGAACACCCACTCGATGTTCTTCTCCCGGTCGGGGCGGGTGGCCTTGACGTAGGACCCCATGCGGAGGTTCTCCATCACGGTCATCTCGGGGAAGATGCGCCGCCCTTCCGGGACCTGGACCAGGCCGGCTTCCACCACATGGTGGGGGGCCATCCTGCTCATGTCCTGGCCCTCGAAAGTGATGCTCCCGGAGGTGGGCTTCACGAGGCGGGAGATGTTCTTCAGGGTGGTGGACTTGCCGGCACCATTGGCGCCAACCACGGTGACGATCTCGCCCTGGTTGACTTCCAGGTCCACGTCCCAGAGCACCTTGAGATCGCCGTAGGCGAAGTTGAGCTTCTCGATCTTAAGCATGGGGTTCACCCAGGTAGGCGCTGATCACGTCAGGGTTGGAGACGACTTCCTGCGGCGTGCCCTCGGTGAGCTTCTCGCCCGAGGTGAGGACCACGATGCGGTCGGAGATCCGCATGATGGCCTTCATGTCGTGCTCGATGACCATCTGGGTCAGGCCACGCTTCTTGATCTCGAGGATGAGTTGGATGATCTCCTCACTCTCAGCGGGGTTCAGACCGCCCATGACCTCGTCAAGCAGGAGCAGCTTGGGCTGGGTGGCCAGGGCGCGGGCCACCTCGAGCTTCTTGCGCTCGCCGATGGGCAGGCCCCCCGCCAGGAAGTTGGTGCGGTGCTCCATGCGGACCACCTTGAGCTGCTCCATGGCCAGCTCACGAGCAACCTTCAGCGAGCCGGTGCGCGCCAAGGCGCCCACCATCACGTTGTCGACCACCGAGAGCTTGGCCAGGGGCCGGACCTTCTGCCAGGTGCGCACCATGCCCAGCATGCAGACCTTGTCCGGATCCAGACCGTTCATGGGGCGGCCATCGAAGATGACGTCGCCCTTGGAGGGTGGGTAGTAGCCGGTGATGCAGTTGAACAGGGTGGTCTTGCCGGCGCCGTTGGGGCCGATGAGACCCATGATCGTGCCCTCGTGAACGTCAAAGCTGACGTCCGAGTTGGCCGCCAGGCCCCCGAAGAACTTGCTGACGTTCTTGATTTCCAGGATGGCCATCAGACCGCCTCCCGCTTCTGGCGCGCGGCCATCTTCTTGACGAAGCCCATAAGCCCGTCAGGCATGAACAGGATCACCACCACCACCAGGATGCCGTAGAGCAGCACGTGGGCATGGGAGAGGTTCTCCTTGAGGAAGATCCCGATCTTCGAGTCGGCACTGACCATGCCCACCTTCACCAGCAGGTCGGTGACCATGTTGCTGCGCAGAGCCTCGGAGAGAGGCACCAGGATGAGGGCGCCGAGCACAGGTCCCCACAGGGTACCCATGCCACCGATGATGCAGATGAGCATGATCTGGACGGACACATCCAGGCCGAGCACCGTGGGCGGGTCCACGAAGCCGACGTAGATCCCATAGAAGCTGCCGGTCAGGGAGGTGAGGACGGCCGAGATGACCAGGGCGACGTTTTTGTAGAACGCGATGTTGATGCCCAGGGAGTGGGCGGCGTCCTGATCCTCACGGATGGCCTGGAGGAAGTAGCCCAGCTTGGAGTGCTGGATCCATAGGGTCAGGACGATGGTGAACAAGGCCAGGAAGAGGCCGAGGTAGTAGAAGGGCACCTTGGTCAGGAAGTCAGTGATCACCGTGGCGCCGATCTTGAAGGCCGGCAGCTCCGTGGCGAGGATGCCCTCGGCACCGTTGGTCAGGGCGGTCAGGTTGATGGCCGACAAGCGCATGATCTCGGCCACGGCGATGGAGGCCAGCACGAAGTAGGGGCCGCGGAGGCGGAAGCAGATGCTACCGATGATCAGTGCTACCACGATGACGGCGGCCATGCCGGCCCAGACGCCCACCCAGGGTGGGATCTGCTTGGTGTGCATGAGCATCATGGTGGTGTAGGCACCCACGCCGAAGTAGGCGGCATGACCCACGGAGTGCTGGCCCGCATAGCCACCCAGGATGTTCCAGCTCTGGCCCTGAGCCACGCTCAGGAACAGCAGGATCATGATGTGCAGGGCGTAGGGGCTTTCCAGGTAGCGGGGGATGATGAGCAGGCCCCCCAGTGCGAGGAGCAGGAAGACGGCCTTGAGGATGGTCTTGTTCATGGGGTTCTCCTCAGGTCCGCGACTTGCCCATCAGGCCCGAGGGCTTGAAGAGCAGAACCAGCAGGAAGAGCACGAAGACCACAACGTCCTTCCAGCCGGAAGAGATGTAGACCGCACTCATGGACTCGGTGATGCCGATGAGCACGCCGCCGAGGGTGGCGCCGACCACGCTGCCCATGCCGCCCAGCACCGTGATGACGAAGGCCTTCAGGGTGAAGACCCCGCCCACCTGCGGGAAGATGTAGTAGGTCGGTGAGATCAGCGCACCGGCCGTGCCCGCCAGGGCCGAGCCGAGGCCGAAGGCGATGATGGACATGCGCTTGACGTTGATCCCCATGAGCTGTGCCGCATCCCGGTCCTGGGCCGTGGCCCGGATGGCCTGGCCGGTGTCCGTCTTGAGCAGGAACCAGTACAGCGCCGCCGTGATGGCTGCGGTGATGAGGAAGGAGACCAGCAGCGGCCAGGACACCGAGACCCCGCCGCCCACCTGGATGGTGGAGGAGGAATACGAGGTGGTCAGGATCTTGTAGTCCGAGGTGAAGATCAGCATCACCGTGTTGCTCATGATGAGCCCCAGGCCGATGGTGAGCAGGATCTGGTTCTGGGCCACGGCATCGAGGATCCGGTTGATGAAGACCTTCTGGAGGAAGCCTCCAAATGCGAACATCAGCGGGAAGGTGATCAGCACCGAGACGAAGGGGTCGATCCCCATCATGGTGAAGATGATGTAGGTGAGGTACATCCCCACCATCAGGATGTCGCCGTGGGCGAAGTTGATCACCCGCATCACACCGAAGATCAGCGTGAGACCAATGCCGATGAGGGCATAGACACCGCCGATGAGGATGCCGCTTATGAGGGATTGAAAGAAGACAGCCATGGTCGCCTGGGGCTCCTGGAATAAGGCAGGGGGCGCTCGTTAGCGCCCCCTGGATAGGGTGGATTCACTTCCACTTGGGGAAGGGGTAGACCGCCTTCTTGGATGCGAACTTGGCCGGCAGCACCGTCTCATAGTTGCCTTTGAGGATCTGCTGGACCAGCATCTGGTGGTCGTTCTGGTTGGTGAAGCCGTCGTAGTCGGCGAACTTGACCTCGCCCATGATGCCGTTCCACTTACCGGCCTTGAGGCCATCCCGCGTCTTGGCGCGGTCCCCGCCGCTGCCTTTGGCCGTCTCGGCCATGACCATCATGGAGGCGTAGGCGCAGGCCGCGTGGTAGGTGGGTTCCTTGCCGAACTTGGCCTTGTAGCGCGTGTAGAACTCCTTGGCACCGGGCCAGCTCACGTCCTCCGTCCACTGGGTGCAGGAGATGACGTTCTCTGAGATGGCCGTTTCCTTGGCGAACTCAACCGTGGTGAAGCCCGCACCAGCACCCAGGAAGGCCTGGGGCTGGAGGCCCACTTCCTTGGACTGCCGCATGAGCAGGATGGCGTCAGCCACGTAGGAGACCATGAACACCAGGTCGGGATTCTTGGACTTGATCTGGGCCAGGGTGGAGCGGTAGTCGGCGCTACCCTTGGGGTAGGAGACGTCGGAGACCACCTGCATGCCCTTCTTGGCCACGTACTCCTTGGCCGTCTTGGAGGTGCTGGTGCCGAAGTCGGTGTTCTCGTAGATGAAGGCAATGGTCTTGGGCTTGCCCAAGCCAACGGCAGCGTCGATGAGGCTGGAGGCGTACTTGTCGGCGGGGGCGTTCATGCGGAACACGAACTTCAGGCCCTGGCGCGTGATCTCTTCCTTGGCAGCAGCGGGGATCAGCAGGGGCACGTGGTACTTCTCAGCCAGCTTGGCCACGGCGTTGGAGCAGGCCGAGGTGTAGGGGCCCACCACGCCCACCACGTTGTCGCGGGTCGCCAGCTTCTCCATGGCGCTCATGGAGATCTGGGGCTTGCCGGTGTCGTCCTCCCACACCAGCTGCAGGGTGCTGTAGCCCTTCTTCTTGAGGTCTTCCTCGGCCAGCTTGATGCCGTTGGTGATGTTCTCTCCGATGGGCGCCTCGGGGCCGCTCATGGAGTTGATGACGCCGATCTTCTGCGCCACCAGGCTGGGGCTTAGCACCAGTGCTACGCCAAGGGCCAGGAAATGCTTTCGCATGACAGCTCCGTATGAAAGATGACGTTGGGGTGAACTGGTTTATTTTACCTCAGGTTAGTCCAAAAAGCGAAGGGACTTCTGGCAGTTGCCAGAAGTCCCTTTACTTGGTCTTACTGCATCAGATCAAGGAGCTGATCAGAAGCCGATCATGAGGGAGGCCACGAAGCTGTCGCCGCCCTGCTCGCCAACCTGCCCGGCGCGAGGGACGAAGAAGTTCTTGCTGCGCATGATGTAGTCCAGCTTCAGCTTGCCGGTGGTGTACTTGCCGGGGTTGAAGAGGTAGTTGTAGCCGAGGGTGGTCTCGGTGTACTTGGGGGTGTAGTCCACACCACCAGCCAAGGGCGTGTTCACGGCGCTCTGGGTGTAGGGGTTGTAGGCGGTGTACCAGTTGCTGCTGGAGTTGTAGTTCAGCACGTCGTAGCGGGCGAGCAGCCAGTGGGCGCCCATCTTGTAGACCACGGTGCCGACATAGCCAGCGAACTTCTGGTCGAGGTGCTCGCGGCCAGGAGCGGCGGCGGCGGCGAAGACGGTGGGGAAGCGGCGACCCAGGAGGCCCGTCGCGTACTCGAAGTCGGCGTAGAGGTTGCCGGCGTTGTAGGCGTAGTAGAGGCCCTGGAGGGTGGTCTTGTCCTTGTTGTCCTTGATCTGGGTGGCGGTGGGGGCACCGACGGTCCAGGAGGAGGGGATGGTGCCGTTGGTCAGGGTGCTGTCCTTGAGGTTGGTCACACCCTCGCGGTAGTAGGCGCCGAACTTGTGGGCGGTGCCGACAGCGCCGTCATAGCGGAAGGTCCAATCCTTCTGGGCGTTGGCGTCGTTGTTCTTGCCGCCGCTGCCGTCATCCGTGGTGCCGTTGGACACGGCCAGGTTGAACTTGCCCTGGTAGTTGGCGCTGCCGAAGGCGTACTGGGCCCAGACACCGCGGTCGCGCTTGTCACCGAAGGCGCGGTTCAGCTGGTTGCGGTCCCAGAACAGGATGTCGCGGGCGCTGACGATGGTGGCCTCGTAGGTGGTCGGCATCTTGAACTGGCCGGCCTTCAGGGTCAGGCCCTTGGCCACGGTCCAGGTGATGACGGCGTCATGCAGGACGTTGTTGCCCACGGAGGAGGTGGTGTTGTTGGGATCAAACATCAGGTTCCAGCTGACGTCATCGGACACCTTGCCGCTGAGGTAGACCTCAGAGCGCTTGATGGCGAAGGTGTTCTCAGCAAACAGAGCGTTGACACCGTAGTAGTTGGAGGTCCCACCGGGCTTGGCGGAGGTGCTCAGCCGCAGGTTGTTGTCCATCATCTGGCTGTACCAGAACTCGATCAGGGCACCGTCGAACTTGACGGCCTGGGCCTGCGCAAAGCCAGCGGCGAGCAGGGTCGCGATACCGGCGAGGCGGGAAATCTTCATGTTCTTTCTCCTTAAAGGGAGGGGTTGGGAGGGCAGTTGGGAGGATCCCAAAAAGGGTTCCTGCAGGCGCAAGACACCAGGGGATCGGGAAAGGGATCGGACCGTTCTAACCTAATCGCAGGCCGAGGATGCGTCCATCAAAATCCTAGGAAAGTTCCCGGGGATGTGATGGATTGCACATTCACGTGGGAACAATATTGGCATCTATTGTTTACACTGATGTTACAACTCGGTGCTAGGAGTCCGAAAAGCCCTTCCGAGGCCCCCTTCAGCCCCCTTTACACCCCCCCAATAGGCTTGGGAAAAGCCGCAAAGAGCATAAAATTATTCCGACCACTTGTGCGGTTTTTGCCTGTCATCAGGGCTGGAAGCGGGGGGGCAGGAGAATCGGGTTCACGGAGGTCCGGCGCCGAAGGCCCCGGCGCTGGAGGTCGAACTTGAAGAGCCAGGTGGTCTCCTTGGCCTTGATGGCCGAAGTTCCCAGCACCCTGATGTAGAGGTAGCGCCCTGCCCGGTCCACTCGGAGGTCCTCAGCGCGCTCATGGGCGGCCAGCAGGATGCCGTTCCCCTGGCCGGCGGGCGCACCAGAGTACTGAATGGTGATGGCCTGGCTCCGGTTGGCGGCGGTGATGCGCACAAAGGCACCCCCTGCGAGCGGCACCCGGTCATCCCACTGGAGCAGGGGTCCCTGCCCATCCGCGCCGACATGCAGCTGGATTGGAGCGGCTTCCAGGTAGGCCTGGGCCAGGAGGTGGTCCGAGATCTTCTGCCAGCCCAGGTAGACGCCCGTTCCCATGAAGAGGATGACGAACATGGCGAAGCTGGTGAGATAGGTGGTGGGCTTGAAGCTCATGCGGGTCTCCAGACCGGGGCAGTCGGCCGCCCCAGCCTACACTGGCCCCGGAAAGGGCCGGCACGAATGGGGTCGGCCTACTTGGCCGCTGGCGCCTTCCAGCTGCGGGTGATCTTCACGCGGTAGGGCTCCTTGGGGTTGGAGACCTGCCGGGGGTCCGTCACCAGGAAGTAGACCTCCTCGGGGGCGCTGCCCTTGTTGGCAAAGTACTGCTTGGCATTGAGGGTGGCCCGGTCCTGCCAGTTCGTTTTGCGCCGGCCCGTCCACTCCGCCAGGGTGGCCATGGTGAGTGCCAGGACCGCCTTCCGCGGATGCTCCAGAGCCACCTCGACATTTGCCCCGGGGGGCACGATGACGAGGTAGGCCTTCCGGCCGGCGGCCATCTCGGAAAAGCCCAGGACCTCATCCGCATCATCGGGGATGGGATAGACCTGGATGGCAGCGCTCTGCACGTTGTCCGTGAGGCCGACCCAGGTCTGGGCCTGCACCGGGGCAGCAGCGGCAACAACCAGCAGGGGGCAAAGGCAGAGCGCAGTCCAGGACATGGGGGCCTCAGGGAATGGGGCAAGGATCGCAGAGAGGGGGCCAGGCCAGCAAGGGGCTCTCCATGCTCGATCCTGGACAAGGACGGGCTGTGGGGAATGGCCAGAACAGGTACCGACCAGGGCAATGATGCCCTTTGCGGACGGCGCCGACGCCGGTACAGAACAAAGCCCCAAGGGGTTTGACCCAATGGGGCTTGCGGTTGAGTGGTGGTCCCGGAGCGACTTGAACGCCCGACCCTCAGATTCGTAGTCTGATGCTCTATCCAGCTGAGCTACGGGACCGCGTGAAGGTCTGATTCTACCGGATTCCTTGGGACTGTCCAACCTAAAGGGCGGAGGGTAGCCCTGGGAGGCCGCACGGCCGAGTCTGGATATTCCAGGCGAACCGGGCGGGCCAGAGTATATTGGGTCGAATTAATTAATTGCCCTCGAAGGAACCCCATGACCCCCCGCAAGGCGCCCCCGGCCAAGAAGAGCCCCCTGCCCGTTCCGCCCGGCCTGCCCGAGGCCGCCCCCCAGGCCCCGGAAGTCTCGCCCCAGATGGGCTTCCCGGTGGTGGGCATCGGCGCCTCCGCCGGGGGCCTCGCCGCCTTCGAAGCCTTCTTCGCGGGCATGCCTGCGGACAAGGATCCGGGCATGGCCTTTGTCCTGGTCCAGCACCTGGCCCCGGACCACAAGAGCATCCTCACGGACCTGGTCAAGCGCTACACCCGCATGGAGGTCTTCGAGGTGGAGGATGGGGTCAGGGTGCGCCCCAACTGCGCCTACATCATCCCGCCCAACCGGGACATGGCCTTCCTGAACGGCACCCTGCAGCTGATGGAGCCCGCCGCCCCCCGGGGCCTGCGTCTGCCCATCGACTTCTTCTTCCGCTCCCTGGCCCAGGACCAGCGGGAGCGGGCCATCTGCATCGTCCTGTCGGGTACCGGCAGCGACGGTGCCCTGGGGGTGCGGGCCGTGAAGGGGGAGGGCGGCATGGCCATCGCCCAGTCCCTGGAGACCACCGAGTACGACGGCATGCCCCACAGCGCCATCGCCACGGGCCTGGTGGACTACGTGCTGCCTCCGGCCGAGATGGCCGCCCAGCTGATCGCCTACGCCGCCCATGCCTTTGCCCGCCGCACCAGTCCCGCCATCGATGCGTCCCCCAAGGCTGGGGACATCCTGCGGAAGATCTGCGTGCTCCTGCGGGACCACACCGGCCATGACTTCTCCCAGTACAAGCAGAACACCCTCATCCGCCGAGTGGAGCGGCGCATGGCTGTTCACATGGTGGATCGAACGGAGGACTACCTGCGCCTCCTGCGCAACACCCAGGGCGAAGCCCAGGCCCTGTTCCGCGACCTGCTCATCGGGGTCACCAACTTCTTCCGGGATCCCGAGGCCTTCGCCCTCCTCGAGCACGAGGTCATCCCCAAGCTCTTCGTGGGCAAGCACGCCGGGGCGCCCATCCGGGTGTGGGTCTGCGGGTGCGCCACCGGGGAGGAGGCCTACTCCATCGCCATCCTGCTGCAGGAGCACCTCGAGTCGCTCCGGCACTCCTACAAGATCCAGGTCTTCGCCACGGACATCGACCCCGAGTCCATCGAGCAGGCCCGCACCGGGGTCTTCCCCGCCAGCATCGCCGCGGACCTCTCCCCGGACCGCCTGGCCCGCTTCTTCACCCAGGAAGCGGAGGGCGGGTCCTACCGCATCCAGAAGGTCATCCGCGACCTGCTGGTGTTCTCCGAGCAGGACGTGATCCGCGACCCGCCCTTCTCCAAGCTGGACCTGATCACCTGCCGCAACCTGATGATCTATCTCAATGGGGAGCTGCAGCGGAAGCTGATCCCCCTGTTCCACTACGCCCTGCTCCCCGGCGGGTCCCTCTTCCTGGGCACCTCCGAGACGGTGGGCGAGTTCGGCAACCTCTTCACCACCCTCGACCGCAAGCACAAGATCTACCGGCGCCAGGAGGATCTCCCTGGCGCCGTCCGCCCGACCCTGGGCGGGTTCGTGCCGCCCCTCAGCGAAGGCGCGCCCACCCGACCGGTGCGACCTGATGCCACGGAGGCCACCCGGGCCAACCTCCGCCGCCTCACGGAGGCCACCCTCCTGTCCCACTACGCCCAGGCCGGGGCCCTCATCAACAGCCGGGGCGACATCCTCCACATCTACGGCCGCACCGGCCGGTTCCTGGAACCCGCCGCCGGGGACGCCGGGCTGAACATCCTGACCATGGCCCGGGAAGGCCTGCGCCCTGCCCTCACCAGCGCCCTCTACCGGGTGGTGTCCCGCAAGGAGCCTGTCATTCATCCGGGCCTGCGGGTGAAGACCAACGGCGACTACACCACGGTGAACCTGTCGCTGCGGCCCGTGGTCGGCGAAGGCCCCGAGCCCCGGACCGACCTGTTCCTGGTGGTGCTGGAGGATGCCCCGCTCCCGACCGAGGCCGCTGCCACCCAGTCTCTTGAGGCGGCACCGACCTCAGCCTCCAGCCAGGATGCGCGGCGCATCGCCGAGCTGGAGCAGGAGCTCCGCACCAAGGAGGAGTACCTGCAGAGCACCCTCGAGGAGATGGAGACCTCCACGGAGGAGCTCAAGTCCTCCAACGAAGAGATGCAGTCCGTGAACGAGGAGCTCCAGTCCACCAACGAGGAGCTGGAGACCTCCAAGGAAGAGCTCCAGTCCGTCAACGAGGAGCTGGCCACGGTCAATGCCGAGCTGCAGAACAAAGTCTCCGACCTCTCCCGCGCCAACAACGACATGAACAACCTGCTGGCGGGCACCGGGGTGGCCACCCTCTTCGTGGATCACCAGCTGCGCATCGTGCGCTTCACCCCCAGCGCCACGGAGCTGATCAACCTGATCACCGGGGACATCGGCAGGCCCGTGTCCCACATCGTGTCGAACCTGGTGGCCTACGACAAGCTGGTGGAGGATGTGCAGGCCGTCCTGCGGAACCTGACCCCCCGCGAGGTCGAGGTGGAGACCCGCACCCACCGCTGGTTCCTCATGCGCATCCGGCCCTACCGCACCCTGGACAATGTCATCGAGGGGGCCGTGATCACCTTCACGGACATCACCGACCGCCGCGTGGCGCAGTCTCGTCTCGAGGAGCGCGAGCGGGAGCTCAGCGTCATCCTCAACGGCATGTTTGATCCGTTCGCCCTCCTGGACTTGACCTTGGATGCGGAAGGCAGGGTCTCTGCCTGCCACCTGAGCACGGTCAACCAGCCCTTTGAGGTCCTCACGGGCCTCACCGGGGACCGCTGGCGCGGCAAGAACCTGGGGGAGGCCTGGCCCGGGACCACCGCCGACTGGGAGACCATCCTTCAGCAGGTGGGGACAGATGGCCAGCCTGTCCGGTTCGACCTGATTCACTCGCCCACCGGCCGCAGCTTTCTCTGCAGTGTGATGCGCCCCGGGGTCCGTCCAGACCGGGTCTGCATCGTCATCAAGCTGCTTCCGGCGGCCGGCAAAGTCCAACGCTAGGCCCCGTAGGGAGTCTCAGTGGTCCCACCCACCCCCAGCGATGGCCCCCTTCCTCTGGATGGGTTCGGCCCCGAGGCACAGCCCAACCTCCGGCGCCTGGCCGAGCAGGAGGTTGCTGAGCGAGGCGAACACCCTGCCAATGGCGTGGGCGCCGCCGCCCAGCGGCTGATCCACGAGCTGCGGGTGCACCAGATCGAGCTGGAGATCCAGAACGAGGAGCTCCAGCGGGCCAGCATCGAGCGCGAAGCCAGCCGGGCCAAGCTGCGGGACCTCTACGACTTCGCCCCGCTGGGCTACCTGACGCTCAGCGAGCATGGCCTGGTGCAGGAGGCCAACCTCACCTGTGCGGCCATGCTGGGCGTGGATCGGAGCCGCCTCATCAAGGCTCGCTTCTCGCAGTTCATCCTCCCCCAGGATCAGGACATCTTCTACCGCTTCCGGGCCTACCTCCTGCAGAAGGAGGACAACCAGTCCTGCGACCTGCGCCTGGTCCGGTCGCCGGGCCATGTCTTCTGGGCAACCCTCAACGGCACCCTGGTCCAGGACCGCAGCAACGGTCCGCGCTTCCGGGTCGTCATCAGTGACACCACAGCCCGGCATACCTCCGAGACCCTCCTCCAGGAGAGCGAGGAGAAATACGCCACCCTCTTCCGCAGCCTCACCTCGGGCGTCCTCATTCAGGATGCCGCTGGGCGCTTCGTAGATGCCAATCCGGCCTCAGAGCGCATCCTGGGGCGCTCCCGGATGCAGGCCTTGGCCCAGGCCTTCAACGCCCCGAGCTGGGACCTTCGAGGGCCTGATGGCAGCGTCCTTACTCCAGAGGACTATCCCTCCCAGCGCGCCTTGCGCGAAGGCCGGGCGGTGGAGAACGAGGAGATCAGGGTGTCGCGGCCGGATGGGAGCCAGGTCTGGCTGCTGGTCACCGCCAGTCCCTTGCCCGCCCCCACCCTGGGCGTGGCCATCCTGTTCACCGACATCACCGAACGCAAGCAGCTCGAGCAGGAGCTCCGCATGCGGCAGGCTGAGCTCGAGGCCCTCAACCAGTCCCTGGACCAGCGGGTCACCCAGGCCCTCGACCTGGTCCGAGAGCGCGATCAGTTGCTGATCACTCAGAGCCGACAGGCCGCCATGGGCGAGATGATCGGCAACATCGCCCACCAGTGGCGCCAGCCCCTGAGTGCCCTCGCCGGTGTGCTGGCCAACCTCGAGGATGCCCACCGCCTGGATGCGCAGGACCCAGAGGCACTGGCTGTGCTGGTCGAAGAAGGCAATGACCTCATCCGGCGAATGTCCACCACCATCAGCGACTTTGCCCACTTCTTCCGGCCTGACAAGGCCCCGACCACCTTCTCCGCCGCAGCCCTGCTCCGGCAGGCCGTAGCCCTGGTAGAGCCGCACTTTGCCAGCGAAGGGACGCAGATCCAGATCAAGGTGCCCCAGGACCTCATGCTCATGGGCTACCCCAACGAATACGCCCAGGTCCTCGTCAACCTGCTGGGCAATGCCCATGACGCCATCGAGGCCACCTGCCCCGGCGAGGGCCGGATTTGCGTCTCCCTCAAGCAGGACGAAGGCCAGGGCTGCGTCACCCTCCAGGACAACGGCGGCGGCATCCCGGCAGACATCCTGGAGAAGGTCTTCGACCCCTACTTCTCCACCAAGGCCATGGGCACTGGGATCGGGCTGTACATGTCCAAGCAGATCATCGAGCGCGGGATGGGAGGGCGCCTAGCTGTCTGCAATACCGAGGGGGGGGCTCGCTTCACCCTGTGCACCCCCCTGGCGCAGAGGCCGTCGTGATCCCCGGCCTGGAACAGGCTGACTTCCTCAAGGACCTCTCCGCGCTCTACGTGGAGGACGACGGCCCGACCCGGAACCAGGTGGGGCCCTGGCTGCAGCGCCGGGTGAGCTCGCTGGAGTGCGCCGCCAGTGGCCCCGCGGGGCTGGATGCCTTCCGGGATCGGCCTGCTCGCATCGTCGTCACGGACATCTGCATGCCCACCATGGATGGGTTGACCATGGCCGCAGAGATCCGCCGCCTGGACCCGGCGGTTGCCATCATCGTGACCACGGCCTTCGAGCAGACGGACTACCTGGCCCGCTCCATTGAGCTGGGCGTGGACCGCTATGTCATGAAGCCCATCCGCTTCGACCAGCTGGAGGCCGCCCTCTGGCACTGCGCCAACAAGGTGGTGGCCCAGGACGTGCTGCGCCAGAGAGCCTGGTTCGAGGCAGAGGCCCTGCGGGTGCGGCACCAGGAGAGTGTGCGGATCCTCACCGGCGGCCTCGCCCACGACTTCAACAACCTGCTCCAGGCCATCCTGGCCTCCTTCAGCCTCATCCGACAGCAGGCAATACCCAACAGCGCCATCGGTCAGAACGTCTTGTTGGGGGAGACGGCCGCCACCACGGCCCGGACCCTGGTCCGACGCCTGGCCAGCCTCTCCGTGCCCTCCGAGACCCTGGACCACGTGGGCAGCATCGATCCGCTGCTCCGGCGGGCGGTGGCCTCCCAGCTCGATGGCAGTGGGCTCCGGGTGGTCTTCGCCTTCGGGGATGGCGGGACCCTCATCGAGTGCAA
>CAIMFT010000050.1 GCA_903840385.1 uncultured Holophagaceae bacterium
GGAAGCTCGGGCAGGATTTGAACCTGCGAAGAGGCTCCGACTCCGCGAGCCAAAGGCGAGTGGGAGCACCCTCCGGTGGAGGGTGCGTCAGGCGGAGGGCTGTGGAGGCGCCACTAGATGTGGCGCCGGAGCAGACCGGGGGACCGCGCAGCGGGACCCGGTTCAAATCGGATGGGGTGGGTCGGCGCGAGAGGCGGATGACGGCAGGATTTAAACCTGCGAGAAGCTGCTACGACCCGGCTGACTCGGTCCTCCTCCACCCCCTACGCCGTCCCCACTTCCCTCTTGAAGCGCCGCCCCACCTTCTTCTCGATGACCGCCAGGTGGGCCTCTTCGTCGGGGCTGACGAGGCTGATGGCGACGCCCCCCTGCCCGGCCCGGCCGGTGCGGCCGGTGCGGTGGATATAGTCCTTGGGGGAGCGCGGCAGGTCGTAGTGGATGACACAGGCCAGGCCGCTGATATCGATGCCCCGGGCGATGAGGTCCGTGGCGACAAGAATGCGGACGCGACCGTCGCGGAGCTGTTCCAGAGCGTCGGTGCGGGCGCTCATGCCCTTGTCGCCGTGCAGGGAGAGCGCCCGGATGCCGCTGTTGCCCAGCTTCCGGACCACGTTGTCGGCCCGCCGGCCCGAGGCCACGAACACCAGCACCTGGGGCCAGGTCTCCCGGGCCAGCAGCTCCCGCAGGAAGGGGCCCTTGTGCTCCAGTGGGACGAGGCAGGCCCGCTCCTCGATGGGCACGGCCTGAGCTGGCGCGGTCTCCACCTGGAGGCGCTGCGGCGCTCTCAGGAAGAGCTGAATGACCTCTTCCACGGCTGTGTTCATGGTCGCGGAGAACATGAGCGTCTGCCGCTGGCTGGGCAGCTGCCGCAGGAGGTCCTGCATCTCGTCGTGGAAGCCCAGCTCCAGCAGCTTGTCCGCTTCGTCGAGGACCAGGTGCTGCAGGGCCGCCAGACTCAGGGCATGCTTCCGCACCAGCTCCAGCAGCCGGCCCGGCGTGGCGATGACCAGGTCGGCGCCGCCCCGCAGAGCCAGCATCTGGGGATTCACTGAGACACCGCCAAAGACCGCCTGGATCTTCAGAGCCACGGGCAGGTGCTTGGCCAGCTCCGCGGCCCGCGCCCCCACCTGCGCGGCCAGCTCCCGGGTCGGCACCAGGACCAGCGCCTTCGTCTGGTTGCCCGGCAGGCGTCCGGCCCCGCCCTTCACCAGCCGGTTCAGCAGCGGCGCCAGGAAGGCCACTGTCTTCCCGGAACCGGTCTGCGCCTGCACCACCAGGTCCTGGCCCGCCAGCACCAGGGGAATGGCCTGCTCCTGCACCGGGAAGGGGGCCGCATAGCCCAGGGCCTGGAAGCCGAGCTCAAGATCAGGGCCGAGGAGCAGGTGGGAGAAGGGCAAGGTGGGGACTCCTAGGGGTGCTGCGAATCCTTCACAGTAGCCTGCTCGGGCAGGCTCCCCCTACCACCCCTCCAGCACTTGCCCCGCCTGGGTGCCGGTGAGCCCCAGCAGCGCAGCAGCGGCCTCGGTGGCCCACCCGGCGGTGATGGCCTCGGCCAGGAAGGTACGGCGGGCCTCCACCAGGGTGCGGGGCGTGTGGCCCTCCCCCTGCCCGTCCTCGGCCAGGAGGGCCTTGAACAGCAGGCGCTCCAGCACCACGCCCAGCGCAGGAGGTGCCTCACCCCGGGCCTTGGCGGCCACCGCCAGAGAGCGGACCACGCCCGCCTCTTGGGAGACCAGCCCCCGCCGCTGGAGCTTCACCAGGGTGCCGTAGAGGCGCCGGGCCAGCCGGCCCTTGGCCCCCTTGCTGGACCGCTTGGAGACCAGCACGGCAGCGAAGTGGTCCAGCAGATCCCGCCGTACCACCCCGGCTGGAAAGACCTCCGTCAGCACCTGGCGGACCCAGGCCCCGCTCAGTCGCCCGACGGCCATGGTCGCCCCTCCCCGGCCTGTTGATTGGATCGTCGCTGGGTGGGCATCCCTCAGCCCCAGCCGATCTTCATGGCCCGGTTCAGCCCTGAGAGGCCCGGAGCCCCCGAGGCCAGATCCCCCTTCAGATGCCCCCAGAGCTTCCCCAAGTTGGCCTTGGTGGCCACCGTATCCAGCCAGGCCTCATCCCACTCCAGCTGGCGGTACTGGCAGGCGGCGACACCGACGGCCTGGGCGTAAGCCACCTCGAGCTGATCCCCCGCAACCCAGGCGAGTCTGTCCAGGAGGCTGGCCTCGGGACGGAGGCAGAGGAAAGGCCTGCCCTCCATGGTCGGCACCTCGGTGGTGGCCTCGCCCGGCGCGAAGACATAATCCCCAACCGCCAGAGGCCCGGTGGGGAACTCGATAGGAACCCCATCCACCACAACGTGACGGCCCAAGGGTTCTGCCACGCGAATGCCCGCCCTGGCGAGATCACTCACGGCCAGATGCGTAATGAAGTCCAGGTCCCCGGTGGCAAAGATCCCATCCCGCTGCCCGACCCAGACCTGGACTGCCGACCCACCCACAAGCACAGCCTCGGCCTTTAGCTGTTCGAAAGCATCCAGCAGGGCCCCGGGTACGGCGATCGGGGTGGGGGCGTAGTGCCAGCGGGGCCCGGTCATGGGCCCTTCCCCCGGGATGGGCGTCGACGGGCACCGCCTTCCCGGACATTGGCATTGCTCTCCCGCAGAGCGACGAGATCGCCCCCTTCCTGCAGCAGACGGCGCTCCACGGGGTCCCGGGGCTTCCGAGCGGAGCTCTCAGCTAGGCGCTCCCCATAGCCGCGCAGGACGACTTCCATGGCGATCGCAGGGCGCGCCCGGTTTTCCTGGATCCGCCGGATGGTCTCAAGGGCCCGCTGAACCGTGGCGGAACGCAGGTTCCGGAGCGGCTGCTCCTGGCGGCTCAGCATCGGCTGGCTGATTCCCATGGCAAAGGCCAGATCAGCCTGGGTGATGCCTGCCGCTTCCCGTGCCGCGCGGATGGGGTTGGCCTGGATCGAAGTCTCCAGGCACGCCGCAGGACGGAGCAGCAGGTCATTCAGGGCTGCCTGCTCCGGTGCTGTGGGGGGTCCTGTCGGGGCACTTCCGCGCCGAGCGGCCGATCCGACCTGGGCCACTGGCACCAGGGCGAGCACCCGCCGCCCTGAGCCATCCGTGACATAGCCAACGGGACGCATGGCTTCCTCCGAAGATCAATTATAACCTTTCATAACCTTTTTACAACTCGACAGCCTCAGGCCGCCCGCCCCGGGCGCACGGCCAGCTGATAGAGGGGTAAGCCCAGCAGCACCAGCACCAGGCCGGGCCAGGTGTAGCTGGGACGGTAGAGGAGCAGGCCCACCATGACCGCACCACAGCCAAGGATGTAGAGGGCGGGCGTGACCGGGTAGCCCCAGGTGCGGTAGGGGCGCGGATGGTCTGGCCGGGTCCGCCGCAGCACGTAGACGCCGGCCACGGCGAGCACGAAGAACAGCAGCTCCGCGAAGATCAGGAAGTCCAGCAGCTGGTTGTAGGTGCCGGAGAGGGCCAGGACCCCCGTCCACAGGGCCTGGATGACCAGCGCCGCCGCTGGCACACCCTGGGCGTTTAAGCGCTCCGCCGACCTAAAGAACAGGCCATCCACGGCCATGGCCTGGTAGACGCGGGGCGAGGACAGGATGGCCCCGTTCAGGTAGCCCACCATGGACACCAGCACGGCCCCGGCCATGATCAGACCGGCCCGGGGGCCCAGGAGAATGCGCAGGGTCTCGGTGGCCACACGCCCGGCGGGGGCCCCGGCGATGCCCGAGGGGCCCAGCACCCGGAGGTAGGCCAGGTTGGCCAGCAGGTAGAGGGCCACCACGAGGCAGACCCCCAGGACCAGGCTGAGGGGCAGCGTTCGGCCTGGGTTGCGGACCTCGCCGCCGATGTAGGAGACGTAGTTCCACCCATTGGTCGCAAAGAGGCTGCCCACCTGGGCCACCAGGAAGGCCCCCAGCAGGGGCAGGCCAGGGCCACCTTCCAGGTAGGGGCGGGGGTCCGGCACCGAGGGCGGCGTCACCGTCAGGCCCAGCACGATGAGACCCGCCAGGGCCGCCACCTTGGCCACGGTGACGATGCTCTGGACCCGCGCCCCCAGGCGGATGCCCTGGAGGTTCACCCAGGTGAGCAGAGCGATCAGGACCAGCCCCACGGCTCGGGCCGAGGTCAGGCCCAGGGCCCAGGGGCCCAGGACAAAGGACCCCACATGCATCTCGCCAATGCGGAGGGGAGGCAACAGCCAGTGGGCATCGCTGAAAACCGGGAAGAAGGTCCCCAGCACATAGCCGAAGGCACTGGCCACGGCGGCGATGGAGCCGCACTCGATGATGGCAAAGGTGGACCAGCCGAAGAGGAAGGCGGTCCGCGGCCCAAAGGCCTCCTTGAGGTAGATGTAGGGGCCGCCTGCTTCCGGGTACATGGCGGCCAGCTCGCCAAAGGCAAGTACGCCGGCCAGGGTCAGCAGGCCCGTGAAGAGCCAGGTGAGCAGCAGGAAGGTGCCGCTGTGACCCGTCTGCACGATCTCGGAGGGCACCACGAAGATGCCGCTGCCGATCATGCAGCCGGCGATGAGCATCGTTGCGGAGAAGAGGCCCACCTCCCGCCGGTACCCCGTGGCCATGACGCCTCCCAACCTCGTGGACCGGGATCCCACCGTGGGAGCCGTGTGGGCTTCAGAATCCGGTCAAGGTCGGGATGCCGTCAAGGCGGGGTCCCCGCTGGCTGTCAGCGGGGACCCCGGCATGGGCATTCAGGGACAGGTCAGCGGGGCGCTTGGCCAACCACTGGGGGATCCTGGGGGTCGTAGACCTCCACGCTGGCCATGGGCGCTGTGCCGGTCCTCCCGCCCACGATGACCACCTTGCCATTGGCGAGGACCGTGGCGGTGTGGTGGTCCCGGGCGGTGGCCAGCGAACCGGTCACCAGGAACGCAGGGGCGGCGGGATTATAGGCCTCCGCCGAGACCAGCGTGGTCCCTGCTGCAAGACCACCCGCCAGCAGCACCCGGCCACTGTTGAGAAGGCTGGCGGTGTGACTGCTGCGGGCGGCGCCGGCCACCACAGCGGTGCTGAAGGTCCCAAGGGTGACATCGTAGACCTCGGCGACGCCGCTGGTTCCGCCCGTGAGCAGGACCTTCCCACCAGCGATCAAGGTGGCGGTGTGGCCTGTCCTCGCCGCCGCCAGGACCCCTGTGGAGGTAAAGGTTTTGGGGCCTGGATCGAAGAGCTCACAGGTGGCGCTGGTACCCCCTGCGATGAGCACCTTGCCGTTGGCCAGGAGGGTGGCTGTGTGTCCCGAGCGGGCCGAGGTGAGGGTGCCCCCGCTGCCGAAAGTACCGGCCACGGGGTCATAAAGCTCCGTGGTCAGGTCTGCGCCGCCGACGATGAGGACCTTTCCATCCGCCAGCGGCGTGGCCGTGTGACCAGCGCGGGCGGTCAGGGTGGAACCCGTGGCAGCAAAGGTCCCGAGGGTGGTGTCGAACAGCTCGGCAGTCACACCATTGCCCCCCACCAAGAGCACCTTGCCACCGGTCAGAGGCGTGGCGGTGTGGCCGGTGCGGGCGATGGTCATGGCGCCGGTGGTGGCGACAGAGGTGGCAGTGACCGGGTCGTAGAGCTCCGCTGTGGCAAGGGCGCCGGTGGCATCACTGCCTCCAGTCACGAGGACCTTGCCCGAGGCGAGGAGGGTGGCCGCATGCGCGGAGCGGGCTGTGCCGAGGCTGCCGCCGGTGGCGAAGGCCCCCTGAATGACCGTCAGAGTGGCCTGGGTGGACGCTGTGACGCTCCCGTAGGTGTCGGTGACGTCGGTACCGTACTTGGCTCCCTGCTCCGCCAGGGTGGCAGCGGGTGTGACAAGGGTGCCGGAGGTGGCCCCGGTGATGGCTGTGGTGTTCTTGGACCACTGGTAGCTCAGCGTGCCGGTACCGGTGGCGACCACGGCGAAGGTCGCGGTCTGCCCGATGGCCACGGCCTGGTCCGTGGGTTGGGTCTGGATGGCCGGGGCCGGTGGGTTCACCCTGATGTTGGGCATGACGGTGGTGGTGCCACCGGAGTTGGTGGCAGAGACGGTGTAGGCGGCCGCCGGTGTGATGGCCGTGGGTGTGCCGCTGATGCTGCCATCGGTGCTCCCAAAGGCCAGGCCTACAGGGAGGGTCGGCGTGAC
>CAIMFT010000051.1 GCA_903840385.1 uncultured Holophagaceae bacterium
AACCGGGTGCGCGTGCTGTTGTCACGGAAGATCGAGATCGCCAGGCCCGTCTCGAAGCTCTTGTAGCTCTGCCCCTTCTTATGCACCTGCTTCAGCGCGTCGGCCACCGCCAGGATCGCCTTCAGCTCCTCCTCCGGGTGCTCCCACGTCAGCAGGAAATCCTTCTGGTAGAGGTTGGTCTTCAGGGCCTGGAAGGCCTTCAGGTTCTCGGCGAGCGTTGCCATGGAAAACTCCTGGAAAGAGAGGGGTGGTTTGGTTGCGGTTGGGGTGGACTAGGCTTCGCTGCTCACGGTGGCCTGAGCGGACTCGTGGCCAGCGTCTTCGATGGACTTGATCTGGTTAAAGAAGACATTCAGGGCGACGGCCACGATGGAGGCCAGCAGGATACCGCTGTGGAGCAGGGGCGCCAGAGGCTTGGGCATCTGGGCGAAGAACTTGTCGGCCACGATGGGGATCATCCCAAAGCCGATGCTGATGGCCACCACGATGAGGCTGTGGCGGTTGTTCACGAAGTCCACACCGGCCAGGATGCGGATCCCCGTGGCGCAGACCATGCCGAACATCACGATGCCGGCGCCGCCCAGGACAAAGGGAGGCACCGAAGCCACGATCACCGCCAGCTTGGGCAGGAGGCCCAGGAGCATCAGGATGCCGCCACCGGCCGCACACACGTAGCGGCTGCGGACGCCCGTGACGCCCACCAGGCCCACGTTCTGGCTGAAGGAGGTGTAGGGGAAGGTGTTGAAGATCCCGCCGATCAGGGTCCCGAGACCATCCACCCGGAGACCGTCCGAGAGGTCCTTCTGGGTGATCGTCTTGCCGGTGATGTTGCCCAGGGCCAGGAACATGCCCAGGGACTCGACCATCACCACGATCATCACGACGCACATGGTGAGGGTGGCCACGAGGTTGAACTTCGGCAGGCCGAACTGAAAGGGACGAACCACCGCCACCCAGGAGGCCTCCTGAATCCCGGCGAAGCTCACCTTGCCCAGGGCCATGGCCACCAACGTGCCCACGACGATCCCGGACAGCACCGCCACGTTGGCCAGGAAGCCCTTTACGAAGCGGGTGACGACCAGGATGAAGACCAGCACGAAGCCGGCGATGGCGAGGTGCAGAGGTGCTCCGTAGGTGGGGTTGGGGATGGGGCCACCGGGGCCCGGGATGGTCGGATTGCCGCCCGCCGCCCAGTTCACGCCCACCCGCATCAGGGAGATGCCGATGACGGTGATGATCGTGCCCGTCACCACGGGCGGAAAGAGGGGCAGCAGGCGGCTGATCAGGGGCGCCACCAGGATGCCAAACACGCCGGCTCCGATCACCGCACCGTAGATGCCGAGGAGCCCCAGGTCGGGGTTGCCAGCCATGACCACCATGGGACCCACGGCAGCAAAGGTGACGCCCATCATCACGGGGAGGCGGATGCCGAAGCGCCAGAACCCCAGGGCCTGGATCAGGGTGACCACGCCGCAGGCGAAGAGGTCCGCATTGATGAGCTGCGCCATCTGCTCCTTGGGCAGCTTGAGGGCACCCCCGATGATCAGCGGCACGGCCACGGCCCCGGCGTACATCACCAGCACGTGCTGGATCCCCAGAAGGGTCAGCCGCCCGGGAGGCAGGATCTCATCGACGGGGTGCACATCCACCTTGGGGCTCATGGGAATTGACTCCACTTGGGGGGTTGGGCGAGGACCCGGTTGGGATTGCGGATGCCACGGGTAAGAATTTAGTGAAGAACTGGATTATGTGCAATAAATTTTTTTCGTGGGTGGAAAATTATCTACTACTCGTCGCCTGGGGAACGACCCCGGGCCTCCCTAGGCCTCTGGTCATTCTCGCCAAGGGTCTGTTTTTTCTAATTCCAGTCGTATGAAACTCAGGCCTCCCTTACCTTGAGTCGAATGGCACTCCGTGGGAGGGTCTTTCCCCCAGGGGGTGGTATGAACGAGGCGATGCTCGGCGAGATTCGAAAATTCGTGGCGCCCGAGTTCATCTTTGGGGCGGATGCCCGCCTCCTGGCCGGCCGCTATGCCCGCAAGCTGGGGGGGCAGCAGATCCTGCTCATCTCGGATCCCGGAGTCCTGGCGGCAGGCTGGACTGAGGAGGTGGCGACCGGTCTGGAACGCGAGGGGCTGACGGTGACCCAGTTCCTGGGGGTGCCGCCCAATCCCCGAGACACAGAGGTGATGGAGGGGGCGGCCCTGTTCCGGGACGCCGGCTGCAACCTCATCGTGGCCGTGGGCGGGGGCAGCGTCATGGACTGCGCCAAGGGTGTGGGCATCGTGGCGGCCAACCGGGGCTCCATCCTGGACTTCGAGGGCGTCGACCAGGTGCCGGCGCCCATGGCGCCGCTCATTTGCATCCCCACCACCGGTGGCACCTCCGCCGATGTGAGCCAGTTCGCCATCATCACCCACACCCAGGAGCGGGTGAAGATTGCCATCATCAGCAAGGCGGTGGTGCCGGATGTGGCCCTCATCGACCCCCGCACCCTGCTGACCATGGATGCCTACCTCACCGCCTGCACCGGCATGGACGCCATGGTCCACGCCATCGAAGCCTTCGTCTCCAACGCCCACTCCCCCATCACCGACCTCCACGCCCTGGAGGCCATTCGCCTGGTCTCCACCCACCTGCGGGCGAGCACGGCCGCCCCGGCTGACCTGGAGCTGCGCACCCAGATCATGCTGGCCAGCCTCCAGGCCGGGCTGGCCTTCTCCAATGCCAGCCTGGGCTCCGTCCATGCCATGGCCCACAGCCTGGGCGGGTACATGGATCTGGCCCACGGCGAGTGCAATGCTTTGCTGCTGCCCCATGTCATGGACTTCAACTTCACCACGGCACCGGAGCGCTACCGCCGCATTGGCGAGGCCCTGGGCTGCGACCTGCGGGGCCTGAACGAGCGTGAGGGCCGGAGCCGGATCCTCCGCCACGTGCTGGACCTGCGCCGGGACTGCGGCATCGACGAAGGCCTGGCGGCCCGGGGCGTGCGCCTGGACGACCTGCCCCGCCTGGCCGGCAAGGCCATCCTGGACCCCTGCAATGCCACCAACCCGCGGCCTCCCAGCCGGGATGACCTGCGGGCCCTCTACGCTGAGGCCATGTAGATGAACGAACCGCAAGACTGGAGCCAGCTGCGCGACAGCATCATCGGCCTGGGTACGGACTCCTCGCGGAGGACCTACTACCCGGAGCTACTGGCGCGCGTGGCCCAGCTGGAGGAGACCCGGGAGAGCTTGCGCCGCTCCGAGGAGAACCTCCTCACCCTCTTCAACGGCCTCAACGATGCCATCTTCATCCACGACTGGGAGGGCCACGTCCTCGAGGCCAATGATGCCATGCTGGCCATGTACGAGGTGACCCGGGAGACCTTCCGGGACCACACCATCCAGGACTACTCCGAAGGCCCGCTCACCCTCGCCCACATCGAGACCATGCGCCACCAGCTGGACCGGGACGGCTCCCTGGTCTTCGAGTGGCAGGCGCGCCGGCCCACCCGCCCAGAGGCCCCCCTTGACGTGGAGGTCGCCGTCCGGCGCGTGTGCTGGTATGGGCAGAACGCCCTGGTGTCGGTGGTGCGCGATATCTCGGGACGCAAGCGCCTGGAGGCCATGCTCAACCAGTCCCAGCGGCTGGACTCCCTGGGCCAACTGGCTGGAGGCGTGGCCCACGACACCAACAACATGCTGGGCGTCATCATCGGCTACACGGACCTGCTGCTGGAGCGCACCGAGGCGATGCCGAACCTGCGCCGGGACCTGGAGCAGATCCGCAAGGCCGCCCTCCACTCTGCCGACCTGAACCGCCAGCTACTGGCCTTCGCCCGCCAGCAGGCCATCCAACCCACCCTGCTCAACCTGAACGACAAGGTGGAGGACACCCAGAAGATGCTGCGCCGCCTCATCAGCGAGCAGCACACCCTGGCCTGGCAGCCTGCGCTCGGGTTGTGGAATGTGTGGATGGACCCCAGCCAGGTCGAGCAGATCCTGACCAATCTGGTGGTCAACGCCCGGGATGCCCTGGGGACCAGCGGCACCATCACGGTGGAGACGGCCAACGCCACCCTGGGGGCAGACGCCAACCGCCTTCCAGATGCAGAGCCCGGCGACTACGTGGTGCTGCGGGTGCGGGACACGGGCCGGGGCATTCCCGCCGAGATCCTGCCCCACATCTTCGAGCCCTTCTTCACCACCAAGGCGCCGGGACAAGGCACAGGCCTGGGCCTGGCCACCGTCTACGGCATCGTCCGCCAGAACGGTGGCTTCATCCAGGTGGCCACCAACCCGGGCCAGGGCACCACCTTCGCCATCCACCTGCCCCGCCTGCCCGGCGGCAACCCGGCCGCCAGTGCTGGGCCAGCGCCAGGCGCTGCTGGGGGGCATGAGTCCGTCCTGCTGGTGGAGGACGAGGAGATCCTGCTGGAGACCGCCGCCCGCATCCTGGAGGATGCCGGCTATCAGGTCACCAGCACGCCCTCGCCCCTGGAAGCCCTGCGGTGGGTGGAGGAGGGCCTGGCGCCAACCCTCCTGGCCACGGACGTGGTCATGCCAGGCCTGGATGGTCCAGGCCTCTGGGAGGGCATCCGCACGCTGCGACCCGGCATGAAGGTGCTCTTCCTCTCAGGCTACCCGGCCTCCAACCTGGGCCTTGCGGCCCCCCGCCTGGACGGCCTCGGCTTCCTGCAGAAGCCCTTCACCCGCAACGAGCTGCTCCAGGCCGTCCGGGACGCGCTGGAGGTCTGAGCTCAGCGGCTGCGCCCCTGGACGGCCCGGCGGTAGAGGGCGGTCATGATCTGCTCTTCGTGGCGGGGGAAGCCGGAGTAGATCCCGGGATGGGTGTCGGGATCGAAGGCCGAGCCGCCGATGAGGAAGACAAAGCCGCTGCGGGTCTTGCGGTCAATCAGCAGGCCCGAGGTGAGGCCCCAGGCACTGCCCATGTGGCCCACCGCCCGCAGGCCGCCGCCTTCCACCAGGCGATCCCCGCCACCGGGGCCCGGCAGATCCAGGAAGTGCTGCGCCCCCAGGCCCCAGGCATTCATGAGGCGCCGGGGCTTGCCCTGGGGGTTCTCGCCGCCGCTGTTGCCGTTGGCTCCGGTGGCGTCCGCCTGCCACTGGGTGCTCAGCATGAGGTCCACACTGGACCGCTTGAGGAGGCGGCGGCCCCGACTCACGCCCCCATCCGCCAGCAGGAGGAGGATGCGGCCCAGGCCCTCCGCCGACAGGCGGCAGTTGCCCTGGGGCCCGAAGAGCGTCCCATTGGTGCCCGGCACATAGTCGGGCAGGGCCCGCTGCGGGGGCGGCGCCGAGACATAGTCATCCACCTGAACGATCCAGGGGCCCTGGGGCTCCCAGACCTCCTTCCCCGCCACCTCCCGCCGCTTGCGATAGAGGGTGGCCACGCTGGCCAGCTCCGCCGGGGAGAAGTCTGCGGGGTGGAAGCCCCCGGGCAGGCCCAGTGGGTCCAGCACCAGGCGCCGCATGAGGCGGTCGAAGCGCTCGCCGGTCACCCGCTCCATCACCGTGCCCACCACGCCCCAGGGCAGGTTGGCGTACTGGAAGTAGGCCCCAGGCGGCGCCTGGGGGGACCACATCCGGCCCTCACCGTAGGCCTTCCCGCCGGGGACCAGCACGTCCTTGAGGTGGGTGCGGCTGGCGGCGTCCCAGTAGTAGCCGGCGTCGTCCCGCAGCGAGGACGTATGGGTCAGCAGGTGCCGCAGGGTCACCGGCACAGCCGGAAAGTGCGGGTTGCGCAGGGGGAAGCCCAGGTAGTCGCCCAGGTCCCGGTCCAGGTCCAGGCGGCCCTGCTCCAGCAGCCGCAGCACCCCCAGGGTGGTCACCAGCTTCGAGATGGAGGCCATGCGGTAGAGGGTGCGGGCTTCCGCCGGGTGCCGCTTGGCGGGGTCTGTAGGATCCACCCAGGCCGCCCCGAACTGCCGCTGATAGACCACCCGCCCCCGCCGCACCGCCAGCACCGACAGGCTCATGAGCTCCTGACCGGGTGCGGTCACCACCGCCCTCAGCTCTGAATCCAGCTGGCGGGTGAGGGCCTTCGGCAAGCCGCTGGGGGGGGCAGCGGGTAGGGTCAGGGCGCCGAGGAAAAGGGCCACCAGGGTGCTTCGAAACCTTGTCCTGAGGATCATGGGGGCTCCCGTAAACGGTGGGGCCTGGCGGGTCCCAGCCTTTATCGTGGCAGGGAGGGCAGAGGGCACGCCTCTGCAAGGTCACTCGGCGGTTCGCTGCCCCCCTTCGTTGGCTGCGACCCACCAGGGCAGTCGATTCGAACCTCCGAGGAGGCTCCGACCCCTTCGCTTCGGAACCATGGTGGCCCAGCGCAGGGTTCCGATCTCCTTGATCGTCGAGGAACTCGTGGAGCGTGGGCTTCGGCCCGCCCTCACGCCTGAGTCGATCGCGGTCGATTCCCCGCCAACATGGGCCAATCGAAGGGTTCAGGACCGGCTCACGATCACCGAAGATCTAGCCATCCCGCACGACCACGCAGCGGGCCACCTGGGCCCTGAGATCAGAGCAACTGGCTCAGCAGGGTCAGCGCCGGGACCACCACGGGCTTTTGGGCTGTGAAGCAGTCCACAGCCTCGAAAGGTAGGTTGAGGACCGCCTGGAAGGCATGGGGGGCCGAGGTCTGGTTCTGGAAATAGGCCAAGGAGGGGGACAGGTGCGTGTCGCTCTTCTTGACCTCCACCAGGAACCAGGGCTTCTGGTCCTTCACCACAAGGAAGTCCACCTCCCGCTTCTGTTTGTCGCGGAGATAACGAAGCTCGAATTCGCCGAAACCCAGGTCGGTCCAGCCTTCCACGGCTTTCAGGAGATGACAGGCCACCAGGGTCTCAGCCCGGGCCCCCTCGTCAGCAATACCACTCCAGTCCCTGAGGAACCACTTGGGCTCCTTGCGCAAGGATTTGGCGACATTGGTGAACCAGGGACGCACGAGGAAGCCATAGTGCAACCGGCCCAGGAGGTCCACCCAGCGCCGAACGGTGTCCACGGCCACACCCAACTCTGTCGCCAGATTGGTGTAGATGAGTTGCTGGCCGCTGCGCTCAGCCAGGATCCGCATCAGCGTTTCCAACGTCCCCAGTTCCTGGACACGGGTGACTTCGCGCAGGTCTTCTCGAGCAAGCTGGTCCATGCGCAGGGAGTGCCAGCGCCGCGTGAAGCGGATATCCCGGCGGATGAAGGGTTCGGGGAAACCCCCATGCGTCCATAGCGCCTCCCAGTCCTCCGGCTGGATGGCCACTGGGGGCCGGGTCTCCTGCTCTGGGAGCTCCACCCGACTGCACTCGGCCACGGACCAGGGATGCATGCGGTAGTGCAGGTAGCGGCCCATGAGGCTGTCGCCCCCGCGTCGGAACACGTCCAGGCGGGAACTCCCCGTCACCATCACATGGGCCCGGTCGTTGTAGGTGTCGAAGAACCCCTTCAGAAACCCCTTCCACTTGGGATACTTGTGAAGCTCGTCCAACACCACCCGAACCGGCTCCGCCCGGAGCCGATCCAATTCAAGGCGCTCCGCCAACGCCCCGGGCCCCTTCAGCAGGATGCGTCGGTCATCCTGGTTGTCCCAGTTGAGGTAGACGCTACCCACGGCACGGCACGCCGTCGTTTTCCCCACTTGTCGCGGCCCGCTGACCAGGGCCATCTGTCGGTTCCGCCGGAAGTGGTCCTCCAGTAGGGTGGCGTAGAAACGGGGTCGGCTGCTCATGTGACCATTATCGTGCCTATCGTAATTTGGTCCAGACCGTTTTACGACTATCGCGAATCTGGTTCTGGAGGGCCAACCAGCGCCTACGCCGGAAATACCAATGCCCGGCAATGTGCCGGGCATCTCGTGATCCATTGGGGCGCTGAGCTGCGGGACTGGAAGGCGTTTAGAGTGTGGGCGCATGGGCGGACTCCGCCATGCGCGACCTGAAAGGGGGGATCAGGCTACCAACGTTCACCACATGCCATGAAGAACCCAAAGCAATCACTCCCCGGCAGCGTGTCATGAGCACCCTAGAATCGATTCTTGGTTGACTGGCAGTTGCACGGAGCCCTTTTAGTGAAAAGGGCCGCATGGGTGCAGCCCTAGATCCCTTGTTACATTGGTCGGGGCGAGAGGATTCGAACTGCGCCTAGCTACGCCAATCGCCGGTCTCGCTACGGGGCGACATCAAGTCGCCCCTTCACGATCCCACTCGGAGGTTCGAATCCTCTCGCCGTGCCCCGTTCTGGACGCCGACCCATCAGGGCAGTCGATTCGAACCGCGCTTGGCTGCGCCAATCGCCGGCCTGCGTCGGCGCGGCATCTAGCCGCGCCTTTGGCAGTCCACTCGGAGGTCCGAATCCTCTCGCGCTTTTCCGACCAGTAAAAGGGGGCCAGTTGGCCCCCTTTTACTGGTCGGGGCGAGAGGATTCGAACCTCCGACCCTCTGCTCCCAAAGCAGATGCGCTACCAGGCTGCGCCACGCCCCGACGAAGCTGAAGTATAGCAAATGGGCGTGACGGGCCCTCAGGCTACTTGCCACCGATGGCGATGCTACGCAGGTTGAGGCCGGCGCGCTGGAGGTCGAAGATGCGGGAGGCGGCGCCCAGGGCCAGCTGGGTCTCCATGTCCTCGCGGCCGCGCTTGGTGGCGCCGGCGGGGGGGACGGCGATCAGCTCGGCGGCGCCGGTGGACTTGGTCCAGCTCATGTCCATGGCGAAGGAGATCTTCTTGTCCTG
Organism: uncultured Holophagaceae bacterium; assembly: GCA_903840385.1. Classification (GTDB taxonomy): domain Bacteria; phylum Acidobacteriota; class Holophagae; order Holophagales; family Holophagaceae; genus Geothrix. The sequence continues at coordinate 8,724 of CAIMFT010000051.1, forward strand.
GCTGCTGAACTCGCCCGCCACGTTGGACATGCGACCCTCGCCACCGTAGCCCACCCGGAGCCAGCCCGGGCCTTCGAAGCCGCGACTGCTGTTGGCCACATTGACTGCGGTGAGGCGGCCACCGGTGCCATAGCTGAAGTCCATGCGGGTGTGGACGCCCTGCTCATCGTTGCGGAACTCCATCCGCACCGGCTGCTTGGTGGCCTTGTCGATGGCCACTTCCAGCTTGCCTCGCTTCCAGAAGCCCAGGCTCTGGGCCACGCTCTGCTCGCGCTTCTTGGGATCCCAGGCCGGGGTGGGGGCGCTGAAGACCAGGCGCTGGAGAGTGCGGCCCTCGGAGGTCTCCTCGCCGGCCTGGCTGGCCGAGAAGGTGGGGGCGTCGACGTAGACGGCCTTGATGTCGTTGAGGGTCTGGCGGAACCAGGACATGTAGGTGAGGGGAGCGTCTGCGGGAGCCAGGTCGATGCGGGTGGTGTAGGCGTTCTGCTCCTTGCTGTACAGGAAGCCGCGGTTGCCGCGCCGGGTGTAGAGCAGGGTGCCGAAGTCCCCGGCCAGGTCCGTGCGGAAGTCACCGTTGGCGAAGTAGGTGCTCTTCACCCGGAGGTTGGCCTGACCCCCGGTGCTGTTCCCCTTGACGGCGCCCTGGCTGAGGCTGTCCACCTTCTGGTTGATGGCGGCGCCGCTGAGGGAGATGCCCAGGGTGCCCTGCAGCTGGACGGCATTGATGGTCTGGTAGGGCTGACCGAACCAGGCGTTGTTCACCGCGTCCAGGGTCTCCAGGAGGGCCTTCCGGGCGGCATCTGCGTCAGGGTTGGCCTTGGCAGGCGTGGCCTTGGCGGCAGGCTTCGCCTTGGCGGCGGGCTTGGCTGGGGTCTGGGCAGGTAGGAGGCTGGCAATGAGCAACAGGGGCAGGACGGACAGGCGCATGTGAACTCCTCGGGCTAACGATGATTGTGTCGGGCCGGGCCCTTTGGTTCCGGACGCTGCTTGGCGAAGCAGGCGCGGCACAGGGCCTTGGTCGGGTCATCCGGCAGGAAGGGCAGGTATTCGGAGGCCCCGCAGGCGGCACAGGTGATCTGGCTGAGGATGGTGGCCGCATCCCGGCCCCCCTTGCGGCGGTAGGTGAAGGAGCGGCGGTAGCAGTCGGGACAGAGGTAGAACTTCTGGCCGGCCTCGACGACGAAGCCGTGGCCGCACTCGGCACAGGACTTCTCCCGGGGGGCCTCGGGGTCCGGCGGAGCCACGGCGGCCCGCTTGGTCAGCAGCACCGCAGGTAGCCGGACGGCTGGTTCCGTCGCTGGATCCACGGCCTCGGGATCTTTCATGGGGGCGGGCCCTCTCTTCATTTGTCTAGGTTCCACTTCGGCCAAAGCCGAGGGTCCAGGGTAGCCCATCCGGGGGCACCCTGCGAGTTCGGACCCTGGGGAAGGCCCCGGATCTGGCATCCTGGGCGCATGTCCGCTGCCACCGATCTCCTGGAGCCCCTGCGTCGCGGGGAGGCCCGGGCCCTGGGCCGGGCCATCTCCTGGATGGAGAACGGCCACCCGGGGGCCCGGGACCTCATGGCCAGTCTCTGGCCCCACCTGGGCCGGGCTGCCGTGGTGGGCATCACCGGCTCCCCGGGGGCCGGCAAGAGCACCCTCACGGATCAGCTGGCCCGGACCCTGCGCGCCCAGGGCCAGCGGGTGGGCATCCTGGCCGTGGACCCCACCTCGCCCTTCAGCGGGGGCGCCATCCTGGGGGACCGCATCCGCATGGGCCGCTGCGCCTCGGATCCCGGCATCTTCATACGCAGCATGGCCACCCGGGGCGCCCTGGGCGGTCTCGCCCGGGCCACCCAGGACGCCATCGACCTCCTGGACGCCGCCGGCTACGACACGGTCATCGTGGAGACCGTGGGGGTGGGCCAGGACGAGGTGGATGTGGTGAGCTGCGTCCAGACCTGTGTGGTGGTGCTGGTCCCGGGCATGGGGGACGAGATCCAGGCCATCAAGGCCGGGATCATGGAGGTGGCCGATCTGTTCGTCATCAACAAGGCGGACCGGGACGGTGCCGACCAGGTGGAGCGGGAGATCGAGAGCATGAAGTCCCTGGCCCACCCCCGGGACTGGGACCCCCCGGTGCTGCGGACCGTGGCCCAGCGGGGGGAAGGCATTGGGGAGCTGCTCGACCAGCTCCGGGAGCACGGCGTCTGGCTGCGGGCGCACGGCGGCCTGGCCCGCAAGGCCCGGGAGCGGGCCCGCCTGCGCTTCGACTCCCTGCTGGCGGAGGCGGCCTCCCGCCGGGCCCGGGAGAAGGCTGGCCCGGAGCGGGTGGAGGCCGCTCTCCAGGGCATCGCTGACCGCCTGGTGGACCCCTACACGGCGGTGGAGGAAATTCTGGACAAACTATAGTCCGGAGGCCCTGTTCCGATGAATGGGCCATGGGTACCCGCAGCCTCAATAAGGATGAGACTCAAGCCATCCGCATGGCTTTTCAACGGTTGTGCGAAAATGACGAGTCTGTCCAGGTGCTCTATGGGACCTTTCGGGGAGACTTCAAGGTGCTGGCGGATGCCCCAGACCGGGTCATCCTGGCCATGTCCAGCCTGGAGCGCGGCCAGTGGGGGCTGAAGCCTGGCACCAGGCTCACCCTCCACCTCCTGGACCGGGGCCTGCCCTATGAGGCCGTGGTGGACTTCGGCGGCCACGGCAGCTACCGCGGCACCGAGGCTGCCCATGTGACCCTGCCTCGCCTTCTGCGGGCCCTGGATACCCATCGGCTGGCGGAGTATGTGCCGGATCGCCCCATCCCATGCCCTTTCGCCGACCAGCAGAACAACATCAAGGACGGCTTTGCCACGGCCTTCGGGGAGGACGGCCTGGAGCTGGCCCCGCCGGAGAGCACCCGCTTCCTGGGGGACGTGCTGCGCCTCAACGCCACCTCCTCGGTGGACCTGCGCGCTGCGGTGGGGGAGACCCTGCCCCTCCCGGTGCGGGTGGCCTACTTTGGGGAGCGGACCTGGGGCCTGCGCATCACCGACCGGGCAGACCGGGTGCAGGTGGGCCGCTACCACCGCTGGCTCCTGGAGGCCGCGCATGCCCAGGCCCAGCGAGATCAGTCCCGCTTCAGCCCGGGAGGGCTGGAGTCCCGTAGGCTGTTGGCCTCCCCCGGGGGGGCTGGCGCGGCGAAGACGCTGCCCGTGGCGCAGCCCCGCATCCTGGTGGACCGGGACCCGCTGATCCTGGTGCTGGCCGAGGGCGAGGCCTTCCCGGCCCGGCTGGCCGAGGCCGTGGGCCGGAAGTATGGCGTGGTGGCCCTGGATGCCGTGAAGGGCCCCCTTCGCCCCCTCCTGGCCCCCTTGGGCGTGGATGGCGCTGGCTGGGGCCGTCTCCGGCTGGTGGTGATTCACCCACCCCTGCGGTCCGGGTCACCCCTGGATCGCTGCCGGCAACTGGTCCGTGACGAGGGCTGCCCCTTGCCCGTGCTCATGGCCACAGCAGGCGAGGGGCTGGAGCGGCGGCGGGGTCATGCCCTGGCAGTGGGGGCGGCCGGTCACCTGGTGGTGGACCCCTTCCAGGTGCTCAGCGTGCTCCGAACCCTGGACCAGAGCCTGCATCCCCCCGCCTGAATCTCAGGATCCCCCCGGCGGGGCCGATAACCAGGAAGCCGGTTCTTAACAAGGCGGAGCCCCCCATGTCCCTGTCCCATCGCCTCAGCATCCGAGGAAAACTCCTGCTGATGATCCTGCCGCCCATCCTGGGCTATGCCTTCTTCAACCTGCACGACACCTGGACCATCTACCAGCGGCTGCAGGCCCAGGGCCTGGTGGAGCGCGGGATGGACCTCTCCCAGGGGCCCTGGCGGGACCTCGTCTTCAACATCGCTGCCTCGTTCGTCGTGTGGATGCTCACGTTCCTGGTGGTCTACCGCATCAGCCTCTGGATCACCCGCCCCGCCCAGGCCCTGGCCGATGGCCTGCGCCGCAGCGACCTGACCCTGCAGCTCGAGGTGGAGAGCACGGACGAGATTGGCCAGGCCGCCCAGGCCTTCAACGAGTACAACGCCCGGATCCGGGGCATCTTCCAGAGCGTCACCGGGTCCTCCAGCTCCGTGGCCAGCGGGGCCACCGAGCTCTCCGCGAGCAGCGAGCAGATGGCCGCCACCAGCGCCAGCCTGGCGCGGAACTCCGAGGCCCAGCGCGCCGCCTTCGAGCGCGTGGCCGCCGCTGTCACCGAGCTGTCCGCCTCCATCGAGCAGGTCTCCGGCAGCATCCACCGCTCCCAGGCCGAGTCCGAGGCGGCCGTGGCCGCGGTGCGGCGGGGCGCCCAGGCCGGGGGCGAGAGCGCTCATGCCATGGAGGACATCCGGGCCTCCACCTCGCGCATGGTGGCCGCCGTGCGCCTGATCCAGGACATCGCCCGCCAGACCAACCTGCTGTCGCTCAATGCCGCCATCGAGGCTGCCAAGGCCGGGACCATGGGCAAGGGCTTCGCCGTGGTGGCCGAGGAAGTCCGCAAGCTGGCGGAGCGCAGCGGCGCCGCCGCCCGCGAGATCGGCGAGCTCATCGAGCGCAGCAATGCCTCCGTGGACCAGGGCGCCGGCATGGTGGGCGCCACGGTGTCCGCCCTCAGCACCATCGAGACCAGCATCCAGGCCCTGGCCGCCGTGATCCTGGAGGTGGGTGCCGCGGCCGACGAGCAGGCCCGCACCAGCGCCGAGGTGGCCGAGCAGGTGGAAGAGAACCTCGACCGCGTGGCCCACAACGCCTCGGCCTCGGCCCAGATGGCGCAGACCGTGGCCGAGGTGGCCCGCACCGCCGCCGACCTGGCCCGGGTGGCCGAGGACCAGCACCAGCAGGTGGGTCAGTTCCGGCTATAGAAGGCTTCCTCAGACTTCGCTGATCAGGCCGTAGAGGTCGGGCCGGCGGTCCCGGAAGAAGCCGAAGGAGGCCCGGTTCCGCCGGATCTCTGCCAAGTCCAGATCAGCGGTGATGAAGCCCGTGTCCGTGCGGCCCAGCTCTGCCACCTTCTCGCCGCGGTGGTCGGCGATGAAGGAGTGGCCGTAGAAGGTCTGGTCGCCCTCGGTGCCGATGCGGTTGGCGGCCACCACCGGCACCACGTTCGACACTGCGTGGCCGACCATGGCCCGCTGCCAGAGGTCCTTGGTGTCCAGGCCCGGGTTCTCAGGCTCGGTGCCGATGGCCGTGGGGTACAAGAGAAGCTCCGCCCCCATGAGCATCAGCACCCGGGCGCACTCGGGGTACCACTGGTCCCAGCAGATGCCGGCGCCCACCTTGCCGAAGCGGGTATCCCAGACCTTGAAGCCGCTGTTGCCGGGGCGGAAGTAGAACTTCTCCTCGTAGCCGGGCCCATCCGGGATGTGGCTCTTGCGGTAGATGCCCAGCAGGGAGCCATCCGCATCCACCATGGCCAGGCTGTTGTAGTGGGCGTGCCCGTCCCGCTCGAAGAAGGAGACCGGGATGACCACCCCCAGCTCCCGGGCCAGGGCCTGGCAGCGGGCGATCGTGGGGTGGCCAACAGCGGGTTGCGCGAGGTCGAAGAAGGCGTCCTTCTCCTCCCGGCAGAAGTAGGGGCCCTCGAACAGCTCCGAGGGCAGGATGATCTGGGCGCCAGCGGCGGCGGCCTGGCGCACCAGGGCCTCCACCCGGGCGACGTTCTCGGCGAGGTCTTCGGTGAAGGCGCACTGGGTGGCGGCGACTCGAACAGGCTGGGCTGCGTTCACAGGACCTCCGGCTGCTGCTGGGTGATGCAGTGGAAGGCACCTCCACCACTGAGGATGGCGAGGGCGGAGCGACCCAGCACCCGGCGGCCCGGGAAGAGGGGGGCCAGAGCGGCCACGGCGGCGGCACCGGCGGGGGTGCCATAGGTGGGCACGACAACGCTGCGGTTGCCGATGTAGAAGTTCACATGGCTGGCGGGCAGGAGGCGGCCATCTTCATCGTGCAGGAGGCCCGGCGAGGGGATGCGGAGCACCTGCAGCCGGCGGCCCCGAGCGTCCGTGCAGGCGGCGAGGTCGGCGGCGATGCGGTCCAGGATGGGCGCATTGGGATCCGCCGGATCCTGCGCCGCCATGCACACCACCACGCCCGGCGCCACGAAGCGGGCCAGGGTGTCGATGTGACCGTCGGTGTGGTCGTTGATGAGGCCCTCGTCCAGCCAGAGCACCTTGCGGGCGCCCAGGTCCGCCCGCAGGCGGGCCTCCACCTCGGCCTCGGACAGGCCAGGGTTGCGGTTGGGGTTGAGCAGGCACTGGCGCGTGGTGAGGAGCGTCCCCTCGCCGTCGGGCTCCACCGAGCCGCCCTCGAGGATCCAGTCAGCGTCCCAGCAAGGCACGCCGCTGCGCTCGGCCACCCGGCCGGCCACCGCGTCATCTTCCGGCAGCACGTACTTGCCACCCCAGCCGTTGAAGCCGAAGCAGGCCGCCCGCAGGGCACGGCCCTCCTGCAGGAAGATGGGCGCCGTGTCCCGCAGCCAGATGTCGCCCACCGGAATGCGGTGGCAGCGGACCTGGGCCAGGATCGGCGCCAGGGCCAGACGAGCCTGGGCCTCGGCGGCGGCGTCCGCCACCAGCAGGTCCAGGGCCTCGCCGCCGTCCTCGGCAATGGCCAGGCACAGGGCCGTAAACTCGGCCTGGGCCGGGCCGAGGTTCTCCTGCCACAGGTGGCCATGGGCAGGCCAAGCCAGCCAGCAGGCACTGTGGGGGGCCCACTCGGCGGGCTGGATGAGGTCAACAGAGGTCATGGCGGAAGCGTATCAGGGGGGCCCCAACGCGGGGCGAACCTCCAGTTCAGCAAAACCCGGCCCCGCCGTCGAGCAGAAGGAACGCCGTGGCCCCAGGAAGGCTCAGGCCCGCCAGGCCTCCAGGACCCGGAAGCGGCTCCCCATCATGTTGGGCAGGGTGAGCTGCAGCAGGTTCTCGGTGCGGGCGCGGCGCTCTGGCTCCGGCAGGGCCTGCCACTCAGCCCCCCAGCGATCCAGGGGGGCGTGGGTGCGGATCCAGCGGCTGAGCTCCACCTGCCCGAGGCCGCCGAAGCCTTCACCTTCCAGCAGGGTGGCCAGGCGGGTGAAGTCCACATCCGCGGTGAGGTCGGCCTCGCCCAGGTCCTCGTGCCACTTGCCATCAACCCCGTGGGCCTTGAAGCGCCGCAGGTCCGCACCCTTGGCCAGGAGGCGGCCGGCGGACTCGCCGTAGTCCACCGCCAGGAAGAGGCCCGCCTGCAGGGGCGTCGCGAGCTCATGCACCAGGCCCGGCAGGCCCTCACACCAGATGCTCCCGTCCATGGGCTCCAGCCCATCCGTGTGGGTCGCAAACCAGGCCCCGGCCTCACCGGGAGCACTGGCCTGCCACTGCGGGCCCTCGGGAGTGAGCACCTCTCGGGTCCACTGGTCTCCATCCCAGCGCCAGGGCTGAGCGGGCAGGGCGTCGAACAGCTCGTTCGAGAAGACGGCGCCCACAAAGGGCTCCAGGGGGTCCGTTTCGGCAACAAAGCGCGCGCGCTTTGTTGTGAGAAAAGGCGCAAGGGCTTCCTCCGCAGCCCTGCGCGCGGCGGGGTTGTCGTCGCAGTGGACGTAGACGAGGGCCTCGGCGAAGGCTCCGGTGGCGGCGCTCAGCACATCGCGGCCCAGCCAGCCTCGGCCGGCACCGGGCTCCATGGCCGTGAACACCGCCGGGCGGCCCAGGTCCTCCCAGGCGGCCTCCAGGCGCAGGGCCAGCGTCTGCCCCAGCAGCGGCCCCAGGTCGAGGGCCGTGTAGTAGTCCTTCCCCGCAAAGCCCCAGGGGCCCTCCGCCCGCCGGTAGTACCCGTGCTCCGGGTGGTAGAGCCCCAGCGCCATCACCTCCGACGCAGGCACAGCGCCCTCAGCGAGGCGGGCTTGAAGGATGTCGTTCAGCGGATTCATAGGGACTCGATCAAGGGTAGTGAAAGAACCTTTTAACCACGAAGGACTACCTGTGTACCGGGTTGTGTTTTTCTTCGTGGTCTTCGTGTCTTCGTGGTTAAACGCTTTTCTTTTTGTCTTCACTGGGACAACTACTTCTTCTCCAGGGGCCACTTTTCCAGGAGCCGAGGGAGCAGCCACTGGGTGAGGGCGAGGGCCAGGGCGACGCCGCCCAGGCAGGCCAGGCCCAGGCCCCGCAGGCCCCGGTAGCCGCTGAAGACCATGCCGCCGAAGCCCGCCAGGGTGGTCCCGGCACAGACGGCGTTCACCCGGGCCACCTGGCGGGGGGCATCGGCCTCGCCCCGGGCCCGGTGCAGCAGGTTGAAGGCGGTGTCCACACTCACCCCCAGGGCGATGGGGATGGCCATGAGGGACAGGAAAGTCAGGGGCTCACCGCCCCAGCCCAGGGCTCCCAGCACCCCCGCCTGGCTGGCGAGGAGCGGCACCAGGGCCAGGAGGACAAAGCGCAGGTTGCGACCAAAGAGGGCGATGATCCCCAAGATGGCGGCCAGGGCCAGGAGCACCGCCTGCTGGACGGCCTCCTTGGCGATGCCCTTGACCACCCGGAAGAGGGGCTGGGTGCCCACAAAGCGCCCGCCGGCGGCCTCCACCGCAGGGGTGAGGCGCTCCAGGGTGGCTTCGTCCAGGCGCAGGGGCAGGGTCAGGGCCGGGGGCGTGGCGACCGGCGGAGGCCGGCGACGGAGGCCCTCCCACAGGGTCCAGGGGCGGCGGGTCTCCGGGGGCGCCGTGCGGGGCAAGAGGGACTGGAGCGCCCGCACGGGCTGGCCGGGATCGGCGGCGGCGGCGGCCAGGGCCGTGAGGGGACCTTCCAGGCCTGCGGGGTCCAGGCCGGCCTTGGCTGCGGCTTCCAGCACCTGGTGGCGCCAGGTCTCGGAGCCCAGGACATGGCGCAGCTCCGGGTCGAGGAGCTTCCAGTCCGGGACGGGAAGGCCGGCCTGGCGCAGGATGGGGCTGAGGCGGTTCCACCGGGCGGGCAGTCGATCCGGGTCGTCCAGGGGGATCTGGAGGGCGAGGGGCTGGAGGCTGGCACCGAGGGAGCGGCTGAGGCGCTCCTGCAGGGTGAGGGCCGGGTTGCCCAGGGCCCGGAAGCGCCGGAGGTCCTCCTCCCAGCGGGTGCGGGGAGCCCCCATGAGGGCGATGAGCAGGAGCGCCAGGGCAGCCCAGGGGGCCCAGCGGCGCTGCCGAGGCAGGGGCAGGGCGGGGCCCGGGGCGAAGGTCCCGGTGCCGCGATCGAAGAGCAGGAGCAGCGGCGGCAGCACCAGGAAGGTGGCGACCAGGCAGGCCAGCAGGCCCAGGCCTGTGGTGAGGCCCAGGTCCCGGATGCCGGGGAAGGGGGCGAAGGCCAGGGCCAGGAAGGCCATGGCCGTGGCCAAGGCGCCGGCCACCACGCCGGGGCCGGTACCCAAGAGGGCAGCACGCAGGGCCAGACCCCGGTCCCGGCCCGCCCGGCGCTCGTCCCGGTAGCGGCTGAAGAGGAGGATGCCCACATCGTCGCCCACGCCCAGGAGCACGGCACCAAAGCCTGCGGCCATGAGGTTCACCCGGCCCAGCACCCAGCCCGTGAGGCCCAGGGCCCAGAACATGCCCACCAGAAGTGGCACCATGACGAAGCCGTAGCCTGCCAGGGTGCGGAACCCCAGCCAGTAGACCAGACCCACCAGCAGGAAGCTCAGGCCCAGGCTCTGCAGGACCTCCAGGGTGAGGCGGTGGGACTCCCAGGCGGTGATGGCGTGGGCGCCGGTCACCTGGAGGGCAAAGGCCCGGTCCGGGCCCGGGGCCAGGGCGGCGGCGGCCTCCGGGAGACCGACCTTCTCCGGCAGAAGCCCCTTGGCGCCCCGGCCCAGCCACAGCAGGGCCCGGGTGGTGGCCTTGGCATCCGTGGGCGGGAAGGCCGCCACCAGGGGCAGCAGGACGAAGCGCCCGTCCTTGGTCTCCATGTAGCCCGCCCGGAGCCGGAGGGTGAAGGCCCGGTTCAGCTCCCGGGCCTTGGCCATGCCCTCATGGTCCTGGGGGGCCAGGTCCCGCAGGCCCAGGGGGTCCAGGCGCGCCAGGCCCGCCGCCAGGGGGTCCGGCGAAGCCAGGGCCCGGGCGGTGACCTGTAACTGGCGCTGGAGGGCCGCTGGGTCCGTGAGGGGGGCCAGTCGGTCCCCCAGCCAGGCCGGGGCCAGGGTGTAGAGGGTCTGGGTGGTGAGGCGTCCCACGGCGGGGTCGCCCTCGGCGATGGCACCCAGCGCCAGGAGGGCTGGCCAGGGGCTCACCCCGGCGGTGTCCGCCATGGGCTCAGAGAGGCGGCCTTCGGCGGCCAGGCCGTTGAAGGGCAGGCCACTGTCGGTCTGCAGGCGATCCAGGAGCCCTTCGACCCAGGCCCGCCGCGCCTCCAGGTCCCCCTCACTGCCCTCGGCCACCAGCCAGACCAGCTCCTGGTGGCCCACCCCGGCTTCGAGGTTGGCGCGCACCACAGGGTGGTCCGCCGGCAGCAGGCTCATGAGGTCCAGGGCCCGCTCCACCCGCAGAGTGCCCCAGCCCAGGAGCAGGGTCAGGCCCCCCACCAGGAGCCAGAGTCCCCAGGAGCGGGCCAGATGGATCCGGAGCAGGCCGCGAAGCAGGGCTTTCATCGCTCCACGCGGTCAATCCATGGCTTGAGGGCGGGCACCATCTCCACCCGCTCGGCGCCCCGCAGGCGCTCCAGCAGGCTGCTGTCATCCAGGCGGGCCAGGGGGTGGCCCTCCCGGCGCTCCAGGGTCTCGGGCGGGGCCGCCGCCGTCAGGATGGTGGGCAGCTCGGCGCTGTAGCGGTGGTCCAGCAGCTGGGCCAGGGCGGCGGCCACGCGGATGTCGGAGTCCATGCGGTCCCAGTCATCCAGCACCAGCAGGGCCGGAGTCTGGAGGGGCTCGATCAGGTCGCGCACGCTCTGGAAGGCCTGGTTCTGGTAGCTGCGCACATCGTAGTAGGCGTCCTTGATGGCCTGGCTGAGGGTGCGCACCGACACGAAGCTCCCGCTCCGACTCGTGCGCTCCACCCAGCCCCGGAGGGCGGCGGCGGCCAGGGTGCTGCGGCCGCTCTGGGCGGGCCCGTGGATCCACCACAGCTCCCAGCCTCTTCGGAACTTGAACTTGCCGCTGGTGGCCCACTGGGCCAGACCCTCGGCGCCGGCGGGCCGGATGCCGTGCTCGGGGCGCTTGCGCAGGGCGGCCAGGAGCTTGGTCAGCTCCTCCCGGCCTTCCAGCTCGCCCACCTCGTCCACCGGGCGGGCCAGCAGGTCTTCCAGGTCTCCCACCCGATCCAGCAGGGTGCGGGCGTTGCTGGCCTGCACGTTGTTCCACCACTTCCAGAAGCGGGTGAAGTCGGCCTCGCGGTAGCGCTGGGGCAGGCCCAGGGTGTCGGCGTCCGGGGCCACCTCCGCCGTGCAGCCGCAGATCCGCACGGGCTTGCGCGGATCGGAATCAAAGATGAGGCCTTCGCCCTGACAGCGGGGACAGTCCGGCTTTCCCTTCATGACTCGTCACTCCCCCGCAGAAATCCCCCCAGGATATCCTTGCGGCGCTCCCGGATGCGGGCCAGGGCCCGCTCTTCCAGCTGCCGCACGCGCTCCCGGGAGATGGAGGGCTTGAACTGCTTCCCGATCTGCTCAAGGGTCATGGGGTCCTCGCCCCCCAGACCGAAGTGCAGGGTGATGATCCGACGCTCCTTCTCCGTGAGGGTGGCCAGGCTGTACTCGATCTGCTCCAGGAAGGACTCCTGGTCCATGGTGTGCATGGCCGAGGGCTCCACCATCTGCTCCAGGCTGTCGCCCACTGTGAGGTCGGAGTCGCCCAGGCCCTGCTCGGTGGACACGGTGGAGGTGGTCTGCTGGAGCAGCTGCAGGCGCTCCACCTCTTCGACAGGCATGCCCGATGCTTCGGCAATCTCCTGCAGCAGGGGCGTCCGGCCCAGGTTCTGGCTGAGCTTCTGGGTGATGCGGTTGAGCTGCACCAGGTGCCCCGCCACCTTCTGGGGCAGACGGATCTTATTGCCGTGCTCCGCAAGGGCGTGGAAGATCGCCTGCCGCACCCACCACGAGGCGTAGGTGAGGAACTTGTTCAGGCGCTCTGGGTCGAAGCGCTTGGCGGCCTCGATGAGGCCCAGGTTGCCCTCGCTGATGAGGTCCAGAAGGTCCAGGCCCATGCCCTCGAACTTGCGGGCCTCCTTGACCACGAAGCGGAGGTTGCCCTCCACCAACCGGCGCAGGCCCTCGGGGTTCCGGTCGTTCTGCCACAAGCGTCCATTGATCCGCTCTTCCTCGGCGGTGAGCAGAGGCAGGTGCCGGATCGAGTCGAAGTACTTGTCGAGCGAACGCTCTTCGAGATGCCGGATGGGCACGAAACTCCCAGGTCGTGGGTTCAGCATAGCAAGGCCCCCGCGCAATGGGGGGGGTGTCCAGACTTTATAACGACTGTGCCACCAAGGGCAGGTCTCAGCGCTTCCGCAGCCCCTGCGGGGCCAGCTTCACCAGGCCTGTGGAAGAGACGGGGCGCGGCACATCCCGGAGGCCGGCGGCTTCCATCACCCGCACCAACCCCTCCATGTCCTCCTGCATGCGGTTCAGGCGGTCCCGCAGACCCAGCACCACTTCCACGCCCGCCAGGTTGACGCCCAGGTCCCGGGTCAGGTTCAGGATGAACTCCAGACGCTCCAGGTCCTCGTCGCTGTAGAGGCGGGTCTTGCCCTCGGTGCGACTGGGGGCGAGGAGGCCCTCCCGCTCATAGAGGCGGAGGGTCTGCGGGTGGACGCCATAGCGCACGGACACCACGCCGATCATGTAGGCCCCCATGCGGGGATCCCTCGTATTAGCCATGCGAACCCCGCTGCTTGTGCCATTCCTCGTCGTTCAGCTCACCCAACTCCCGCATCAGGGCCTTGCTCTTCTCGTCGCGCAGCGTGGGAGTCACCACCTTGAACTCGACGATGACATCCCCCCGCTGGCCGTTGGTCTTGGGGATGGGCATCCCCTCACCCTTGAGGCGGTGCTTGGCCCCCGACTGGGTGGCCGGTGGGATCTTGATGGTGCGCTCCCCATCGGGGGTGGGCACCGGCACCTTGGCGCCCAGGGCGGCCTCACTGAAGCTGATCTCGATCAGGACGTTGAGGTTGGCGCCCTTGCGGGTGAAGCGCTTGTCCGGCTCCATGCTGATCTGGAGGAAGAGGTCCCCGGGACCGCCGCCGCGCCGACCCGCCTCACCCTTGCCGGCCACCTTCAGGCGACCACCGTCATCCACGCCGGCCGGAATGCCGATGTTCACCGTGTCCTGGCGGGCGTGGCGGCCGGCCCCCTTGCAGTCGGGACAGGGCGGGGTCCGGGACCCCTTGCCCCCACAGTCCGGGCAGACCCGGCCAAAGGAGAGGAACCCGGTGCCACCCCCCACCCGACCCTTGCCTTGGCAGCCCTGGCAGGTCTCGGCCCTGCGGCCCACCTCACCAGTGCCGCGACAGGAGAGACAGGGCTCGGAGCGGTTGATCCGCAGGTTCAGGCGCGTGCCCTCATAGGCCTCACGGAAGCCCAGGCGCACACTGTGGACCAGGTCCTCGCCCCGCTCGGGTCCGTGCCGGGAGGAGCGGCCGCCGATGCCCGAGAACAGGTCCTCGAAGGAGAAGCTCCCCTCCTGTTGAAACCCAGGTGGCCCCTGGGCCCCGGGACCCGCCGGATCCCCAAAGCTGTCGTAGTTGCGCCGCTTCTCGGGGTCCGACAGCACATCGTTGGCTTCGGACAGCTTCTTGAACTCGGCCTCCGCCTTGGCATCGCCGGGGTTCAGGTCCGGGTGGTGCTTGCGCGCCAGCTTGCGGTAGGCCTTCTTGATGTCCTCATCCGAGGCGCCGCGCGGCACCCCCAGGATTTTGTAGTAGTCAGGATGAGCCATGGGTTTAGTCTAATGCACTCAGATTTGTTGTAGACAAAAAAAGGGGCGCCCAAAAGCGCCCCTTTTTTTGATGGCAAACCTAACTGACTACTTCTGCATCAATCACGTTGTCATCGGCCTTCTTCTCGCCACCGGGGTGGGCGCCGGGGGCGGCACCGCCGTCGGCGGGGGGGTCCTGCTTGTAGAGACTCTCCGCCAGCTTGTGGCTCTTGGCGGTGAGGACCTCCAGGGCCTTCTTGATGCGCTCGGCCTCCAGGCTGGCGAGGGCGGCCTTGGCCTCGACGATGGCCTCCTCGGCCTCCTTCTTGTCGGCTTCCGGCAGCTTCTCGCCGTTCTCCTTCAGGAGCTTCTCCACCTGGTAGACCATCTGGTCCAGGTGGTTCTTCTCCTCCAGGAGGGCCTTGCGGGCCTCGTCTTCGGACTTGTGGGCCTCGGCATCCCGCACCTTGGCCTCGATGTCGTCCTTGGACAGGCCGGTGCTCCCGGTGAGGGTGATGCTGGCGTCCTTGCCCGTGCCCTTGTCCTTGGCGGTGACGTGCACGATGCCGTTGGCGTCGATGTCGAAGGTGACCTCGATCTGGGGCATGCCGCGGGGTGCCGGGGCGATGTCACCCAGGTGGAACTGGCCCAGCAGCTTGTTGCCCTCGACCACAGGGCGCTCGCCCTGGAACACCTCGATGTCCACGCCGGGCTGGTTGTCCACGGCGGTGGTGTAGATCTCGGAGCGCTTGGTGGGGATGGTGGTGTTGCGGGGGATGATGACGCTCATCTGGCCGCCGTTGGCATTGATGCCCAGGCTGAGGGGGGTCACGTCGAGGAGTAGCACGCCCTTCACGTCGCCCGCCAGCACGCCCGCCTGGACGGCGGCGCCCAGGGCCACCACCTCGTCGGGGTTCACGGACTTGTTGGGCTCCCGGCCGAAGATCTTCTTCACCAGCTCCTGCACCATGGGGATGCGGGTGGAGCCGCCCACCAGCACCACTTCCTCGATCTCGTGGTGGGCCAGCTTGGCGTCCTTCACGGCGTTCTCGCAGGGGCCGCGCAGCTTCTGGATGATGGGGTCGATCATCAGCTCGAACTTGGCCCGGCTGAGGGTCTGGTTGACGTGCTTGGGGCCGCTGGCATCGGCGGTGATGTAGGGCAGGCTGATGTCGGTCTGGGTGGTGCTGGACAGCTCGATCTTGGCCTTCTCGGCAGCCTCCTTCAGGCGCTGCATGGCGTCCGCCTGCTTGCGCAGGTCGATGCCCTCAGCCTTGAAGAACTCGTCGGCCAGCCAGTCGATGACGGCCTGGTCCACGTTGTCGCCACCCAGGTGGGTGTCGCCGTTGGTGGACTTCACCTCGACCACGCCCTCGCTGACTTCCAGGATGCTGATGTCAAAGGTGCCGCCGCCGAAGTCGAAGACGGCGATGGTGCCGTCCTTCTTCTTGTCCATGCCATAGGCCAGGGCCGCAGCGGTGGGCTCATTGACGATGCGCTTCACGTCCAGGCCGGCGATGGCACCGGCGTCCTTGGTGGCCTGGCGCTGGGCATCGTTGAAGTAGGCGGGCACGGTGATCACGGCGCCTGTGACCTTCTCGCCCAGGTAGGCCTCGGCGGCCTCCTTCATGCGGCCCAGGATGACGGCGCTGATCTCTTCAGGGCTGAGCTTCTTGCCGATCACGTCCACCACGCAGCCGCCCTTTTCAGAGCGCTCCACGGTGTAGGGCACCAGCTTCTGCTCCTTTTCGGAGTCGGCGAAGGGCAGGCCCATGAACCGCTTGATGGAGTAGATGGTGCTCTTGGGCTGGGCGACGGCCTGGCGCTTGGCGGAAGCGCCCACCAGCCGCTCGCTGGTCTTGGGGTTGTAGCCCACCACGGACGGGGTGGTGTCGGCACCCTCGGGGTTGGGGATGACCTTGGGGATGCCGCCCTCCATGACCGCCACACAGCTGTTGGTGGTGCCGAGATCGATGCCAATGATTCTGCTCATGGGATTCCTCCTGTTCTCAGTGAGTATAAAGGAAGGAATCGGCTCGTCAAGCACATCTTCTAAAATACACTCATATTTTCTTCTTTGTTCACATCCAACCCTGATTGGATATGCTGATAGCCATGGTCCTCCGTCCCTGCCCCACCTGCCGCACCCCCACCTCCTGGGAGGGGAATGCCTTCAAGCCCTTCTGCTCGGAGCGCTGCCGCATCCAGGATCTGGGTGCCTGGTCCAGCGAGAGCTATCGCATCCCCGAGAAGCCCCAGGAAGAGGGTGGCGAAGGCTGGAGCGGCGAGGTCGAGGGCAGCTAGGCCTCAAAACAGCCAGAGGTGCTCGGCGGGGATCTCCACCAGGCGCTCTCCGGGGGGCAGGGCCACAGGTCCATAGCCCCGCAGGGTGGTGCCCCCCAGGTCGAAGAGGTACTCCCAGGCATGGCCCAGGTAGACCGAGGCCCGGAGCGGGATGCGCAACACGTTCGGCCCCGGGGCGTCCACCAGGCGGATCTTCTCCAGGCGGATGACGCCGGTCGCAGCCTCACCGGCCCCCCGTGGCGTGCGCAGGCGCCCCTGGAGGGACCAGCCCTCCCCTTCGAGCTGGGCCTGGGCACCGCTCACACTCCCAAGGCGGCCAGTCAGTGCATTGTTGGCCCCCATGAACTCGGCGACAAAGAGGCTGTCGGGCTCTCCATAGAGCTGCTGGGGTGTGCCCGCCTGCTCGATCAAGCCTTCCCGCAGCAGCACCACCTGGTCCGCCATGGCCATGGCCTCGGCCTGGTCGTGGGTGACGCAGACCGCCGACAGGTCGAGGTCGATGATCAGCTGCCGCAGCCAGATGCGGGCCTCCTCCCGGAGCTTGGCGTCCAGGTTGGAGAGGGGCTCATCCAGCAGGATCACCCGGGGCTTGTAGACCAGGGACCGGGCCAGAGCCACCCGCTGCTGCTGGCCACCGGAGAGCTGATGGGGGTGGCGCTGCCCCAGGTCACCCAGGCCCAGGTCCGTCAGCACCTCGGCCACCCGGGTCTGGATCTCGTCTGCAGGCACCTTCCGCAGCTTCAGCCCATAGGCCACGTTCTGGAAGACCGTGCGGTGGGGCCACAGGGCGTAGGACTGGAAGACGAAGCCGAGGCTGCGCTTCTCGGCAGGAACATCCACCTTGGCGGCCCCATCGAACACGGTCTGGTCGCCGATGCGGATGGCCCCCTGGCCTGGCAGCTCCAGGCCGGCGATGGCCCGCAGCAGGGTGGTCTTGCCGCTGCCCGAGGGGCCCAGCAGGGCCACGATCTCACCCCGCTTCACCTCGAGGCCGACGCCCTTGAGGATGGGGTTCTGGCCGAGGGTGACGTGGAGGTCCTGGACGCTCAGTTCGATGTCAGTCATGCAGCTTCACTCCATAGCGCAGGGCGATCCCCATCCCCGCACTGACCAGCAGGATGTTGATGAAGGAGAGGGCCGAGATGATGTCGATGGCGCCCGCGCCCCAGAGGGACACCATCAGCGAGCCAATGACCTCGGTGCCGGGGCCCAGCAGATAGACACCGGTGGAGTACTCCCGCTCGAAGATCATGAAGATCATCAGCCAGCTGGCCAGCAGGCCGTAGCGGATCAGGGGCACGGTGATGTGGCGGTTCACCTGCCCGGGGCTGGCGCCGGTGACCCGGGCGGACTCTTCCAGCTCCGGCCCCACCTGAAGCAGGGAGGTGCTGATGAGCCGCATGCCATAGGCCAGCCACACCACGGTGTAGGCCAGCCAGAGACTCAGGAGGGTCTTGCGGAAGGGGACCAGGGGCGGGAAGAACAGGAAGACCCACAGGAAGGCCAGACCTGCCAGGAGGCCCGGGATGGCCCGGGGGGTCATGACGGTGTAGTCCAGGAGCCGTGTCCAGCCATTGTTCTTCCGGTGAGAAGAGAGGCCGATGAAGGCGAAGCAGAGCACCGAGAGACCGCCGCCGATGACCCCCAGCAGCACCGTGTTGACCACGCCCCGCATGAGGTTCGTCTGCTCGAAGACCGCCTTGAAGTTCTCCAGGGTGAAGGCCTCGCGGAAGGTGACGCCCTCGCCCCAGTTGGTGACGAAGGCCCGAAAGATCACACCCGAGACCGGGATGACCACCGTCAGGGCCAGCCAGACCAGCACCACCACCGCCGCCACCCAGCGCCAACCGCCCAGGGGCAGGGGCCGCTGGCGAGAGCCCTTGCCTTTGAGGGTGATGTACTTGTGGGCGTTCCTCAGCAGGAAGCGCTGGGACAGCACCATGGGCACGGTGATGCCGACGATGCACATGGCCACCGCCGCCATCAGGTGGTAGGAGGGCACGCCCAGCTTGTTGGTGAGCTTGTAGAGGTAAGTGGCCAGCACCAGGTGGCCCTCGGGATCGCCCAGCACCAGGGCCAAGCCGAAGACCTGGAAGCCCAGGAAGAACACCAGCACCCCGCTGTAGAGCAGGGCTGGCATGACCATGGGCAGGCTGATGGTGGCGGCGACCTTGAGGGGCCCCGCCCCGGCCACCCGGGCCGCTTCCTCCACGTCGGAGCTGAGGCTCCGCAGGGCCGAGGCCGTGTAGAGGTACACATGGGGCACGTGGGACAGGCCGGCGATGAGGACGATGCTCGCCATGGAGTAGAGGTTCCAGGGCACGCTGCCCACGAGCCTCTCGACCCAAAGGGACACGAAGCCCACCGGGCCCACAGCCACGGTGTAGCCAAAGCAGAGGATCATGGGCGACACGAAGACCGGGATCAGCAGCAGGGGCTCAATCCAGGCCCGGCCCGGCAGGTCCGTGCGCACCATCAGGAAGGCCAGGAGGCCGCCCAGGGGCACCGAGATCAGGCCCATGCCGCAGGAGATGTAGAGGCTGTTCAGGAAGGACCGCTTGAAGTCCGGGTCCTCGAAGATGAAGCGGTAGGCGTCCAGGCCGAAGTGCTTCTGGAGCTGGAAGAACGGTGCGTCCAGGAAGCTCTGCCAGAGAAGCAGGCCGATGGGCAGGAAGACCACGACCGCCGTGAGGAGGATCACGGCGATCCGGGCCGGGGACATCTTCCGCATGGGCTACTTGACGGTGCCGAGGGCCTGCTGCCACTTCTTCAGGAAGTCGAGGCGCTTCTTCTGGTCCAGGAACTCCACGGTGTCCTGCCCGATGGGGATGGGCCGGGCCCCTGTGCCGAGCACCTTGGTGAGGTTGGCCAGGGTGGTCTCCCCCTTGATGTCGGCGCGGATGGAGAACAGGTCGGCCTTGTCCGAGATGACCTGCTGGCCCCGCGCCGAGAGGATGTAGTCCGCCCAGAGCTTGGCAGCGTTGGGATTCTTGGCGTGGCGGGAGATGAACATCACCCGGGACATCACCACCGTGTAGTCCGAGGGATAGAGGTAGCCGATGGAGGGGTCCTTCTTGGCCTTGAGGAAGGCATAGGACCCGATGATGTTGTAGCCCAGGAGGGCCTCCCCGCTGCTGACCTTCTCCATCATGGCCCCGGTGCTGGTGTAGACCTTCACGCCGGCCTTGCCCAGGGCACCGGCCATGTCCCAGAAGCCCTTGGGATTGTTCTTCAGGTCCTGGGTCAGGTAGGAGAAGCCCACCCCGCTGCGCTCGGGGTCGTAGGTGACCACCTTGCCCTTGAAGCGGGGGTTGGCCAGCACCCTGAGCAGGTCCGCATGGGACTGGGGGATCTCATCACCCTTGAGCAGGCGCTTGTTGTACAGGATGGAGATGGGCTCATAGGTGGTGCCCCAGGCCATGTCCTTCCAGAGGGCCCAGGTGGGGATGTTCTTCGCTTCCGGCGACTTGTAGGCCACCGCATGGCCGTCCATCACCAGCTTCACCTGCAGGTCCATGGCGGAGCTCCAGGTGACGTCGCCCGTGCCCCCACCGGCGGCTGCTTCGCTGATGTAGCGGTTGTACAGCTCGGTGCTGTTGAGGTCGTTGTACTCCACCTTGATGCCCGGGTAGAGAGCCTCGAAGTCCTTGACGATGGGCTCGGCGGACTTGCTGTCGGTGGTGGCGTAGACCACCAGCTTGCCCTCCTTGCGGCCCGCCTCCACGAGCTTCTGGTAGTCCGCCGGGTAGCCCGGGGGCACGGCTCCCAGCGGCACACTCAGGAGCAGCAGGGCGGCGACGGCGCGCAGGAAGGCTCGGACGGTGGCAGGGCTGGGCATGGGTTCCCCCTCTGGGACTGCGGGTTGGATTCCTCCATGGTTCCCGCATCCCGCCCTGTTTGCACCTGGGATTCTGGGGTGCTACTCAGCCCGATGGACTTTTTTCACCATGTAGCGGGGTCGGTCCCGGACCTCCTGGTAGATGCGGCCGATGTACTCCCCCAGCAGGCCGAAGGCGATGAACTGGCAGCCCACGAAGAAGAACAGGATGGCGAACAGGGTGAACACGCCCTGGGCCGTGCCTTCCGGGTGCAGGAAGCGGTAGATCACCAGGCCCAGGAAGAGCAGGAACCCGAAGACGGCGGTCACCACCCCGAACACGCTGAGCATCTGGAGGGGCAGGAGGCTGAAGCTGGTGAGGAGGTCGAACTGGAGGTTGATGAGCTTCCAGACACCGTACTTGCTGGTCCCGGCGGACCGCTCGGCGTGGGCCACCGGCACCTCGGTGATGCGCTTGGCGAAGCTGTTGGCCAGGGCCGGGATGAAGCTGGACCGCTCTTTGCACAGGAGCATGGCGTCCACCACCTCCCGGCTGTAGGCCCGCAGCATGCAGCCGTAGTCGTGCAGCACCACCCCGGTGGTCTTGCGGGTGACGGCGTTGACGATCTTGCTGGGCATGGTGCGGAAGAAGCTGTCGTTGTCCTGGCGGCCCTGCCGCCAGCCCCCCACCACGTCGTAGCCCTCATCCACCTTGGCCACCAGCTTGGGGATCTCCTCGGGCGGGTTCTGGAGGTCCGCATCCAGGGTCACGATGACCCGGCCCCGGACCTCGGCGAAGGCCCCGAAGATGGCGCTGTGCTGGCCGTAGTTCCGGTTGAACTCCACCACCTGGATCCGGGGTTCCTTGGCCGCGAGGGCGATGAGCAGCTGCAGGCTGCGGTCCCGGCTGCCGTCGTCCGTGAAGATCACCTCCCAGCTCCG
The DNA here is from genome assembly GCA_903840385.1 of uncultured Holophagaceae bacterium. Classification (GTDB taxonomy): domain Bacteria; phylum Acidobacteriota; class Holophagae; order Holophagales; family Holophagaceae; genus Geothrix. Next base: position 29,621 of record CAIMFT010000051.1, read on the forward strand.
CTCGGGGGTGGCGAAGTGCTCTGCGAGCACCCGGTCCAGCCGCGCCCAGAGAGTCGGGATATTCTCCTCCTCGTTGTAGATGGGGATCACGACGCTGAGGAAAGGACTGGATTGGGGGGCCATGGGTACTCCGAGGCCCCATTCTAGTAGGATCGGAGCAGGTCGCGGCAGTTCACAGCGCTGCCGCCCCCATCCCGCCCCCGGAGCCCCCCATGTCCGAACCCAAGATTCTGCTGGTGGAAGATGAGCTCAGTCTGGCTGAGGGCATCAAGCTCAACCTCGAGCTGGAGGGCCTGGGCTGCACCTGGATCTCCCGGGGCGACCTGGCCCTGAAGCAGATCCTGGCCGAGACCTACGACCTGGTGATCCTCGACGTCATGCTGCCCGGCGTGGACGGCTACACCGTCTGCCAGAAGGTGCGGGAGGCCAAGAACCACACGCCGATCCTGTTCCTCACCGCCAAGAACACGGACGATGACCGGGTCCACGGCTTCGAGACCGGGGGCGACGACTACCTGGGCAAGCCCTTCCAGGTGAAGGAGCTGCTCCTCCGGATCCGGGCCATCCTGCGCCGGGAGTCCTGGTACCGCAACCGGGACACCAACCGCCGCCAGACCTTCGGCACCTACTGGGTGGACTTCGACAACTTCTGTGGAGAAGGCCCGGCAGGTCCGTTCCAGCTGGGTGTCAAAGAGTCCATGATCCTCAAGCTGCTCATGGAGCGGCCGGGGCAGGTCGTGAGCCGGACCGACATCCTGGACAAGGTCTGGGGTGAGGACGCCTACCCCACCAGCCGCACCGTGGACAACTTCATCGTGCGCATCCGGCGGGTCATGGAAGACGATCCCCACCACCCGCGCTGGGTGCACACCCTGCGGAGCGTGGGCTACCAGTTCGACCCCGAAGGCCGCCAGCGGAAGGGGGAGGAGTAGTCCCCCTCGGCGGTCACTCCGTGGGTGGGGTTCCCACCAAGAGCTCCAGGCTCACCCGGAGCTGCTTCAGGTCAAAGGGCTTGCCCAGGACAGGCAGGCGGTTGGACTCAAGAAAGGTGCGGGTGTCCGCATCGAAGGCGTCCCCGGTGGTGAACAGGATGCGCCCCGCCATGGCCGGCTGGTGGTCCTTCAGCCAGGCATAGAACTCGAACCCGGACAGCCCCGGCATGCGGATATCCGACACGATGAGGTCGAACTGCCGGGAGCCCAGACAGTCGATGGCTTCCTTGCCGCCAGGGCAGGCCTCCACGTCCATTCCCCAGAGGCCCAGGGCATCCGCCAAGCACTCCAGCAGGATGGGCTCGTCATCCACCACCAAGGCTTTGTAGCCCACCAGGCTGGGGGGCGCCGGGGCGGGTGCTGAGACCTTGAGGGGCACCTCGAGCAGCACGGCATTGCCCATGCCCTCCTGGCTGCGCACGGTGAGGCGACCGCCGTGCTGCTGAAGAATGATGTCGGCGATGGGCATCCCCAGGCTGTCGGTTGAGCTGGCGGCACTGGGATCCAGGAGCCCCCGCTGGCCCGCTTCGGACATGGGGGAGCCCGTGTCCTGGACAGCGATCTGCAGGGTGCCCTCCGCCAGCCGGGTGCCCACCCGGAGGCGCTTGGAGGCACTCATGGCCATGGCTTGCACCCCATTCAACATCACATTGACCAGGGCCTGCACCATGAGGGCCGGGTCGACGCTGGTCTCGGGCAGGGAGGGCTCGAGGTTCATCTCGATCGAGACCCCCAGGCGCTCAGCTCCAGGCCCCACGAGCGTGGCGGCCTCCTCCACCAGCCGGTTCAGCTGGGCGGGAACCCCCCGGGGCGCCGGCGGACTGAGCACGGTCTGGAGGGGGCGAAGGAGGGTCTGGACCCCCTCGGCAGCTGCAGTCAGGCGGACCAGTTGGGCCGCCAGCCGGGGCTCCAGAGGGGCATCGGACAGCAGGCGCGACTCAAGGAGCACGGGGGTCAGCCGGTTGGCCACCTCGTGGAACAGGGCTGGGACCAAGCGGCCCAGGGACTCCTGCTTCTGGGAGCGCACGAGCCGTTCCTCCAGGTCCCGCTGCTCCGTCAGGTCCCGCACCAGGGCGGAGAAGGCGAGGATCCGGTCATCGTTGGCCCGCACCGGCGCGTAGGTGATGCTGGCGGGAAAAGCGACCCCCCCCTTCCGGAGGCGGGTGGTGGCCACGCTCCGCAGGACCTGCCCCCGCGCCAACTGCTGCGCCACCTGATCCGTCTCCCGCAGGAGGTTGTCCGGCGTCAGCTGGGACATGTTCCGGCCCACAATCTCCGGCCTGGAGTACCCGAAGATGCGCTCTGCAGCCACGTTCCAGGTCAGGATCTTGCCGTCGGCAGAGTAGCTGATGAGGGCCTCGCCGATGTTCTGGACCAGCCCCTCCATGTAGCGCCGCGTCTTGAGGTTGTCCTGGTTGGCCCGCTCCAGCTGCCCCGCCAGCAGGCTGAGCTCCTGGTTCTTCTTCTCCAGGGTCTCCTTGGTCTGCTTCAGCTCGGAGTAGAGGCGGGCGGTCTCCATGCTGGACTTGAGGGCATCCTCCAGGAGCTCCTCGGGGTCCGCCGCCTTGCCTGGCTGCAGGTCGGCTGTGCTGACGTTGCTATGCCTGATGACGGTGGTGTCGGCCCGGGGACCCTCTGGGTTATCTTCTGCCGCAGGCCCCTGCATGCTGGCGCGCACATTGGACTCGATGAGGTTCAGCATCTCGTCGAAGTCCTTGATCTTCTTGTCCAGGTGGTACTTGCGGAACGTGTGGCCCACGGTCTCCCGGGTGATCGCCACGAAGGTCTCCAGGACCCCGGCACCCTCGCAGGCCACAGACTCGAAGTAGGGGACGCTCCGGAAGTTGAGCCTCCGGTTCATGACCCCTACGGCCATGGCGTCCTCCAGGTCCCGCTTGTTGTACTGCAGGACAAAGGGGATCTGCTTGATGTTCAGGCGATTGGCGTTGAGGTTGTGGTAGAGGTTCGACAGGGAGTCCACGTTTTCCTGCATCTTGGACTCGCTGGAATCCGCCACGAACACGACCCCGTCTGCCCCCCCCAGGACCACCCGTCGACTGGCGTCGTACTGGACCTGGCCCGGCACGGTGTAGACCTGCAGGTGGATGGCATTGCCGTAGATGTAGCCCAGGTTGATGGGCAGAAGATCAAAGAAGAGGGTCCGGTCCTCCTGGGTGTTGACGGAGAACATCTCTCCTCGCTGGGTGTCTCGGCACCGGGCGTGGAGGGACTGCAGATTGGTGGTCTTGCCCGAGAGACCCGGCCCGTAATAGACCAGTTTGAGTAGGATCTCGTTGGCTCGGGTGTTGAACTGGACCATTGGATATGCCGAATTTTCCTTAGCAATGAGCCTATCACGGCAGGCCCTACAGGGGGCCCGCCTCACCCATCTCTACGGCAGGCCCCGTGTTAGCATGACCTTTCTCCTAGATAGAGGTTTCTGCTGCAATGAGCATCCCAATCCACGTCGCCATAATAATGGACGGCAACGGCCGTTGGGCTGCGCAGCGGGGGTGGCCCCGGATCAAGGGGCACAAGGCGGGTGTCGTGGCAGTGGAGCGGATCCTGGAGGCGGCCTCGGACCAGGGCGTCCGCCACCTGAGCCTCTACGCCTTCTCCACCGAGAACTGGAAGCGCCCCCCCCAGGAAGTGGCTGCCCTCATGGCCCTCCTGAGGATGTACCTCCGCATGTTTGTCCATCAGCTGGCCCGCAAGGGCATCCGCTTTCAACACCTGGGTGATCTCTCAGGGATGCCCGCCGGCATCCAGACCGACATGCACACCCTTGAGGCAGCCACGGCAGCCAACACCGGCATGACCTTCCACCTAGCCGTGAACTACGGCTCCCGCCTGGAGCTGGCCGTGGCCGCCCGGCGCTGCGTGGAGGATGGCCTCCGCCCTGAGCAGGTGGACGAGGCCGCCCTGGGGGCCCGCCTCTGGACCGCCGGGGTGCCGGACGTGGACCTCCTGATCCGCACCAGCGGTGAGCACCGCATCTCGAACTTCCTGCTCTGGCAGTCCGCCTATGCAGAGCTCTACATGACCGACCTGCTCTGGCCTGATTTTGGTCCCGCAGAGCTGAAGGAGGCTCTCGAGGACTTTGCCCAACGTGAACGGCGCTTCGGGGGACTCTGATGGAACAGGCCGCACCCAAGATGGACCGCCAGAACCTCACCCTCCGTGTGGGTTCGGCCCTGGTCTTCGGGGTCTTCTTCTTCAGCCTCCTCTGGCTGGGCGACCGCCCCTGGGCTCCCTGGGTCTACCTGGGCGCCATGGCCCTCGCCGCCGCCATGGGGGTCCGGGAGCTGACCCTCATGGCCCGGGTCCGGGGCTTCAACCCCTCCCTGGTCGCCGGGGTCCTGGCCACCTGGGGCTTCCTGGCCCACTTCACCCTGGCCACCCACAACCAGGATCCCCTGCCGCTCTGGCTGGTGATCACTGTGGCGGGCCTCCTGATCCACTTCGGGGCCCTCTTCTTCGACGAGAAGCTGGAGGAGGCTCTCCCCAGTCAGGCCATCACCTGGCTCGGCGCCCTCTACCTGGGCTTCGGGCTGGGCTTCCAGCAGAAGCTCTTCATGCTGGAGGGCACCCTCCCCAAGACCGGCAGCCGCCTCATCCTGGCCCTCTTCATCATCACGTGGTTCGGGGACACCCTCGCCTACTTCGTCGGCAGCACCTTCGGGCGCCACAAGCTGGCCCGCCGGGTCAGCCCCAAGAAGAGCTGGGAAGGCGCCGCTGGCAACCTGGCCGGCAACCTCCTGGGGGCCTTCCTCCTGAAGGCCACGGTGTGCCCCGAGTGGTCCGGCGTGGACGTGGTGGCCCTGGGCCTGCTCCTGGGCACCGCGGGTCAGCTGGGCGACCTGGTGGAGAGCACCTGGAAGCGCAGCGCCGGCGTGAAGGACTCCCATGTGGGGATCGGCATCCCGGGTCACGGCGGCATCCTCGACCGGGTG
>CAIMFT010000052.1 GCA_903840385.1 uncultured Holophagaceae bacterium
CCACGCGGGTCATGCGGCCCGTGACCTCGCCCTTGAGCTCGGCGCGGTTCACGGCCAGCAGGTTGCCGGTGAAGGGCACGGCGGGGCGGAAGGTGTGTTCCTCCACCGGCACCAGCGTCACCGCCAGCAGGCCCTCGGCCTTGACCTTGGTCTGGTGGTTCAGCTCGGTGTTGCGCTGGGTGCGGTGGTAGGTGGCGGCGCCCGCGATGAGGACCACCGGGATCAGGATGTAGAGGAGGGTATTGGCGCGCATGTCGTGGTTCCTTATTCAGAGTCTTGGCGGCGAGGGGCAGGGATCAGAGCGGGGGCAGGCCGAGGGCGCGGCGCTGGTCGAAGCGGGCGGACCAGAGGCCCAGGTCGGCCTTGCGGCGGCGGCTCTCGGCCTGGCGCTCCGCCCGCTCGGCCTGCAGCAGGTCCAGCGAGGTGATGAGGCCCTGGTCGAAGGACTCCCGGCTCATGCGGAGGGCCTCCAGGGCCGCGGCGTGGGCCTTCCCGGCGGCCTCGGCGAGGGCCAGGGCCGTGCCGAGGTCGCGCTCCGAGGAGCGCTGCTCGACGGCAATGCCCCGCTCCCGGTCGGTGCGCAGCTGCCGGACCTGCTCCAGCTGGGCCCGGTTCTGAGCCTGCTTGCCGGAGCTGCGCAGGCCGTCGAAGATGGGGAACTTCATGGTGACGCTCACGCGCCAGGTGTCGTAGGGCTCATGGAAGAGGTTGTCGCTCTTGGCGGCCTGGTAGCCGTAGCTGGCGGTCAGGTCGAACTTGGGGCGCAGGTCCGAGGCGATGATCTTCTCGTTGGCGCGGAACATGGCCTCCTGCTGGCGAAGCTGGGCCAGCTCGCTGCGCTCGGCACCTTCGGGGGCACCTCCGGGAGCAGGCCGGCCCAGGTCCGCCAGGGCCAGGGGAGCCTTGGGATCCAGCCCCAGCTGACCCGCCAGCACCTCCGTGGCGCGCTTCACCTGGGCCTCCGCCTGGAGGGCCTCGGGGATCACGGCCAGCAGTTCACTCTCGGCGCGGAGGCGGTCCAGCTCTGTGGCTGACTGGGCCTCCAGCTTGGCTTTCACATCCGCCACGAACTGGGCCGCAGTCTGGCGGCGGCTGTCCACCACATCCAGCTCTGCCTGCGCCGAGAGCACGGCCAGGTAGGCCTTGGCCACGCCGTGGAGCACATCCAGCTCCGAGGTGGTGTAGGCCAAGGCGGCTTCCTTCTCACCCATGAGCGCGATGTCGACGGCCGTGCCCAGCTTGCCCCAGTAGAAGAGCGGCTGCACCAGGGTGGCCTGGCTCGTGTAGACGCCCCGGGTACCCACCAGCGAGTCCACGGGGATCCCGATCTTCGGTGCGAACTCGGCGAAGCTGCTGTTGAGCATGCTGACATCCCGGGTGCGAGTGAAGTCCCCCACCAGCGTGATCTGGGGCAACGCATCGGCCCGGGTGCTGGTGATGAGGCCGCGGCGCTCGTCTACGCGGGCCTTGGCGGCGCGGAGCAGGGGGTTTTCCTGGCGGGCCCGGGACAAAGCATCGGCGAGGGCCAGGGGCATGGCTGCCTGGGGAGCCTCGGCCGGTGGCGGCGCAAGAAGGGCGGGAGGGGAGATCAGGAACATGTCAGGGCCTCGGCTGCGGGAAGGCTTCCGGAACCCCTAGGCCCCGGAGACTGAACTCGGTGAAGTGCTGGACGATGACTTCCAGGTCCTCGGGAAAGGCCGGATTCCCTCGGATGAGGCGGGTGATCCCCAGGGAGTTGCGGAAGTGGAGCAGCTGCCCCTGGATGCTGCCGCCCATGAGGAAGAGCGTCTCGTCATCCAGGTCGGGACGGAGGGCCTGCAGGCAGGTCATGAGGTAGACCACATAGGGCTGCACCTGCTCCAGCAGCAGGTCTGCGGAGGCGGGCCGCGGGGACTGCATCTCGCGAGCCATGAGGACCATGGCCGCCTCATCCACGGGGTGGCCCGGATCGCAGGCCATGAGCTCCACCACGAAGACCCGGATATAGTCCCGGAGGCACTGAAGCGCGATCTCCCGGGCCCCTGGCGCATCCGCCGCCGGCACCGCCGCCAGCCGGGTGAGGGGGCAAGGCTTGCGGCTGAAGATGGTCTTGAGGGCCTCCCGATAGAGGCCCTCCTTGCCGCAGAAGTGGTAGGCCACCAGCGCTGAGTTGGCCTGGGCATCCTTGGCGATCTCACGGATGCCGGCCCCTTCGAAGCCCTGGGCGGCGAAGTGGACAATGGCCGATTCCAGGAGGCGGCTGCGGGTATCTGGGGGGGAGGGGGCGGTGGTCATGGGGCCTCGCGAATGAATCAATCGAGTGATTAACCCGAGACCTCAGCTTAAACGACCGTTTAACCCTGTCAAGCCCCTAATACCGGCCAGCCTTGAGATGCCGCAGAAGGCCCATCCATGCGATCCTGGAGGCCCTGGAGCCCCCATGATCTTCCTGGTCTTCTATTTCCTGATCTTCACTATCCTGGTCTTCCAGGGCACCCACCTGGCCGGAGAGGTCCGCACTCCCCTGGGCACCCTGCCGGAGGAAGTGGGCCAGCGGCCGGTGGACGCCTCTCGCTGGGGCCTGCTCCTGGTGACGGTCGGTCTGCTGGGTGCGCTCCTGGGCCTGATCGGCTTCAGCAGCCCCGCCGCAGCGGCGGCCCGGCCCGCCTTCCTGGGCATCGCCCTCGCTGTCCTCGCCGGCTTCGGCATCTGGGTGGTCTTCTTCGGCCGCAAGCCCGAGTTCATCGGCAAGGCCGCCGTGGCCGACGACCACGGACACGGGCACCACTAGGCTCGGACATTGAGGGACCTGGTTCCGACCTCGGAACCAGTGCATTCATCTGCGCCATCTGCGTCATCTGCGGTTTCTCTTTTTCGCTGCGGATGCCCACTGCGAGGCACAAAGAAAAAGGCGGCCCGAAGGCCGCCTTTTTTGAACTGCGAGAAGGTTAGACCTTCTGGACGTTGGTGGCCTGAGGGCCCTTCTGACCCTGCGCGACCTCGAAGGAGACGCGCTGGTTCTCATCCAGAGTGCGGAAGCCGCCGCCCTGGATGGCGGTGTGATGGACGAAGAGATCAGCGCCGCCCTCGTCGGGGGTGATGAATCCGTAGCCCTTTTCTGCGTTGAACCACTTGACGATGCCTTGAGCCATGACTGTTTCCTGCCTACTGTCTGGTGAACGTGAAGCGATGACTTTCCCCAGACAAGGCCGTCATTGCGTGTACGTGAGGTCTGCCCATGGCAGGTCACGAAGCCCCAGCATGACAGGAATGGCCGAATCCACAGATATTTTCTCGGAACTTTCCGTTTTTTAAAATCGGACAACCGCTCCGAAGCCCGCACCCTTCCGGTCCAGCTGCAGCTCGAGGTCGTCCTTGACGGAGCCCTTGGGCACATCAAAGCTGCCGGATTCATAGAAGGCACGGAGCCCGAACCAGGAGACCGGGAACACCCGAACGTCCACCCCGGTGAGGGTGTACTTCGCCTGTTTGTAGCCTAGATAGTGCACATAGGCCTTGGCCTCGATGGCGCCGTTGAACCCGCGCATGCCCCCGGAGAGGCCGATCTGGGGGATGGGGGCGGTCACCCGGGTGCTGGCGGCGACGGCCGCGGCGGGCACCGGGGCGGTCCCCGTGGCGTCCATGTCCAGGGTCCAGGCCTGGACGCCCAGGTCGATCCCCAGCCAGCCAGCAGGGTCACTGATGTACTTGATGGTCCAGGTGCCGTCGATGGAAGCCAGCTTCACGTGGGACTGGACCCGCGATCCCGCCGTGTAGGGGACGCCGTTGATGGTGACGGTCCGGTTCACCACCCGGTCGCCTCGGTATTCAGTGGTCCCGCTGCTGACCTGGAAGGCGAAGCGGGGGCCCTGGTAGTCGAGGAAGAAGCCCGGGACAGCCTTGTCCTTGCCAAGCCCCAGGTCGGCATCCAGGTCCACCAGGATGGGCTGACCGTCCTGCTTGCCCTGGAAGTGGCCCGTGAGGGTGGGTCCGAAGGTCTGCGCACCCAGGGTCCAGGTGCGCTGGGGCACGCTGGGCTGGGGAGCGGGGGCGCCAATCTGGGCGAAGGCGACCGTCGTGCAGATGGCGAGGAGAACCGGCTGAAGCTTCATGACACCCCCATGTGCGTGGATAGATCGTATCGGACCGAGGGGCTTGCGGGTTGACTACCTAGATGGCAGCCAGGTTCCGGAAGGCCTCCAGGAAGTCCTTGGGCTGGGGCAGGATCTCGTCCTCCAGGGCGGGGTTGTAGGCCACCCAGGTGTCCTTGGCGGCGAGGCGCTTCACCGGTGCATCCAGGTGGAAGAACAGCTCATCGGCAATGCGGGCAGCGATCTCGGCGCCGTAGCCCCAGGAGAGCGTGTCCTCGTGGGCCACCAGGACCCGGTGGGTCTTCGTCACCGAGCGGGCAATGGCCGGCCAGTCATAGGGATTCAGACAGCGGAGGTCCAGGATCTCCACGGACAGGCCTTCCTTCTCCGCCTCCCGGGCAGCCTGGACGGCCCGGTGCACGGTGTTGCCAAAGGTGATCACCGACAGGTCCGTGCCCTCGCGCACGGTGCGGGCCTTGCCGAAGGGAATCATGAAGTCCGGGCCTGGATCGTTGCCCTTGTTGTGGGTCTGCCGGTAGAGGTGCTTGGGCTCCAGGAAGAGCACTGGATCATCGCAGCGGATGGCCGTCCGCAGCAGGCCTGCCGCATCCAGCGCGGTGCTGGGGCAGACCACCCGGAGGCCCGGGATGTGGGTGAAGGTGCTCTCGCCGCACTGGCTGTGGTAGGTGGCGCCGCCCATGAGGTAGCCGGCGATGGGCACGCGCACCACCACCGGCGCCTTGAAGGCTCCGTTGGAGCGCCAGCGGATGGTGGCCAGCTCTTCCCGCAGCTGCTGCATGGCGGGCCAGATGTAGTCGAAGAACTGGATCTCCACCACGGGCTTGAAGCCGCGCACCGCCAAGCCAATGGCGCGGCCCACGATGGTGGCTTCAGCCAGGGGGGTGTTGAAGACGCGATGGGCACCGAAGCGCTTCTGCAGGCCGTGGGTGGCCTTGAAGACCCCGCCCTTCCCCTTCAGCTCCTCGGCGTTGTCGTCATGGCTGACATCGGCCACGTCCTCGCCGAAGAGAAGGATCTTGGAATCCCGCGCCATCTCGTGCTTCAGCGTGGCGTTGATGAGGTCGAGCATGGTCTTGGTGCCCGTCGCCTGGTCGCCGGGTGCGAACTCGGTGTCGAAGGCCGGAGCCGTGGGGTCCACCACCTCGCTGTAGAGGTGCTGGAAGTAGCTGCCCGACGCAGGCCCAGGGGCAGCCTCGGCAGCCTCCCAGGCGGCGTTGATCTCGGCCTGGACCTCGTCCTTGAGGGCGGCCAGGCCTTCCTCGGTGAGATCGCCCCAGGCCACCAGCTGACGGGCGTAGGTGGTCACGGGATCGCGCAGGGCCTCGGCTTCCCGGAGTGTCTTCGACTTGTAGGCCTGCTCATCATCGGACAGGGAGTGGCTGTAGGGCCGAATCACCCGGGCCCGCACCAGGGCCGGGCCGAGCCGCGCTCGGGCGTAAGCCGCAGCCTTCAGGAGGGCCGCATGACTGGCCAGGGGATCACAGCCATCCACCTCATCAATGATGAGCAGGCCTTGGGCGGCATAGCCCTGGAGCAGGGCGGCCACGTTGCCACCGGCGTACTGCACCTCGGTGGGGGTGCTGATGGCGAAGCCGTTGTCCTCCACCAGGAAGACGATGGGGGCCTTCAGGTTCACGGCATTGCTCATGGCCTCCCAGAACTCGCCCTGGCTGCAGGTGCCGTCTCCGGTGCTGGTGAGCACCACCTCGTCGGCCTGCATGTCCATGGGCCCGAGCAAATCTCCCTGCTCGGCCCGAAGCAGGGCCTCCGCCGCACCCACCGCCTGCAGCAGCTGACTGCCCGTGGGGCTGGAGGTGGTGAAGATGTTCAGCGCCTGGTGCCCCCAGTGGCTGGGCATCTGCCGGCCACCACTGGCAGGGTCCGCCCCGGCTCCGACGGAACCCAGGAACATCTCCTTGGCGGTGTAGCCCAGACCGTAGGCCAGGGCCCGGTCGCGGTAGTAGAAGAAGAACCAGTCGCGGCCAGGACGGAAGACCAGGGCCGCCGCGGCCTGCACGGCCTCATGGCCAACGCCGTTGATCTGGAAGAAGACCTTGTTCTGGCGCTTCCCCAGAATCTCCTTGTCGTCGATCCGGCGGGCGGCGTAGATGGTCCGATAGAGCCGGATGCGGTCCTCCCGGGAGAGGGCCGTGGCGGGCGCAGACGACTCGGGACTAGGGGCCAATGGGCTTTCCTTTAAAGGGGCTCGGGTTCGGGGTGAAGCCCAAATCTAGCACGCCCCAGGTGACGTTTGATTAGACCCGTCTATACCGCCCTCGCCCCAGCCCATCCGGTAGAATTGCAGGGAACAGCACAGACCAGTGCAGATCAAAATGGACGCCTGGGTCAAAAACGCCCGCCGGAGCTTGAGGGTAGAATGGACCCTTTGCGAGCCACCCATGCCCCAGACCCCCGCTGAAATTCGCGCCATCCACGACCTGCCCGTGCCCGAGCTGCTCTACCGGGCGGCCACGGCCCACCGGCAGCACTGGAACGCCGAGGAGATCCAGTTCTGCACCCTGGACTCCATCAAGACCGGGGCCTGCCCGGAGGACTGCGCCTACTGCCCCCAGAGCGCCCGCTATCAGACGGCCCTGAAGGTGGAGCCGCTCAAGGATGTGGCCAAGGTCCTGGCCGGGGCCGCCGAGGCCCGGGCTGCTGGGTCCACCCGCTACTGCATGGGCGCCGCATGGCGTGAGGTGAAGGACGATGCCAACTTCGAGGCCGTGCTGGAGATGGTGCGGGGCGTGTCCGGCCTGGGCATGGAGGTCTGCGTCACCCTGGGGATGGTCAATGAAGGCCAGGCCCGGCGCCTCAAGGAGGCGGGCTGCCAGGTCTACAACCACAACATCGACAGCAGCCGCGACTTCTACGAGACGATCATCTCCACCCGCAAGTTCGACGAGCGTTTGGAGACCATCAGCGCGGTGCGAGCGGCGGGCCTGGAGGTCTGCTCCGGCGGCATCGTGGGCATGGGCGAGACCATCGATCAGCGCATCCACTTCCTGCAGGAGCTGACGGAGCTGGCGCCCGCCCCCGAGAGCATCCCCATCAACCAGTTCGTGGCGGTGGATGGCACACCCCTGGCCGATGTGGACCCCCTGCCCCCCCTGGAGCTGGTGCGCATGATCGCCACGGCCCGGATCCTGTTCCCCAAGAGCCGCATCCGCCTCAGCGCCGGCCGGGCCCAGATGAGCGATGAGCTCCAGGCCCTGTGCTTCTTTGCGGGCGCCAACAGCATCTTCACGGGCGAAAAGCTGCTCACCACCCCCGGCCCCGGCCTGGACCACGACCAGTGGCTCCTCCAGTCCCTGGGCATGCGGGTGGAAGGCGCCCCGGCCAAGGCCTGATGCCATGCAGCTGATCGATGACCTCCACGCCGAACACGACCTCATCGAGCAGGTGCTGGGCTCGCTCCGCGCCTTCGTGACTGCCCGTCTGGCCGGTCACGGCGACCCTGCAGATGGCGCCCGCTTCCTGGCTTTCTTCCGCCACTACGCCGGCACCTTCCACCATGACAAGGAGGAGACCATCCTCTTCCGGGCCCTGGTGGAGCGGGCGGAGCTGCCCGGCGAGCGCGGCCCCATCGCAGCCCTCACCGGCGAGCACCACCGCATGGGCGGCCTGCTGGACGGCCTGGCCGAGCTGGTGGGCAGTCCCCTGACCGCCGAGGCGGATCGGCTGCGCCTCAAAGAGCTGGCGGTGGACTACAGCCGCTCCCTCTGGAAGCACATCGACGCCGAGAACTCCGTGGTCTTCCCCCAGGGCCGGGAGCGCCTGCGCCGCTTCCATGTCCTGGACCTGCCCAGCCGGCCGATGACGGATGAAGAGCAGGCGGCTCACGAGGCCGGCCTCGCCCTGGTCCTGCGCTACCCCCCGGAGCACGATGCCGAGGTCCACCGGGGCGATGGCTGCGTCGCCTGCCCCTCCTACGGCATCACCTGCGACGGCCTCGAGCTGGAGTGGTGGACCGACCTGGAGTGGGAAGAGGTCTACAAGCGCAGCGACGGGGACTAGGTACCCGACTGGTCCTGGAAAAGCATGAAACCGTTGTTGCTTTTTCTGGGGTGTGCCGGGTTTCTAGGGCAGGACCACCTGGGCCTTCAGGCCCGGCCGGATGCGGCGCTCGGGGTTCTCCACCACCACCTTCACCTGCACCTTGCCCTCGGCGTCGGCAAAGGTCGCCACCAGGAGTACCTCGCCTTCGCAGTCCCCAGCCGGCAGGTGGACGCGGACCTTCTGCCCCGGCTTCAGGCTGCCCAGGACCTCCGGGGTGACCGCGCACTGCACCACCACCCGGCTCAGGTCCAGGATGCGAAAGAGGGGCTGCGTGGTGGAGACGGACTCGCCTGCCTCATGGGTCCGCACCGCGACCACCCCGGCCATGGGGGACACGATGGTGCGGAGCTTGACCTGCTGGGCCGCGGTCTCGTAGTGGAGGCGGGCCAGGTCCAGCTCGATGCGGGACTCCAGGGCCTTGGCCTCGGGGATGATCTTGCTGTCGTAGAGCTTCCTGGCGCCCTTGGCCTCGAACTCGCGGCGCTCCACAAGTACCTTGGCCCGCTGCATCTCCAGCTCCTCGAGCCGCCCATCCAGCACCGCCAGCACCTGCCCCTCGGTGACAGCCTGGCCCTCCGCCGCCTTCAACTCCAGGAGGCGGCCCGGCACGGAGGCGCAGATCTCTGCCTGCCGGAAGGGCAGGACCAGGCCCTCCACCGGAGCGGGCGCCGCCCCCAGCAGGAGGAGCAGCGGCAGGCAGGGGAAGGTCATGGGAGCTCCGGACAGACTCCAGCATTCTCTCAGGTTCCCCGGGGGAGGCGCACCTGGGGTCCGGTGCTGGAACCCTTCCAGTCCCACAGGTAGACTGGAGCATTCGGCACCATGGCGTTCGCTGCCCCCTCTCCGGGCTCGGCAAGCACGCTGGCGGGGCCTGAAGGATTCCCATGCGCGAGATGGACAAGGCATTCGACTTCAGGACGGCGCAGCTGCGCTGGTATGCGGTATGGGAAGAGGCGAAGGCTTTCCAGGCGGCCCCGGACAGCGGCAAGGAGCCCTGGTCCATCGTGATCCCGCCCCCCAACATCACGGGCAACCTGCACATGGGTCACGCCCTGGTGAACACCCTCCACGATGTGCTTACCCGCTTCAAGCGAGCCCAGGGCTTCGACGCCCTGTGGGTGCCGGGCACGGATCACGCCGGCATCGCCACCCAGATGATGGTGGAGCGGCAGCTGAAGGCCGAGGGCACGGACCGGCACAAGCTGGGCCGGGACGCCTTCGAGCAGCGCATCTGGGACTGGAAGGACAAGAACCAGGGCGCCATCGAGCATCAGCTGAAGCGGCTGGGCTGCTCCGTGGACTGGACCCGCAACCGCTTCACCCTGGATCCGGCCCTCAACAAGGCCGTGCGCCACGTCTTCGTCCAGAGCTACAAGGCCGGCCGCATCTTCCGCGGTCCCCGCATGATCCAGTGGGACCCGGCCCTGCAGACCGCTCTCAGCGACCTGGAAGTGAAGTACGAAGAGCGCAAGGGCAAGCTCTGGCACCTGCGCTATCCCCTGGCGGACGGCAGCGGCGACGTGGTGGTGGCCACCACCCGGCCCGAGACCATGCTGGGCGACACCGCCGTGGCGGTGCACCCGGACGATGAGCGCTACGCAGGAATGGTCGGCAAGGTCCTGACCCTGCCCCTCACTGGCCGCCAGATTCCCGTGGTAGCCGACACCTTCGTGGATCCGGCCTTCGGCACGGGCTGCGTGAAGGTGACGCCGGCCCATGATGCCAATGACTTCGCCGCCGGCCAGCGCCTCAAGCTGGACTCCATCACGGTGATCGGCTTCGATGCCAAGATGACCGCCGCCGCCGG
>CAIMFT010000053.1 GCA_903840385.1 uncultured Holophagaceae bacterium
AACCGGGTGCGCGTGCTGTTGTCACGGAAGATCGAGATCGCCAGGCCCGTCTCGAAGCTCTTGTAGCTCTGCCCCTTCTTATGCACCTGCTTCAGCGCGTCGGCCACCGCCAGGATCGCCTTCAGCTCCTCCTCCGGGTGCCCCCACGTCAGCAGGAAATCCTTCTGGTAGAGGTCGGTCTTCAGGGCCTGGAAGGCCTTCAGGTTCTCGGCGAGCGTTGCCATAGAAAACTCCTGGAAAGAGAGGGGTGGTTCAGTGGGTGAACAGGGTGGCGGGGGGCGGCTGCAGCAGCAGGCCGGCGGGGGCCCCGGGGGAGGTCAGCTGGCCATCCTGCACGCGGGGCTCGCCCCGCAGCAGTACGTGGCGAAAAGCCAGGGGTGAGGTGAAGCCCGGGAAGGCTTCGTGGGTATCGGCAGCCGAGGAGCGCAGGGGCCGCTCCGGGCCACAGGGATCCAGGATCACCACATCGGCGTCCATGCCCGGCTCCAGGGTGCCCTTGCGGTCGCCCACACCCGCCCGGAGGGCAGGGTTGCGGCTGAGGTGGGTGGCCAGACCCAGGGCCGCCCGGTCCGGGTCGTCCTGCCAGAGCCGCCAGGTGAGGTGGGGGAGCGCGCCCAGGCCCGGCATGCCGTTGGGCACCTGCCGCAGGTCGGTGCGATCCCAGGTGTCCTTGTCCCCGCGACAGAAGGGGCAGTGGTCCGTGGCGAGGATGTCAGCCGCGCCTGTGCGCACCAGCTCCAGGAAGGGGGCGCGGTTGGCCCGCAGGGGCGGGGAGCAGAGCCAGCGGTGGCCATCCGGTCGCTCCAGCCAACTCTCGTCCAGGAAGAGGTACTGGGGGCAGGTCTCGTAGCTGAGGTCCCCTGCGGCCCGCTGGGCCGCCAGGGTCTGGGCGCCCTTCAGGGTCGACACGTGGACCACATGCAGAGCGGCCTTGTGCGCCACGGCCAGGTCGACCACCCGGCGGATGGCCTCGGTCTCTGCGACCTCGGGCCGGAGGCGGGCATGGGAGATGGGGCGGGCAAGGTCCAAGGCGGTGGCGTCCACGGCCTCGATGAGGTCATCGTCCTCGCAGTGCACCAGGAAGCGCAGGTCCAGGTCGCCGAGGCTGCGGAACAGGGCCTCGATGCGGTCGTAGCTGGCGAAGATGCCCGCCGACTTGTAGGTGGTGTAGAGCTTCAGGGTGCGGTAGCCGCCCTCCGCCAGGACCCGCAGGCGGTCGACGTCGCCCGGCTCAAAGGTGGTGGGGGTGAGGTGCCAGAGCACATCGCAGTGGCTGTAGCCATCGGCCTTGGCCCGGGCCGTGGCCATGGCCTGCAGCAGGGTCTCATCCGGCCCCTGGGTCACGAAGGTACAGAGCGTGGTGATGCCATTCTCCAGCGCCGTGCGGGTGCTGGTCCCGTAGGTGTCCGCCAGGTAGTAGGGCCCGATCCAGTCATCCACGTGGGTGTGGAAGTCGATGAAGCCCGGCAGCACGTAGCAGCCGGTGGCATCGAGGGTGCGATCCACAGACACAGCGCCCAGGTCGCCCACGGCGGCGATGCACCCGTCCTCCACCAGCAGGTCCACAGACTGGAGACTCCCGGCGAGGGCCACGCGGCCATGGCGGACCAGGGTCCTCACAGGCTCAGGCGCTCCAGCACCGGTTCGACTGCGGGGGGAATGCTGATGCGGGAGAGGGGAGCATCGACGTCCTTGAGGCCATGGCCGGTGGCGAGGATGACCACCGGTCCGGATCCGGACAGACGGCGGGGGCCAGCCTGGAGTTTAACCAGCCCGGCAAGGGCTGTGGCACCGGCGGGCTCTGTGAAAATACCGCTGGTAGCAGCCAGGGTGGCTTGGGCCTCTAGGATCTCGGCATCGGTGACCGTGAGGGTCTCGCCGGCGCTCTCCTGGAGGGCCCGCCGGGCCCCGTGGGCATTGCTCGGGCAGGTCACGGAGATCGAGTCCGCCCGAGTGGTGGGGTTTGCGGCATCGGCGTAGACGCCGGTGGTCACGAAGCGGTGGATGGCATCGGAGGTCTCGGCCTGCACGCCGATGAGGCGGGGCAGCCGATCGATGAGACCCGCCCGGTGGAGGTCCAGGAAGCCCTTGTGGACGCCGCCGAGGATGACGCCATCACCCACGGACACCAGAATCGCTTCGGGCACCTGGTAGCCCAGCTGAGCCCAGATCTCCAGGCCGGCGGTCTTCTTGCCCTCGATGGTGAGGGGGTGGTAGGCGGTGTTGCGGTTGAGGCCGCCACGCTGGGCGGTGTACTCCAGGGACAGGGCGAAGGCGTCGTCGTAGGTGCCCTTGATGGGCACGACCTGGGCGCCGTACAGCACCATCTGCACCAGCTTGGCCTTGGGGGCCTTCTCCGGGACGAAGATCAGGGCCTTGGTGTCAGTCGAAGCGCACACGGCAGCCAGGGCCGAAGCAGCATTGCCTGTGGAGGCTGCCACCACCAGGTCGATGCCCAGGCGGCGGGCCTCGGCCACCACCAGGTAGCTGGCCCGGTCCTTGAGGCTGCCGCTGGGATTCAGCCCATCATTTTTCACCCAGAGGCTGCTCAACCCCAGGGTTGCACCCAGGCGGTCCACCCGCCCCAGGGGGGTGTTGCCCACCTGGATGGGGGGGTGGTACTGGCGCTCAACAGGGCAGAAAAGATCCCAGTCCGGCCTTGCAGGATCAAAGGATTTGGCGATGCTCGGGTAATCAAAAACGGCCTCCAGCACACCCACGAGGGGCATGCCGGGCCGGTAGGTCGGCCCGCAGTCCAGGCAGAGATAGCGCACTTCGTCGCGAGAGAAAGTGCGTCCGCAGTCGGTGCAGCGGTACGAAAAGGGGGTCATGAAGCGTCCCTCAGGGGGGTAAAGAACCCGCACGGAGGGGGCTCCCCTCCGTGCGGGCGTTCAAGCGGTCTAGAAGTGGACTTCGAGCGCAGCCATCACGCAGCTGGTCTTGGGGTTCACACCACCGCCGGTGCCGGAGGCAGTGGCAGCAGCAACGGACGCGAAGGTGGGATCGCCGAACTTGTTGTCCCAGTACTCGAAGCCGGGGCCGATCTGCCAGGTGCCCTTCTTGCAGCCGAGCATCGGGCTGATGTCGGCCATCCAGTAGATGCGGGCCAGGGTCTCGGGCTTGGTCTGCACGGCGGAGCCGTCCTTGCCCTTGGTGCCGGTGTAGGTGGCGAAGCCCTTGACGGAGGTGTTCACCGTGCCGAGCGCCACGGGGATGCCCCAGGCAGCGGCGATCTGGTAGGTGGGATCGAAGGTCACGTCCGTGGTCCCGCCCTTGGAGGAGCTGAAGCCGCCGAAGGCGTTGTGGTTCTTTTCCTTGTAGTACAGCAGGGCCACGTTCAGGAAGCCGGGCACCTTGAAGGAGAACTCGGGGCCGGCCATCAGCTTATAGACGGCGGGGGCGAAGGTGGTGTTCTTGGCGGCGTAGTCAAAGCCGAAGGTGAAGTTCATGCCGCGCACAGGACCGAAGTCGATCTTGGTGTCGAGCACCTTGCTCAGGTTCAGGCTGTGCTTGTAGGCGACGTAGACTTCGTGGGCGCCCTGCTTGGGGAAGGCGGCGGAGGTCCCGGCGTTGTTGGAGGGATCCGTGGTGCTGGAGGTCAGCATGTCCACGCTGAAGAAGTTGCTGCCCAGGCTGTAGCCCGACACATGGGTCAGGTTGAAGATCTGCTTGGTCATGGACTCGGCGTTGGCCGGCTCCTGGAAGTTGCTGCCCGTGCGGTAGCCGAGGGAGGTGTCGCTCCAGTCGGCGGCGGTGGCGGGGACGGCGGCCATGGCGACCAGCGCCAGGGCGGTGAGGGTGAGCTTCTTCATGCGGTGCTCCTTGGTGGAGGTGGCCAGGAGTGCCTGGGCCTCGGTGTGGGGGGGGGGTGGGGAAAAAAGGGGTGAAGCAGGAAGGTGCCTGGTCCGGGTGGGGATGGAGTGCGTCCCGCCCAGAGGATCGACCATTGGTTTTTCAGAGAGAACCAAGTGGAAAATCTCCCGGCCGGAATGAGCCATTCCTGGTGCGCAGGGATCTGCTACTTGGTAATTTTCGCAAATATCCAGGGAAATGAAAATGCACAACTGTTCCCAGAGGCCTGCCCAATTTCCCGGGCCCGCGGGCCGTCCCGGTTGCAGCTGGCTGCCGACGAACGTCCATCATTCAATCGCCTTGCTGTTGTGGGCTATTGCATGAACTTGGCGGAGTATTCCCAGCCCAAGAATAAAATAGAAAACCAATAGGTCAATAAATTTTTTCCGTAGCGGAAAATTTTTTACCTTCCCCTTGCGACCAGGGCCGGCAGGGCCTCAGCCACCGCCAGGAGGGCCACCAGGGTGGCGCAGGGGACGAGGTCCACGCCGGTCCCCTCCGGCAGGGTGGTGACGGCCTCCCAGGCCCCGATGGACCAGGACCCAACCTCCAGCGCCACGGCCACCTGCTCGCTGCGGTACCGGGCACGGGCGCCGTTCACTTCCAGGCGGTGGGTCCGACCCGCTAGGCGGGCCTCCACATGCAGACCCCCTGGGTGCTGCTCCAGACGGAAGGCATCCCCCTTGGCGTCCCGGTAGCCCTCGGGGTCGATCCAGAAGCGGGGCTTGTCCTTGTAGGGGGAACCGGCCGCCGGGCAGAAGCTGTCGCAGTTGCCGCAGTCGTTGCAGTAGTCGGCAATGTTGAGGGTCTGCACGGGCTGAGCCACCGTGAAGGCCCGGGCGCCCTCGGCCACCAGGCAGCCCTGGCGCTGGACCAACAGGGGCAGGGTCATGTGCAGGGGGGTGATGCCGTAGGCCTGGTTGGCCCGGTTGGGGCAGACGGTGACGCAGAGGCTGCAGAGGTCATCGCAGTCCAGGCAGCGGCCGGCTTCCTTGGCGGCCGCCTCAGCCGTGAAGGGCTTGAGCACCTCGGCGAAGCCCTGACGATCCGCCAGGGGCAGCACCGGCACCTTCTGGGCCCCGACGAGGCGGGCCTTCTTCTCCATGAGGGCGGCATCCGCCTGGCCCTTCTCGAGCAGAGGCTCGACCAGGGGCGCCACACCGTGGCGGGCGCCGATGGTCTCAGCCACGGCCCGACCGTCAGCGATGGCCATGATCACCGAGGCGGCACCATGCACCACATCGCCGCCAGCAAAGAGGCCGGGCACCGAGGTCTCACAGGTCTTGGGATCCACCACCAGGTAGCCGCTGCCGTTGCGCTTGACCTCCAGGCCTTCCAGGAAGTCCAGGACGGCCTCCTGGCTGATGGCCGAGATGATGGTGTCCGCAGGAACGACCACCTCGCTGCCCACCACTGGGACAGGGCGGGGACGGCCCGAGGCATCCCGCTCGCCCAGGCGCATCTGCGTGCAGGCGAGGCCCGCTACCTTGCCACCCGCTGCCACCACAGAAGCGGGAGCCAACAGGTCGCGGATCAGGATGCCCTCTTCGATGCAGTCGTGGACCTCGGCGGGGTCGGCGGGCATCTGGGCCCGGGTGCGGCGGTAGACGATGGTGACCTCGCCCCCCGGCACCAGCCGGATGGCGGAGCGCACGGCGTCCATGGCGGAGTTGCCGGCACCGATGACCAGGATGCGCTGGCCCAGGTCCATGGGCGTGCCCGCCCGGACCTTGTCGAGGAAGTCCAGAGCATCCATGACGCCCGGCGTGTCCTCCCCGGGAATGCCCAGGCGCTTGCCCTTCTGAGCCCCGATGGCCAGGAACACATGGGCGTGATCCCGCCGCAGGTCCGCCAGGGTGAAGTCCCGACCCAGGACCTGGCCCAGGCGGATCTCGACCCCCAGCTCCCGCAGGCGCACCAGGTCGCCCTCCAGGGTGGCCTTGGGGAGGCGGTAGGCCGGGATCAGCCCGCCCACCATGCCGCCCAGCTCCTTCTTCGCCTCGAAGACCGCCACGTCAAACCCGGCCTTGGCCAGGTAGTAGGCGGCGGAGAGGCCCGCCGGACCGGCCCCCACAATGGCCACCTTCACACCCAGGGGCGCCCCCCGGCGCTCCGCGGGCAGGGGCCCGGCGTTCTCGAAGGCGAAGCGCTTGATCTCGCGAATGGCGAGCGGGGCATCG
Source organism: uncultured Holophagaceae bacterium (assembly GCA_903840385.1). Taxonomy (GTDB): domain Bacteria; phylum Acidobacteriota; class Holophagae; order Holophagales; family Holophagaceae; genus Geothrix. The sequence goes on from CAIMFT010000053.1 coordinate 6,033, forward strand.
TAGAAGTTACGCACGCAGCGCTCGGTGCAGGGGTGATCACAGACGCTGCCTGTGGTACCGGGCTGGGGATTGGTGCGGAGGATGACCTCCATGGCCTCGGTGGGCTTGCCGTGGGCCACCAGCCACAGATAGTCCGGGATGTTCTGGTGGGTGGGGCAGGCGTCCACGCAGGGCGCAGCGATGCAGTCGAAGTGGCCCAGGGGCTTGTCGCCCTTGAAGTCCAGGGGCCGGATGCGCCGGAAGTAGGTGTCGTCGCCCACGGCCTTGACGCCGTGGCGAGCCAGGTTGAAGCGGGCTCCGTGGCCACCGGAGCGGGCCTGGATGAAGGCGTCCAGGCTGTCGGCCCCGGCCTCGTCCATGGCGCGCTCAAGGTTCTCCAGGTACTGCTGCAGGCGGGCGTAGCCGCCGGGCTTGAGCAGGTCCGTGCAGACCGTCACGGGGCCCAGGCCGTCCGCCACGAGGTCGGCGAAGTTGCGGGCGTCGGCGCCGCCACAGAAGCTGATGGGAACCACCCCGCCCAGCTCTTCCGTGACCAGGTGGGCCAGGGTGAGCGTCAGGGGGTGCAGGGCCCGGCCGGACATGTACATCATCTTCTCGTTGGCCGGGAAGATGGGTCGGTGGTTGAGCACCTCCAAGGTGTTCGACAGCTTCAGGCCGAACTCGTTGGGCAGCGGGCCGGCCACCTGGGCGAGGCTCTTCACCATGCTGAGGGCGTCTTCCCACTTGGGGTCGTGGCCGAAGGCCTCATCCGGCACCGTGATGTCGAAGCCCAGGGTGTCGTTGAGCAGGCCGCGCAGGCGCTCGGGTCCGAGCAGGGTCGGGTTCAGCTTCACCCAGGTGTGCATGCCCATGTCCGTGAGCAGGAACCGGGCGATGCGCTCGATCTCCGCCGGGGGGCAGCCGTGCATGGTGGAGAGGGTGATCTGGTTGGACAGCTCCGTGGGAATGGCGATGTCCCGCACAGCGGGATAGACCTTGGCCACGGTCTCGATAGCGGCCGCCAGGGCGGCGCCACCGTTGCGCATGTCGGCAATGAACTGCTGCACCCGGGGGCTCTGGATGCCCTCCAGGTTGTAGCCCACGCTCATGCTGAAGTGCATGCCGGGATCCGGCAGGCCCAGGCGGTGGGCGATGGCATGGATGAGTACCCAGGCGTTGAGGTACTCCGTGAAGGACTCCTCGAGCTTGAGCTCCTGGGACCACTCGCAGTTGTAGGTCTCGTCCGCCGCATCGATGCAGGGCCGGCTCACCTCGATCTCGTCAAGGATCTGGACGGTCTTCAGCTCGATGAACCGGGCCCCGCACAGCCAGCTGGCCACGATGTTCTGGGCCAGCTGGGTGTGGGGTCCTGCCGCCACACCCAGGGGTGCGGCCACGGTGTGCCCGAACATCTCCCGGGCGAGCTTCGGGCTGGGGATCCGAAAGTTCTCCCGGGGGATGCCGAGGACGGCGCCCCCCAGGTCCAGCTCACCGAAGATCCAGGTGGTGAGCAGCTCGAGCGAGGCGGAGCGGAAGGCTTTTTCCATGGGGGCAGTGCTCCGGTCGGGAACGGGAATGAGGACTGGCTCGGGGGCTGGCGACTAGACGGTGCCCGCGAAGACGGTGGGGTAGCGGGCCAGGAAGGCCGCGCTGTGCTGGAGCTCGCGCTCATCCAGGCACTCGCCAATCTTGTGGGTGTTCTGCTCGATGCCCGTGCCGAAGCCGATCATGGCGGGGTGCTTGTAGACCCCATTGTTCACCCACTGCTTGGCAGCGGCGCCGGGGACGCTGGCGTCCGTCGGGATGGGGTAGCCCACGCCGTCGGTGCTGAAGACCCAGCGGTCCACGCGGGGCTCCTTGGTCAGGACACCACCGGTGCCCACCTTGCCGTCTACGTTGGGGGAGATGACCAGCTTGTAGGCGTTCACGGCCGCCTGCACAGCGGGGTGCTCCTCGGGGGTGAGCCAGCCCAGATAGACCTGGGGGTTGTTGAGGACATAGCCCTTCCAGGAAGCGTCCGTGTAGGTGGGGATGGAGATCTCCACTGTGAGACCAGCCTTGCGGGCCACGGCCACGGCATCGAGGGCTTCGACGTCGGCGCAGGACTGCTCAGGGGTCTCGCCGATGGTCAGGCGACGGTCGAAGCGGAAGGTGAACTTCTCGGGCACAGCGCAGTCGCTGGGGGTGTCCAGGCGGGCCCAGGAGGCGGTGCGGGTGCCGTGGCCCAGGAAGGGGTCATCCTTGAAGCCGATGCGGGCATCGTACTTGTCGGCCGCTTCCTTCACGATGGCGCCACCGAACTCCAGGGGGTTCTTGCCTTCCCAGGGCATGGAGCCGTGGCAGGACTTGCCCTTGACCGTGACCTCGATCTGCATGCGGCCGCGCTGGCCGCGGTAGATGCCCAGGGCGCCGTTCTTGGAGCAGCCGGAGCTGTCCGTGAGGATCACCACATCGGGCACCACGGCGGGTGCGGCGGTGGGGAAAACATCGCGGTTGAGGTACATGGGGCCCGCACCATCGTTGTCCTCCTCGCAGACCGTGGCATAGGAGTACACGATCACACCCTTCAGGGCGCCCTCGGCCTCCAGCTCCAGCATGATCTTGGTGGCGATGGCGGCGGAGATCACTCCACCCAGCTGATCCGCGGCGCCGCGGCCGAAGATGAGGTGGTTCCACTCGCTCTCGGGCGGCAGGTAGCCCAGCTCCTTGTTGAGGAAGGCCTTGTTCACCTTGGTGGCGTCGATGACACCGTCGAAGCAGTCGATGCCGCCGGTGTTCTGGAGCCACTGGGCCCGCAGGGGCTTCACGGTGTCCGTGTGGCCGTCGATGTAGATCACCTTCTTCTGGTCGGCGGGGATGCCGTCGTTGGGATCCTCCACCCGCCACACCAGGTTGCCGAAGGCGTCGAAGTAGGCGTCCTCTGCGTTCCGCACGCCCTTGATCGCCACGATCTTCTTGCGGAGGTAGTCGATGCGGGGGAACTCGTGGTTGGAGGTGCCACAGAAGGGGTCGCCCCCCTGGTCGACGGGCTTCTCCACGTAGTCAGCGGGGATGCGGATGGCTTCCTTGAGCATTTCGGCAGCGAGGGGCAGGTACTTGGCGGCCAGTTCGGCGATGCGGGTGTCGAGGTTGGACATGGGCGAAACTCCGGTGGTGGGGAAGGAAGCGAAATCCGACGAGGGTCGCCGGGATGAGGGTGGTTGGGTTCAGGCTTTGTTCTTCTTCCCCAGGAGCTTCATCTCCTTGAGGGGCAGGGTCGTGCGGCGGATGCCGTCGAGCTGGCAGAGGGCGTTGGCCACGGCCCCGGCGGTGGGGACCAGGCCGATCTCACCCACGCCCTTGGCGCCATAGGGGCCGACCGCATCCGGCACCTCGATGCCGATGATCTCCATGGGGGGCATGTCCTTGGCCTTGATGAGGCCCAGGTCGGCCATCTTGAGGGACACCGGCCGGCCGTCCTTGTAGGGGAACTCCTCGGAGACCGCATAGCCCAGGCCCATGTGCAGGGAGCCCTCGATCTGGCCTTCGTAGAGGGTCGGGTTCATGATCCGGCCTGCGTCGTGGGCGGCGGTGATGCGGGTGATCTTGCCGGTCTCGTCCAGCTCGACGAGCTGGGCCGCATAGCCAAAGGAGTAGTGGGTGATCACGTCGTAGCCGGGCTTGGGGGGCTTGCCCGGAGGCACGGTCCAGTCGCAGACCCAGCTGCCCCGGTACTCCTTGCCGACCAGGTCGGAGAGGCTCTTGCCCGCGGCCAGATCGGCCTTCAGGTCCTTGCAGGCGGCGATGACGGAGTTGGCCAGCAGCGAGGTTCCGCGGGACCCGGTGGTCATGCCGGACTCGGCCTCTTCGTTGGTCTCCACGATGACCTCGATGAAGGCCGGGTCGATGCCCGTCTCTTCCACCAGGGACTGGACGCCCATGGTGAAGTTGCCCTGCCCCATCTCGCACCAGCCGTGGTGGAGCTCCACCCGGTTCTCGGCGCGGATGATGATCTTGGCATGGCCGAAGTCCGCCAGGCCGCAGCCGATGCCGGTGTTCTTCATGCCGGCGGCGATGCCCGCCCACTTGGCCGCATAGAAACGGTCCTTGAGGGCCTCCAGACACTTGCGGACACCCACGCCCGAGGTCAGGGTCTGGCCCGTGGCGATGGTGCGGCCCTCGGTGAGGGCGTTGTCCCAGCGGAACTGCCAGCGGTCGAAGCCGCCCTGCTTGCAGAGCTCATCCAGGCAGGACTCGAAGGCGAAGTTGGACTGGTTCACGCCGAAGCCCCTGAAGGCTCCGCAGGGTGCGTTGTTGGTGACCACGGCGGTGCCGTGCACCTTCACGTTGGGCACATAGTAGGCAGCCGCAGAGTGGGACACGGCCCGCTCGATCACGGCCAGACCGACACTGGAGTAGGCGCCGCTGTCCGAGTGCATGGTGACCACCATGCCGGTCAGGTTGCCGTCCTTGTCGCAGCCCACGGCGTAGTCCATGACGATGGGGTGCCGCTTGGTGTGCATGCGCAGGGAGTCCTGGCGGGTGAGGCGCAGCATGGCCGGACGGCCCGTGGACCAGGCCAGCATCGCCACGTGGCTCTGGGTGGTGATGTCCTCCTTGCCGCCAAAGCCGCCGCCATTCTGCACCTGCACCACGTTCACCAGCTCCTTGGGCAGGCCCAGGAGCAGCGCAATCTGGTGGCGGTCCTCATAGACACCCTGGCTGCAGCTATAGAGCTTAACGCCGGGCTGCCCATCCTTCTGCCAGGGCAGGGCCAGGGTGGCCTCGGGCTCCAGGAAGGCGTGCTCGACGCGCTGGGTGGTGAAGCGGTTGCGGGTCAGGTAGGCCGAGCCGGCCAGGGCCATCTCCGCATCGCCCACAGTCACCGAGGCCCGGTGCAGCACATTGCCCGGGAACATCGGATGCACCTGCTCGGCGCCGGGCTGCAGGGCCTCGAACACGTCCGTGACCGGCGCCAGCACCTCGTATTCCACCTTCACCTTGGCGGCGGCGGCCCGGGCAATGGCCTCGGTCTCGGCGGCCACGGTGGCGAGCACATCCCCCACGAAGCAGGTGGTCTCACCCTCCGCCACCAGCACCGGCCAGTCCATGGTGATGGAGCCCATCTGACGCTTGGCGGGGACATCCTTGGCGGTGAGCACCTTGACGACGCCGGGCGTCGCGAGGGCTTCGGAGATATCGATCTTCAGGACCTTGGCCCGCGGGTGGTCCGAGAAGCGCAGCGCTGACCAGACCATGTCCGGTTCCTTCATGTCCCCCACAAAGACCCGCTGGCCCAGCACGGCCTCGCGGCCTGTGTACTTGGGGTGGCGGGTGCCCACCTTGCCGGTGCCGCCCGGGTACGCCACGGCCTTGTTCTCCCGCAGGGCCTCGGCGGCGCAGGCGATGGAGTCCACGACCTTCTTGTAGCCCGTGCAGCGGCAGATGTTCCCAGAGAGCCCGTCGGTGATCTCCTGGCGGCTGGGGTTGGGGTTCTTGCGCACCAGGGCGGCCGCCTTCATGACGATTCCCGGGGTGCAGAACCCGCACTGGACGCCGCCCTTCACCACGAAGCCATCGGCGAAGGCCGCCTGCTCTGCAGGGCTGAGGCCCTCCACGGTGGTGAGGCTCTTGCCCTCCACTTCCTTCATCTTCATGCGACAGCTGAGGCGGGGCTTGCCATCCACCAGGATGGTGCAGCAGCCGCAGACGCCCTCGCTGGAGCACCCATCCTTGGGGCTCAGGATGCCCGCCACTTCCCGCAGGTAGGTGAGCACCGACAGCTCCGGATCAGTACCCCAGGTCGCTGGCTGACCATTGAGTGCGAATTCCATGGCTCCCTCCCCTTTCACTGCCGAGCTTTGTTCTTTTATTACCTGAGCGTGAAGAAACCATAGTCATTGTAGGAAATTCAAGAACTGAGTCAATAATTTTTTATCATGGATAAAAAATTATCTACCTACTTTCCCGACCAGCCGGTCTTCACCCCTGGACGATCCGGGTGCCGACGGTGGCGGGGTCCTCGGTGGCCAGGGCCTCGGCGGTGGTGATGAGCACCTCCTGGCCCCCGGCATCCAGGTAGGCCAGGGCGCTCTCGATCTTGGGCCCCATGCTGCCGGGGGGGAACTGCCCCTCGGCCAGGTACTTCCGAGCCTCGGCGGCGCCCAGGCGAGCGACCCACCGCTGGGTGGGCTTGCCGAAGTCCAGGGCCACCTTGGCGACCCCCGTCAGGATGATGAAGAGGTCGGCCTTCAGCTCTGCTGCCAGGAGGGCGCTGAGGCGGTCCTTGTCGATGACGGCCTCGACCCCCACCAGGAAGCCGCTGGCATCCCGGATGACGGGGATGCCCCCGCCCCCCCCGGCGATGACGGAGCTGCCGGCGGCCAGCAGGAGCTTGATGGCTTCCAGCTGGACGACCTCCAGGGGCCGGGGCGAAGGGACCACCTTGCGCCAGCCACGGCCGGCGTCCTCCTTCATCTTCCACTTCTTGGTGCGCATCAGCTCCCGGGCCCGGGTCTCCTCGTAGAAGGGACCCACGGGCTTGGCCGGGTTCTGGAAGCCCGGGTCCTCCTTGTCCACCACCACCTCCGTGAGCAGGGAGGTGACTGGCGCCGCCAGACCCATGAACCGCAGGCGGTTGATGAGCATGCGCTCCAGCATGTAGCCCATGGAGCCCTGGGTCATGGCCCCGCAGATGTCCAGGGTGTAGGGGGGGATCTGACTGGCGGCGGACTCCTGCTGGATGAGCAGGTTCCCCACTTGGGGGCCATTGCCGTGGACCACGCAGAGCGCGTAGCCCTCCGCCACCACCCGGGCCAGCATCTCGGCCGTCTCCCGGGCATTGGCCAGCTGGTCCTCCTGGTGGCCCCACTCCCCTTCTCGGAGCAGGGCATTGCCGCCGACGGCCAGCAGTGCGATCTTCCGCTTCATAGGGTCGCCAACTCCCGGAGCATGTGGCCCAGGACATTGCGCGTCACCACGCTGCGGTAGCGGGCGGTGGCGCGGATGTCATCGATGGGGCTGATGTCGGCCAGCAGGGCTTCCCGGGCGGCCGCCATGGGCAGGGACGCCAGGGGTTGGCCCAGGAGCACGGCCTCGGCGTGGCGGGCCCGGATGGGGGCCGGGGCCACGGAGCCGACGCCGATGCGCAGCTCGGCCACGCAGCCGTCCTCGATGCGGGCGTAGGCCGCCAGACAGGTCTTGGAGATGGCCTGGGCCTGGCGGGTCCCCACCTTGCGGAAGTAGTGGAAGCCGCGGCCTGTAGGCAGGGGCACGTGGATGGCCGCCACCAGCTCGTCTGGCGCCAGGTCCATGGCCTTGTAGCCCAGGTGGAAGCGGTCGTAGGCCACCCGGCGGGAGCCCCGCACCGAGCGCAGCTCTACCTCGGCGCCATAGGCCAGCAGGCTGGGCGGGGTGTCTGCGGCGGGGCTGGCGTTGGCGATGTTGCCCCCCAGGGTGCCGCGGTTCTGGATGGCCAGGGCCCCGGTGGCCCGGGCGCTCTTCACCAGGTTGGGGAAGTGCTGGTGGACGGCGCGGCACTCGCGCAGCTCCGTAAAGGTCGTCAGGGCGCCGAAGGTCAGAGCGCCGGCCTCTTCCCGGATGCCCCGGAGTTCCTCGAAGCTGGAGAGGTCCAGGAAGCGGGTGGCCTTCAGGCGGCCTGCGTTGTAGACCACCATCAGGTCCGTGCCGCCGGCCAGGGGCGTCAAGGTCCCGGGCGCCTGGGCCATGAGCGCCAGGGCTTCGCCCAGGCTGGCAGGCACGCAGACGTCGAAGTCAGGCAGGTAGCCTCTCATCGGGCGGCCCTCCCCTCAGCGGCCGCAGCGTGGACCGAGTCCAGGATCTTGGCGTAGCCGGTGCACCGGCAGAGGTTCCCGGAGAGACCGTCGCGGATCTGGTCATCGCTGGGGTGGGGGCAGCGGTTGATGAGGTCGGTGGCCGAGAGCAGCATGCCCGGTGTGCAGAAGCCGCACTGGGCGCCGTTGTGGGTGAGGAAGGCGGCCTGGAGGCTGGACAGGTTCTCGCCCTCAGCCAGACCCTCCACGGTGACCACCAAGGCCCCCTGGGCCTGCACCGCCGGCACCAGACAGCTGTTCACCACCCGGCCATTGAGCAGCACGGTACAGGCGCCGCACTCGCCCTCGCCACAGCCCTCCTTGGTGCCCGTGAGGCGCAGGTCCTCGCGCAGCACGTCCAGGAGCCGCGCGAAGGGAGGCACGCTGACACGATGGTCCGCGCCGTTGACCTTCAGGGTCAGGTCGATGCGATCAGCCATGGGACACCTCCTCGCAGCGATCCAGCAGTCGGTCTGGTGTCATGGGCACCTCGTCCAGACGCAGCGCCCCCAGGGCGTTCTCCAGGGCATTCACGACCGCAGGCGCCGGCCCATCCATGGGCAGCTCACCGATTCCCTTGGCCCCGCCGGGGCCGCCCACGTGGGCGTTCTCCAGGAAGATCACCTGCATGCGCGGCAGGTCCATGGCGGTGGGGATGATGTAGTTGGTCATCTGGTTGTTGACCATGCGGCCACGCTGCATGGTGACCTCCTCCCAGAGGCCCCAGCCAATGCCCTGGGCGACGCCGCCTTCGATCTGACCGGCGGCCAGGGTGGGGTTGACCACCCGGCCCACCTCCTGGACCGCAACGAAGTCTGCGACCTTGACCTCGAAGGTGTCCAGATCCACGGCCACCTCTGCGGCGTAGCAGGCCCAGGAGTAGGTGGGGTAGGCGTCGCCCTGATAGGTGACGTCGTTCCAGCTGATGTTGGGGGGGCGGTGGTACTGCCCATAGCACCGCAGGGTGCCCAGCGTCGCCACAGCCTTGGCCACGGCGGCCCGGAAGGACTCGGGCGTGTAGGGCTCCACCAGAAAGCCCTGCTGGACCAGGGCCTGTTTGAAGCCGCTGGCGGCGTCCTCCAGGATCCGGCCCACCATCATGGTGCTGCGGGAGGCCACGGTCGGGCCACTGTTGGGCACGTGGTCCGTATCCACCTCCGCCGTCTCCACCTGTTCCACGGGAACCTGGAGGGTCTCGGCGACGATCTGGGCAAAGACCGTGTTCTTGCCCTGGCCCATCTCCGTGGACGCCGCGAGGACCGCCACGGTGCCATCCGCCAGGCCTTCGACCCCAGCCACGGAGGCCACGTGGGACTCGCCGTTGCCGGTGAAGCCACAGCCGTGCATGAACACCGAGAAGCCCACGCCCCGCTTGATGGGACCGTCCTCCTGGTTGGTGAGGGCGAAGGCCGCCCGCTTGTCGCGGTAGCCGATGGCAGCGAGGGCGCGGTCCATGATGCCGCCCAGATCCAGGTCCTCCCGGATCACCTGGCCCGTGGCCATGGTGTCGCCCATGTGGAGGAAGTTCTTCCGGCGCAGCTCCACGGCATCCAGGCCCAGCTTCCGGGCGCAGATGTCCAGGTGGCGCTCCATGGCAAAGAGGCTCTGGGGTGCCCCGAAGCCACGGAAGGCCCCTGGGGGGGGCGTGTTGGTGGCGACGGCGCGGGCGTGGATGCGCACGTGGGGGCAGCGGTAGACGCTGGCGGCGTGCACCGCACCGCGGCTCAGCACCACGGGGGACAGCGTGGCGTAGGCGCCGCCATCCAGGATGAAGTCCGCCTCCAGAGCCAGAAGGGTCCCTTCCGCATCGAAGGCCGTCCGGAGCCGCGTGCGGGAGGGATGCCGCTTCGTGGTGCAGGCCAGGTCCTCCTCGCGGTC
>CAIMFT010000054.1 GCA_903840385.1 uncultured Holophagaceae bacterium
GGTCTCCAGGGTGGCCCGGTCCCCCTTGAGGACCACCACCTTGCCCTCCAGGCCCAGGCCGCGGTGGCGGGCGTAGCTGCCCTCCCGCACTTCCTTGGGGGCTGCGGCCGCAGGGCTACCGCCCCGCGGGGCCAGCTCCGCCTCGGCCACCCGCTCCAGGCGCCGGAGCCGCTCCCGGGTGTCGGTCCCCAGGCGGTCCGCATTCACGTCGGGGGCCTTCTGGCTGTCCTTGAGGTCCTTCACCAGGCGCTTGCCCTCCCGGTCCAGGAAGTCCAGCACCCGGGCCACCTTCTCCTTGGACTCCCGCTGATTCGTGTCTCGCTCGGTGCGAAGCCGCTCCTCCCGCTGGCGCAGCACCTCCCGGTCATGGTCCGCCGCCGCCTGCTGCAGCCGCAGGGCCTCAGCGGCCTCCAGGAGACGGGTCCGCTCCCCCTCCAGCTCCCGCAGGAAGTCCCGCCAGTCCTGCTCTCGCTTGCCCAGCACCCGCTCGGCGTGCTCCAGGACCGGCTGGGGCAGGCCCAGGCGGGCGGCGATGGCCAGGGCCCGGCTCTGTCCGGGCAGACCCACCAGCAGGCGGTAGGTGGGGGCCATGCGCGCCTCGTCGAACTGCACCGAGGCGTTCTGGAAGCGGGTGTGGCGGAGAGCCCACTGGCTGATCTCCCCCAGGTGGGTGGAGCAGAGGATCCAGCAGTGCCGCCGGGACAGGCTCTGCAGCAGGGCGATGCCCAGGGCCGCACCCTCCCGGGGGTCGGTGCCCGTGCCCAGTTCGTCCAGCAGCACCAGCCCGCCGTCCTGACCCATTTTTAGGATCTCGTTCAGATGCAAGACATGGCTACTAAAGGTCGAGAGGCTTCCGGTGATGGTCTGGTGATCCCCGATGTCCGCATGGAGGCTGGGCAGGGCGGGGAAGCTGGAGCCCTCCCGGGCCGGCACCGCACAGCCGCTGGCGGCCAGGGCGCACAGGATGCCCACGGTCTTCAGGACCACGGTCTTCCCGCCGGTGTTGGAGCCCGAGATGATCAGGCCCGGCCGGCCCGCCTCCAGGGTCAGGTCCAGGGGCACCACGGCGTGGGGCAAGGGCTCCAGGCCCAGGGCCTCCCGCACCGCGGGGAGCAGCATGGGGTGGCGGGCCTCCACCAGGCAGAGGCGGCCCTGCTTGGGGTCCGCGGCCAGGTCCGGCAGCAGGCCGCCGCAGAGGGTGCCCCAGCGCAGCAGAGCGATGGCCTGATCCGCCTGGGCCTGCAGGGCCTGCCAGCGGAGGAAGTCCTCCCGCCGGGCCCGCAGGTCCGCCAGCAGCTCCCGGCGGAAAGCCGGCACGGCCTCGGTGTAGTCGCTGTCGGCCTCCACGAAGGCGTTGTTGAGGGGGACGGCCTCCAGGGGCTCCACGAACACCGTGGCTCCGCTGCCGCTGCGGTCCAGCACCAGCCCCGGCAGGAGGCTCCGCCGCTCCTGGCGCACCGGTAGGCAGAAGCGGCCGTTGCGGGCCACCACGGTGGCCTCATTGAAGGCATCCGGGGTGGTCCGCAGCAGCTTCTGCAGCTTGGCCTGGACGGCCTGGAAGGCGTCCTGGCGGTGCCGATGCAGGCTGGCGAGGGCCGGCACCCGCAGGGGGTCCAGCTGGCCATCCGCCAGGAAGCAGCGGGCCAGGCGCTCCCCCAGGGGCCCTGGGTCCGGCAGCAGGGCGGCCGTCACCTGCAGGCGGTCAATGCCCAGGTGGGTGCCCGGCGGGGCAGGGCGGGTCTCGGGCCAGGGCAGGGCTGCCAGCGTCCGCAGCAGCCGGGAGAGGGCCACCAGGCCCTCCCGCAGCTGGCGCCAGTGCTCGGGCAGGAGCCACCCGGCGGGGCTGAGCAGCTCCTCCAGGGCCTCGTCCATGGGCAGGATGGGCAGCAGCCCCGGGCCGGCGGCCCAGGCATCCTGCAACTCCAGCTGGTGGAGACGCCGCAGACCCGCCAGGCCATCCCAGGGGTGCAGTGCCCCCAGCGCCGCCCGCGCCGACGCCGTGCGAGCCCCCCGCTGGATAAGGGCGACCGCTTCCGGAAATTCCAGCGCCTGCAGTTCCGTGTTCATGGGCTTGATGACAACCTCTCTCTACCAGTAAATCAAAAGGGCCCGCGAATGCGGGCCCTTTCATAGATAAAGCGAAGCTTTATCTCAACCGATCATCCGACGCTCCTGCGCGAGGCGCTTGAGGGTCTTCTTACGGGCGGCGAGCATCTTCCGCTTGCGCTTGGCGCTGGGCTTCTCATAGTGCTGACGCTTTTTCAGCTCACTGAGAATTCCGGACTTCTCGCA
>CAIMFT010000055.1 GCA_903840385.1 uncultured Holophagaceae bacterium
CTGCCTCCGGTGCCGTGCGGGTGCGCTTGTCAGGGCGGGGCGAGCGGGTGTCTGCCTCAGGGCCTGCGGTGCGAGTGCGCCCAGCAGGGCGGGGGGTGCGGTAGTCGGAGCCTGCCTCCGGTGCCGTGCGGGTACGGCCAGCGGGACGGGGCGAGCGGGTGTCTGCCTCAGGGCCTGCGGTGCGAGTGCGCCCAGCAGGGCGGGGGGCACGGTAGTCCGAGCCAGCCTCCGGTGCGGTGCGGGTGCGGCCAGCGGGACGAGGTGGGCGGGTGTCGCCTGCGGCACTCGCTGAGGGGCGAGGGCCTGGGCGCCCCGGGGTGCGGGGTGCGCTGGTTCTGGCGGGGGCAGACATGGAACGCGGCCCCTTCTTGGGGGCAGGTTTGCTCATGGTGGCTCCTTCGGCGTCTCCCGACGCGGAAGGTTCAGTATATCAGGCCTGGGCTGAGCGGATGGCCCTCATGAAGTAGTGGATGCCCGAAGCCAGCACCAGGGCGGCCACCAGCCAGTACATCTCCGGCAGGAAGGGGTCCATCCAGGGCCGGTACCCCACCGCATTGAAGAACAGGCCCAGGGAGACTGCGATCAGCTGCATGGCCGTGCTGAGCTTGCCCATGAGGCTGGGCTTGAAGGTGCTGTCGCTGAGACGGTCCACCGAGGCAAAGGCGTAAAAGGAGATCACCAGGTCCCGGGTGATGGCCAGGATCGCCACCCAGACTGGAATGGGAGCCGTCATGCCGTGGGTCTGCCAGGCCATGAGAACGAATGCCGTGGTCATCAGGAGCTTGTCGGCGGCAGGGTCCAGGATGGCCCCCAGGTCCGAGCGCTGGTCCAGGGCCCGGGCGATGAGGCCGTCCAGCAGGTCGGTGATGGCGGCACCTGCGAAAATAAAGAAAGCCTGCCAGTGGTGGCCATACCAGAGGGCAATGGCAAAGAACGGAACCGCAAGGATCCGCAACAGGGTCAGGGCATTGGGTATGGTGAGGGGACTGGTGGAAGGCATTAACTCCAGTCTAGACGGAGATCACATCGCCAGTGGGAGCCCTTGTGACCTGGGCCAAGTTGGTTACACTGAATGAGCAGAGTTGAGACAATGACTCAAAATCCACCTATCTCTCTAAGTCTACTCCAACCTGGAGATCAGGGAGAGGTTGTCGAAGTTCAGGCCCAGGGCCCGGTGCGGCAGCGGCTCCTGGAGATGGGGTTCATCCGGGGCGCCGTTCTGCGGGTGGTCAAGCTGGCTCCCCTGGGGGACCCCATGGAGCTGGTGATCAAGGGCTACCACCTGTCCCTGCGCAGGGATGAGAGCGCTTGCATCCTGGTCCAGCGGCTGGCGTGATGCCCCTGACCATTGCCCTGGCGGGCAACCCCAACTGTGGCAAGACCACCCTGTTCAATGCCCTGACCGGCTCCCGGCACCATGTGGGCAACTGGCCGGGCGTCACGGTGGAGCGCCGCAGCGGGACCTTCGAGCACGAGGGCAGCGCCCTGGAGGTGGTGGACCTTCCCGGCACCTACTCTCTGGCTGCCCGCAGCGATGACGAGCGGGTGGCCGCCCAGTTCCTGGCCTCCCCCGAGGTGGATCTGGTGCTCAATGTGCTGGATGCCTCGAACCTGGAGCGCAACCTCTACCTGAGCACTCAGCTGCTGGAGCTGGGCAAGCCGGTGGCCTTCGTGCTGAACATGATGGACGACGCCTTGGGGCGGGGCATCAACATCGACGTGCCGGCCCTGGAGATCCTCCTGGGTGGACCGGTGATCCCCACCGTGGGCAACCGGGAGCAGGGCATCGACGACCTCAAGGCCCTCCTGGCCGCCATGGCCCGGGGCGAGTCCAGCCGCTGCCGCCGCATCACCGTGGATTATGGCCACGACATCGAAGGTGAGCTGCGGGCCCTGGAGACCGAGATCGGTCGGGATGAGGTGCTCAAGGTCGCCATGCCGCCGCGCTGGCTGGCTCTCCAGCTGCTGGAGAACAACGCCGAGGCCAAGCAGCGGATCCAGGAGAGCCACGCCCGCGAGGCCATCGGCCTGCAGCTGGCCAAGAGCTTCGCCTTCCTCGAGCCCCACCTCGGCGCAGACGGCGCCACCCTGGTGGCCGAGCGCCGCTATGGCTTCGCCCACGGCCTGGTCAAGGAAGTCGCCTCTGCGGCGGACGAGGGGGCGACCCCCACCTCGCGCCTGGATGCCGTGCTCACCCACCGCCTGCTGGGCATTCCCATCTTTGCCGTGGTGCTGGTGCTGGTGTACTCCCTCTCCTTCGTCCTCGGGAAGATCCCCCAGGACTGGATCGGCGATGCCTTTAAGGGGCTGGCAGCCTTCGCGGCAGCGCGCCTCCCCGTGGGCGAGCTCACCAGCCTGCTGGTGGATGGCGTCATCCCCGGGGTGAGCGCGGTCATCGTGTTCGTGCCCGTGATCATGATCCTCATGGGCTGCATCGCCTTCCTGGAGGACACGGGCTACATGGCCCGGGCGGCCTTCATCATGGACCGCCTCATGCACGTCATGGGCCTCCATGGGAAGAGCTTCATCCCGCTCATCATGGGCAGTGGCTGCAACGTGCCCGCCATCCAGGCCGCGCGGACCATCGAGAGCCGCCAGGACCGCCTCATCACCATCCTGGTGACCCCCCTGGTGAGCTGCTCGGCGCGCCTCCAGGTCTACATCGTCATCGCCGGGACCTTCTTCACGCCGCTCATGGCGGCCCTCACCATCCTGGCCATGCACTTCCTGGGCCTGGCCCTGGCGGTGCTCATGGGGCGCCTGCTGCGCAGCTCGCTGTTTTCAGGGCCCAGTGCGCCCTTCGTGATGGAGCTCCCGCCCTACCGCCTGCCCATGCTGAAGGCCACGCTGATCCACATGTGGGAGAAGGGCTCCATCTTCCTCACCCGGGCCGGCACCACCATCTTCGCTGGGGCCACGCTGGTGTGGTTCCTGTCCCGCTACCCCGGCATTGCGAACCGCGAGTGGACCCTGGAGTACCAGCAGCAGCGCCAGGCTGTCGCCACCCTGAACCTGCCTCCCGCCGAGAGCGAGGAGCGCCTGCGGGCCCTGCAGCTGGCCCACGAGAGCCGCATCGTGAACACCAGCCTAGCGGCCCGTCTGGGTCAGAAGGTGGAGCCGGTGCTGCGCCCCATCCTGGATCCTGAGCACAAGCGTCCGGAGGCCTGGAAGGATGTCATCGCCCTCACGGCGGGCTTCGTGGCCAAGGAGATCGTGGTCTCCACCATGGCCGTCATCCATCAGGCCAGCGAGGAGCCCAAGGCCGGTGAGCGTCTCAGCCCCCTCCAGGTGGCCCTGCGGGATGGCTCGGGTCTCACGCCCCTCACGGCCCTGGCCTTCATGATCTTCACCCTGATCTACACGCCCTGCCTGGGCACCCTGGCCATGATCCGCCGCGAGGCGGGCAGCTGGGGCTGGGCGGCCTTCACCGTGGCCTATGGGCTGGTGCTGGGCTGGGGCCTCGCCTGGGCGACTGTGGCCATCGGCCATGCCCTGGGGTTCGCATGAGCGCCCAGTCCGCACTGGTCCTGGTGCTGGTGGCCCTCTCGGCGGGCTGGTTTGCCCTCGGCCTGCGCCGCAGCTTCCGCACCGAACCCGACTGCAACACCGGCTGCAGCGGCTGCGCCAAGGCCTGCCCCCTGGGGAGCGTTAAGCCCTAGGTAGCTATTGGCTGACAGTAAAGCGGCTATCGGCAGTCAGCTTTCGGCTGTCAGCTAAAAACCAATCCGGTCGCGGGGGCAACCCGGGGCATACGTTAGCTGATAGCCAGCAGGGGCCGTCCTGGCCCAGCTGCTGCCATGCGGCAGCCGAGCCCCGCTTTGGCCGATAGCTGACAGCCGATAGCTGATAGCCGACAGCCCCTAATTGAGTGGCTTCAGGGTCTGGGGATCCCGCAGGGGGAGGCGCACCAGGGGGAGGGGGAGGAGCTCGGCCAGCTTGCCCGCATGATCCGCATCGCCAGCTTCCATCTCGGAGGCTTTGCCTACCGCCAGGATCAGGAGCTGATCAGGGTGCAGCAGGCGCTGGGCCAGGCGGCGCACATCCGCCGGGGTGACCTTCTGGACCTTGGTGCGGAAGTCCACCCACCAGTCCTCGGGCCAGCCCAGGAGGGCCTCCTCGGCGAAGCGGGCGGCTACGGCCTGGCGGCCACTCCACTGGGCGGGGAAGGCCTCGATGAGGTTGTCCTGGATGACCTTCAGCTCCTCGGCGGCGGGGGCTTCGTCGCACATGCGGCGCATCTCCGCCAGGGCGAGGCGCAGGGCGTAGGCCACGGAGCGGTTCTTGGTCTGCATGCTGCCTGTGAGGTCGCCGCGCCAGTGGGGGCCGGCGCCCAGGGCTGTGCGGACACCGTAGGTGAGGCCCTCATCTGAGCGGATCTTCTTCATGAGGCGGCTGGTGAAGCCGCTGGCGCCCAGCAGCTGGTTCATCACCAGGGCGGCATGCCAGTCGGGGTCCGTGCGGCGCAGGCCCGGGAAGGCCCACTGCACCATGGCCTGGGGAGCGTCCTTGTCCGTCACGTAGATGCCGGGCTTCCGCACGTGGGTCGGGGCCGGGACAGCGGGGCTTACCTGAGCGCCAGCACCGGCCTTGAGGGCGCCGAGACCGGCATCCAGCTTGGCCAGCAGGGCCTTGCGGTTGCCCCTTCCCGATACCGTCACCACCAGATTGGAGGGGTGCAGCAGGCGGGCGTGGAAGGCCTTGAGGTCCTCCCGGGTGAGCGCATCCAGGCTGGCGGCGGTGGGGTCCTGGCTGGCGAAGTGGGTCTCGCCGTAGAGCAGGAAGGGCATCTGGTAGCTGGCGATGGAGGTGACGGCATCGTTGCGTCGGCCGAGGCCCTGCTTCTGCTGGCGCTTGGCCAGGTCCAGGCGGTCCTGGGCAAAGGCGGGCTCCGTGAGCACCTGGAGCATCAGGCCGAGGCCCTCGTCCAGGTCCTGCTCCAGCACGGTCAGGGACAGGTTGCCGGAGGTGTCGCCGCAGCTGCTGCCAAGGCTGGCGGCCAGGGCTTCCAGGCGGTCCTCCAGCTTCTCTGCGCTGAGCGTGGCGGTGCCGCCTCGGGCCAGCTGGGCGCCGAAGAGCTGGGCCAGGCCTTCGCGGCCCTTGGGGTCCAGGTAGGAGCCGCCGCGCCAGCTGAGGGTGATGCGCACCAGGGGCGAGGCCTCCTTCTCCGCAAGGCTGAGGTAGACCGGGATGCCGTTCTTCAGGCGAGCCTTGTGCTCGGCCGCGCGGGGGATCTGGAACGTGACCGGCGCAAAGGCCAGCTTCTCCGGCCGGTCCGGGATGGACTGGGCCAGGGCGCCAGTGGCGCCGAGGATGAGGGCAAGGGCGGTGCGTGCGAACATCACTTCGCCTCCAGCTTCTGAAGGCGCTCGCGCCCCTTCTTCATGAGGTACTCCACCGTGGGGCGAGCCTGGGGCGGCATGGCGCTGAGCCGACCTTCCAGGGCGGTCAGCTGTTCCTTGAGGGCCACTGCATCCAGCTTCATCATGGTGTCGAGCTGAGCCTTGATGCGGGCGCGGACTGGCTCAGGCAGGGCCGCCAGGTCGGGATCCATGGGACCCTCCGCAGCCTTGGGTGCGGCGGCCCGCTGGGTGATGAGCACGTTCTTGCCGCTGCGGGGGAAGTAGGCCTTGGCCACCCGCTGGATGTCGTCGCGGGTCAGGGCCTGGAAGCGGGCCTGGGCTCCCTCGAAGTCTTGCACAGAGCCCACGGCCAGGAACGAGGACAGGGTCTCGCGGATGCCCGAGTTGGTCTCCAGGCGGTTCCACAGGCCCACCTGGGTGGCCTTCTTGTAGCGCTCCAGCTCAGCCTCGGTGACGCCGTCCTTGGCCACCCGGTCCAGCTCTGTCTGGAGCAGGGCTTCCATGTCGGCGGGAGTCTTGCCCTGGGCTGGCGTGGCCCGCAGGGAGAAGGTGCCGCCCAGCTTCTGGCCGCGGAAGCTGGCGCTGGCGCTGGTGGCAACCTTCTGGTCCAGGACGAGGGCCTTGTTCAGGCGGCCCGAGGGCCCCCGGCCACCGCCGCCGCCCGGGCGGCCCATGAAGGCGGAGGAGCCACCGAGGATGCCGGCCAGGGCCTGCAGGGCAGGGGCGTCCTTGTGCACCGCGGAGACAGTCTTGTACTCCACCTGGAAGGAGGGGGTGGTCTCCACCTCGGCGATCATGCGCTGCTCGGCGGGCTGGGCCGGCTCCAGGGTGATGATCTCGGGCACGCCCTTGGTGTTGGCCGGGATGCGCCCGAAGTAGCGCTCCGCCAGGGCCTCGGCCTTGGCCGGGTCAAAGTCACCCACCAGCACGGCCGTCAGGTTGTTGGGGGCGTAGTAGGTGGCGAAGAAGGTCGCAGCCTGCTCCCGGGTGACCTGGGCGATGTCGCTGGGCCAGCCGATGACCTCCCAGTGGTACGTGTTCGCAGCCCAGGTCATGGCGTTGAAGGCCTCGCCCACCACGCCCCCGGGGCGGCTCTCCAGGGTCTGGCGGCGCTCCTCTAGGATGACGTCCCGCTCGCTGTAGAACTCCCGGAACACGGGGTTGGCCAAGCGGTCGGACTCCATCCACATCCACAGCTCCAGCTTGTTGGAGGGGAGGCCCACGATGTAGAAGGTGCGGTCCTGGCTGGTGCTGGCGTTGAGCCCCGTGCCACCGGCCTGGGTGTAGATGCGGTCCATCTCGTCCTTGACCACCAGGCCGCGCTGCTCCTGCACCAGGCCATCGAAGTCCTTGAGCAGCTGCTGCAGGCGCGGCGTGCGGGCCTTGGGATCCATCATGTCGGCGACCTCGCCCCGCCGCTGGCGCTCCCGCAGGATGGACATCTCCTGCCGGATCTGGGTCTGCACCTTGTCCTGCAGGTCGTTGAGCTCTGCGTCCCGCTTGGCGTCCTTCGTGCCGATGGTGCGGGTGCCCTTGAACATCATGTGCTCGAAGAGGTGAGCCATGCCGGTGATGCCCGGGCGCTCGTCGGCGCTACCCACCCGGGCCATCCATCCGAGGGAGATGGTGGGCTGGTCGTGGCGCTCCACCATGACCAGGCGCATGCCGTTGGACAGCGTCTTCTCCACCACGGGGATGGACTGGGCCGCGAGGGGCGCTGCCACCAGGAAGGCGGTCAGCCAGCCGCGACAGGCAATGGGAATGCTCATGGGACCTCCGAAAGCGGGTTCAGGACCACCATACCTGTGGGTGATCAATATACCTCGCGTTGATAGGTTACAACCTGAATTTCCAGCCGGACCGGTTGGCCTTACTTGGTCTGGAGGCTCTCGATGTGCTTCACCAGGTTGTAGACACGGATGTTGGTGGCGCCCTCGCTGCGGCTGTCCAGGGTGCGGAACACCGGGCCCCACACAGGCATGTCCGCCGTGCCGTGGCTGCGGCTCATGCGCTCGCCCCCGATGCTCTGGGAGACGCTGGCAGCGGGGAACTTGCCGCCGTTGCGCTGGGCCAGGGAGGCGAGGCTGGGCAGGGCGTTCTTGAGGGAAGCGGCCACAGGGCCGTCGCCCAGGCCCTTCGCGCCGTGGCAGCTGGCGCAGTAGGCCAGGTAGACCTGCTCGCCGGAGGTAGGCTGGGTGTAGGGGGTGGCGACCTTGGGGGCCGGCTGGGCGACCAGGGCCAGACCCAGGGCGGGGGCCAGAAGGACGAGCATCGAGCGGCGCTGCATGGGGACTCCTTGGGGGCAGGAAAGGCGGGCTTGGAGGGGCGCTCCGCAACGAGGCAGAGCCTTGGCTGGAAAGGACCCAGCCGGGCTCAATATAGGCGACCCACAAGGGATCAACAGCCTAAAGGAAGCATTTTTTACACTCTGTTACCAATTCGAGCTAGAGCCCCCGGGCCCACTCGGGACGCAGGGGCGTGTGGCCCCCCAGCGCGGCATCGATGGCAGCCAGGATGGCCCCCCGGTCCCGGGGCAGGCGGCCCCCGATGGGGAGGTAGTTGGAGGCGTGGTTGGAGCGGAAGATGGCACCGGTGGGCTGGGCCTCTTCCACGAACCAGCGCAGCTCCTGGAGCAGGCCCGGTACCTCGGGCAGGGTGAACCGTCCCTGGCGGCTCAGGGTGTCCAGGGGCGTGCCGGGCACTACGGTCAGAGTCAGTGTGGACAGGAAGCGCGGGTCCATGGCTGTGGCCAGGCGTCCCGAGGCCCGGGCATGGGCCTCACTGCGCTCCACGCCCCCGGCTCCCAGCAGGAAGATGAGGGACTGCTCCAGGCCCGCCTCCCGGGCTCTGCGGGCGGCTTCGACATGGGCTGCGGCATCGGCCCCCTTGGCGATGCGGCGGAGGGTGTCGTCATCCCCGGACTCGGGGCCGATGTAGAGCAGGGACAGGCCCAGGTCCCGGAGGCGGCGCAGGTCCTCTGGGCTCTTCTCCAGGAGGTTGCGGGCGGTGGCATAGGTGGCGACCCGGCGCAGGCGGGGGAAGGCCACTGCCAGGGCCCTGAGGATGGGCTCCCAGTGCTCCGTGGGCATGCCCAGCGGGTCGCCATCCGCCACGAAGACATGGCGCACCTCAGCGCCCAGGTGGGACCCGGCCCAGACGATCTCCGCCAGCACCTCCGGCAGGGGGCGCACCGTGTAGACCTTGCTCCTGTACATGCCACAGTAGGTGCAGGCATTCCAGGAGCAGCCCAGGGTGGCCTGGAGGATGAAGGACTCCGCCTCGCTGGGGGGACGGAAGAGTGGCTCGGCGTAGCGCATTCCGCATTCTCCCCCAGGGGGGGCTGGGCTGGAATGCCAGACCGGGGCAGCTTCAGGAAAAATCTAGACAGGGCCGCCTACCCCTGATGAACCCCCTGGGAGTGGGCGATAGGGCATTAAGACCGGGTGCCTGTGCCACCGGCCCTGCCACCACCGGGAGGAAACCATGGCCATCACAATGTTCGCCGTTGGCAGTCCGACCCCCTGCACTGCGGACGCCCAGCCCAGGGACCAGGGTCGGGCGGGGAGCAGGGAGCAGGTGACCGCTGCCCCGGATGTGCCGCTGGATAAGCTGACTCTTTCCAGGGACGCCCAGAGGCTGGCCCGGACTCAGGGCAAGGAGGGCTTTCACCAGCACTTCCAGGCGCTGGGTCGGCTGATCCAAGCCGGCGATCTGGAGGGTGCTCGTCAGGCCTATTCGACCATCTCAGCCCTCCTCCAGGGCCGCCCGGCGACTTCCAGTGAGGAGGCCTTCCTGGCCAGGGACTTCGGCAGTCTCGGCCAGGCCCTGGCCTCCGGGGACCTTGCCGCCGCCGAGTCCGCCTGGTCTGCCCAGGGCGCCGACCTGGCAGCCCGCAAGCCGCAGCCGTATCCGTCCCCATCCCCGGTTTTTGCGATGGGCGCCTACCTCCAGCAGGCTGCCCAGGCGCGCTCCTAGCGGCCCGGCTTGGGCTCGCTGAGGCTGCCTTGCAGCTGGGCGAAGGTCCTCAGGAGAGGCTCCGCCCAGGGCTCCGTTGCCTCGGCGGCCAGGATGCGTACGCACTCGCTGTAGAACCAGCATTGCTCCGCGGCCCCCGTCTTGAAGCGGGTCCAGACCGCCGGGCCCTGGCTGCGGAGGTCCTCCAGCAGGCACTGCAGGTTGTGGAGCTTGTCAGCGGCGGCCACCAGGCGCACGCTGCGGTCCGCTGTGGCGAGGTGGGCCAGGTAGGCCTCCTTGCGGGGGCGCCAGAGGGTCTTCCGGTCAGAGACTGCCGTGAGGCTGTCACTGCAGGCGCGGACGACGGCTGCCACCGGGGCACCGAAGTTGGCACCGATGTCCCGCAGGATCTCCTCGCCCCCTCCATCCTCCGCCGTGTCGTGCAGGAGGGCGGCGATGGCCTCGGTCTCGGTGGCGCCAAACCCCAGCGCCAGGGCGCAGACCGCCATGGGATGGGCCAGGTAGGGGATGGAGGTGCCTTTGCGGGGCTGGCCATCGTGCAGGCGGCGGGCCAGGTTGAAGGCCCGGGACAGGCCCTCGCCGAGGAAGGGGGGGCGGGGATCGGTGGCGTGGGTGGTCATGGTCATAGTCCCCACTTGTCTTGGGCCAGCCGCCAGAAGTCCCAGGACGTTGAGACGACGTCATCGAGGATGGCCTCCAGGCCCGCCGGGTGGATGCCTTCGCTGAAGCGCACCTGGAAGTCCAGCACCAGGCGACCGGAGTGGGTGGCCTCCCGGGCGACCTGCACTTCGGGGGCAGGGTCTTCCTCGTCCTTGCTCCGGGCACTGCGGTATTCCTGCTCTACCGAGGCGCGGGGCCAGCGGTACTCCTGGTTCCAGTCGTTGCACAGGCGGAGGGCCCGGGTGAAGTCCTGGGGCGGCACCCGACGGTCGGGGCAGAGCTGCAGCAGCAGGATGTCCTCGCCCTTGCCGCTGATCCGGGCCCGCAGCTCCACGCAGCGGTCCGCGGCCAGGCCATACCGGAAGTCCACCAGGAGACCCCGGTTGGGGTGCTGGAAGGCGCTGTACCCCGCCTTGTCGGCCCAGGTCTGCAAGAGATCCAGGGTGAGGGGCCGGGGCAGAGCCGGGTCCGGGAGGGGGGCGGGTTCCAGGGGCTCGTCAGCCATGGTGGGCTCCGTGAGGGTGGGCTCCCAGGGCGCGTGGAAGGCGTCCCAGGCGGCCAGGTTCAGGGCGGCGAGCACCTCGGGGCTGTGGTCGCCATCGGCATGGCGCTGGACGGCCTCTTCCTGGGAGAGGGCTTCTTCCTCGGGGGGAGGGGTTGGGCGCGGGATCCGTCGAGTCATGGTGGCCTCCGGTTGTTCAGGTCTGTTCGTGTCGCAGGCTCAGAGCCCCGAGCGCCTCAGCAGGCGATCGGCCATGTCGAGGATCCGCTCCCGGTCGGCCACGCAGTCTTGCCAAGCTGCGGGGAGGGCTGTGACGCCGTCCCGGGCCCCCAGCAGGGCGCCCACAATGGCGCCGTGGGTGTCCGTATCGCCCCCCTGCCGGATGAGCCAGGGCAGGGCCTCGGCATAGGGCAGGCCCGAGGCCAGGAGGCTGGTAGCGACCTGTAGGGCCAGCAGGATGGAGCCCATGTCCCAGCCATCGATGCGGCGCCGGGCCAGCTCCGCAAGCGGCAAAGGCTGGAAGGCTTCCGCCACCTCCGGGAGGAGGGTGCCGGCCTGGGCGGCAGCGAAGGCCAGGGGGTCTGCTGCGCCGCGCACCCCGGCGGTGGCCAGGAGGGCGATGAGGCCCGCAGCCTGCCGGCAGGCGGGATCCCAGTGGGTGAGCTGGGCATCCTCGGCCGCCAGGCGGGCGATCTTCTCCGGCTCCGCAGCGAAGGCCACCCCCAGCGGGGCGATGCGCATGGCGGCACCATTGCCCAGGGGGCGGCGGCTGCGGTCAGAGTGGGCCTGCCAGACCCGCTCGGCGGCCCGGGCCTCGCCGGTGTGCCACTTCATCAGCACCTCCCGGGTGAGGCTCCCGATCCCCCGGGCCCCTGTGCGGAGCCAGGCCAGGTAGGCCTCCAGGACGGCCCGGCCCTCCAGGCGATCGGTTCCGGGGGGAAGGTCAGCCAGGCAGCCCGAGAGGGCCATGGCCATGGCCAGGTCGTCATCCCAGGTCCGGAGGCGCTCCTCGGTGGGGAGGCGGGTGAAGGGGCCTTCAGAGCCCAGGCGGAGGTGGACCGCCTCCCGGGGGAGGGACTCCACGGCCAGCCCCAGCACATTGCCGGTGGCCAGGCCCAGGAGGCAGCCCCGGGCCCGGTCGGCCAGGAGGGAGCGGGACAGAGGGCTGGGGGTGTGGGGCATGGGGCCTTTCGGGAGGTGGGTTCCACCCTCCCAGCCTGGGGGGCTCGGGTTGACACGATCTGTCCTGTCGGAGGGCATCACCCCTCCGGCTGGCCCAGATCCAGGAAGGCCTTCCACCAGAAGCGGTTGATGTCTCCGAGGAGGGTGGCGCAGGCGGCCTGGAAGGCGTGGGGGCGATCGGCGCGGGGCATGGGCATGTGGGCGGAGACCTCCATGCGGTCCCGGCCCCTGGGCTGATGGCGGAACACGTGGCCCCGGACCCGCCCATGCGACTGGTTCCAAGCCGAGCAGAAGTCCCGCAGGCGGGCGTCGGCGCTGGGAGGGTGCAGCAGGTCGGCCTGGGCCTTCACATGCAGCCGTTCCGTCCCGGTCCGCAGGATGAAGTGGGCCCGGATCTGGAAGTCGGCCCCGGGATCCCGGGGGAGGTCCACGATCACCTCCGGTCCATCCTGGATGAAGGGGCGGCACCCGCGCTTCAGCAGCTCGGCAAGGAGCAGGTCCAGGGCAGGGTTGGGAGCTGTGGGCTCCTCCGACGCCTCCTCCTCGTCCTCGTCCACATCCTCGGAGAAGATGGTCACCTGGGGCAGCACCTTGGAGGGGCCGGGGGGCTCCTCCCAGGGCGCATGGAAGTGCTTGAACGCGGCCTGGTTGATGGCGTTCAACAGCTCCGGCGAGCGCTCGCCGGCCTCGTAGCGGCGGATCAGGTCATCGTTGTGGTCGGTGGGACGGGGGTCCATGGCAGCCTCCAGATCCATTATCTGGTCTGCCAATTGACAATGTCTGTCCAGTTCCGGTCAGGACACCAGGAAGAAGAGGGCCGGCACCGTGAGGATGCTGAGCAGCGTGGAGAGGAAGACCCCCTGGGCGGCCAGGGTGGCGTCCCCACCGAAGCGCTCGGCCATGACGCTGCACACAATGGCCACGGGCATGGCCGCCACCAGGACCACCACCATGCGGGTGATGAGGGGGAGGTGGAAGCCCAGGCTTGCCAGGGCCATCCCCAGGGCGATGGTGGCCAGCGGAGCCGCGAGCAGGCGGGCGAACACCACGCCCCAGAGGGCGGCGGGCAGGCTCCGGAAGACGATGGGCACTGCCCCCAGCTGGGCGCCAATGGCCAGCAGCGAGAGGGGGATGGTGAGGCTGCCCACCATGCTCAGGGCGTCAAAGATGGCGGCACCGGCCATGGCCCCCAGGGTGGCGGGTGGGGGATGCAGGTTGCCGAGATCCCGGAGCCCGGGGAAGGCGAGGGCCAGCAGGATGCCGAGGGCCGTGGACCAGAGGCCGATGTTGGTGGCGAGGTTCTTCAGGGCCTGGGAGATCTTGCCGTGCAGGATCCAGACGCCGATGGACCACAGGGCCAGCTGGGCGCCCACGTTGCAGAGGAGCACCACCCGCACACCGGCGCCGCCGTAGAGGGCCTCGGCGATGGGCAGGGGCAGGAAGACCCAGTTGGGGCTGGTGATGAGGAAGAGCACCGTGTTGCGCTGCTCCCGGCCGCCGAAGAGGGGCGCCACAGCCAGGGCCACCAGGTAGGCCACAGCCACCAGGGGCAGTGGGAGCAGCGGCAGCAGCCAGTCCTGGCGCAGCACGTCGGCGTTGACGGTGCGCAGCATCTGGGTGAAGACCAGGGCCGGAAAGGCCGCATCCACCACGATCCGGCTGAGGATCGAGCTGGTCGCCTCCGGCAGGTAGCCCCGCCGTCGCGCCAGCCACCCCGCCAGGATGACGAGGAACATCCCCACAATCTTCAACAGCACCACGCGCGACTCGGACATGACTCGAATCTAGGGCCCAGACCCCGTGCTGCCAAGGAATTCCGGCACGGTGCGAGATGTTGGGATCAGCAACGATTGGGCTCGAAGCGGGGGCTCACCTGAGCTCGAGCCCCACCACCCGGCCCCGGAGGACGGCTCCAGCCAGGAGCACCCGGTCGCCCACCGTGCGGTAGAGGAGCACCGCGCCGGTGAAGCCCGGCCCTGCCACGGCCGCCTCGCCCTTGGTCTGCACAGCCGCCAGGAGGGTCGCTTCATCAGTGGCGTCCAGCTTCCGGCTCGCCAGGAGGGTCTTGAGCGCAGGCCAGTCCGTGCCTTCCGGGGCGGGCCAGGGCACGGCCAGCAAGCCGGTGCCATCGAGGTCCGCCAGGCCAAGGACGTGGGCCAGGTCACCGACCTCCGTCAGCACTGGCTGGCGCAGGCGGGGCCGCTCGCCGGCGAAGGGGCCCGGCAGAAGGAAGGACAGGTCGGCGGCGAAAGGAGCCAGGCCACGGCCGCTGGCCAGGCGGACATGGCGCACCACCAAGGCGGCGGTGGCATCTCGCTGGTTGAAGGGGATGCGGTCGTAGGCGGCGTCGTCCACGGCGGCCAGGGAGCCATCCGCCAGGGCCGACAGGGAGCCCGCCAGTGCCACGAAGTTGAGGCGGACCAGGCGTTCCGCTTCGGCGGGACCAGCCCACCCGCCGGTCTCGATGAGCAGGGTGGGGGTGCCCCAGCGGGTCATGGAGTCGCCGAAGGCCCGGGCCGTGTAGTCCGTGTCGTAGCGCGCCACCCGGCCCTGGGCCAGGGGTTGGACCAGGCGGTCCACCGCCACCGCCAGACGGCGGGTCTGGCGGATCCCCGGCGTCACGCTGAACGCTTCATCGCCCGGCACGGACAGGAGGGACAGGGCCACCTGGGTGCCTGTGGCGCCGGCCCGCAGGTGGGGGTTCTGGTTGTGCAGGTTGTAGCCGACGGTGGGCTGCACCCGGTCTCGCACGGCCTTCAGGAAGCGGCCCTCCGGGGACGACAGGCGCAGGGCGTCCCGGTTGATGTCGAGGCCCTGCGCGTTCCAGCGCTGGGTGCGCTCCGCGCCGTCCGGGTTGAGCATGGGGATGACCCACAGCGTGAGGCGGGACAGGACACGCTGCACCGCAGGGTCCTGGGGGCGCGTCCCCAGCCAGTGCATAAGGTCCAGTAGGGCCGAGGTGGCGGTGGGCTCATCGCCGTGCATCTGGGACCAGAGCAGCACGCCCGTGGGGCCGCTGCCCAGGCGCAGGAGGGGGATCTGCCGTCCTTCCGCCGAGGTGCCTTCTTCCACCAGGGTGATGAGGCCTGGGTGGCGCGCCTGGAGGTCCGCCAGGGCGACCCGCAGGCCACTGTGCTTGAGGCCCCAGGGATCGGCAGGGGACACGCGGGCGGTGGGCCAGGCCTCCCAGAGGGCCGGGCCGGTGGGCGTTGGCGGGCTGACTGCCCCTAAGGCCGCCGGCAGCAACAGGCTCAGGGCCAACACCGGGGCAAGGGAGCGCCGCATGGCTAGCGCACTGCCGGTTCCAGCAGGGTGATGCTGCCCCGCTGGGCGTCGATCTCGGCGCGCAGGCCCACGGGCACGGTGAACTGGCTATCGATGTGGCCGATCATGGCCCCCTGCCAGGCTGGGATCTTGAGGGGCCGGACATGCTCGGCCAGCACCTCTTCCAGGGTGAGGGAGCCGTAGTTGTTGTCGCCCGCCGTGCACTTGGTGCACTTGCCAAAGACGAAGCCGCCGATGCGGTCCAGCACCCCGGCCAGCTTGAGCTGGGTGAGCATGCGGTCGATGCGGTAGATGTTCTCGTTGGTGTCTTCGAGGAAGAGGATCGCCCCGTTCCAGTCCGGCAGATAGTCGGAGCCAAGCATGGCCGTCAGCACCGTGAGGTTGCCGCCTAGCAGGCGCCCCCGGGCCGTGCCGGGCGTGATGGTCTGGATGCGGTCCCGGGTCACCACCCCCGCCTCGCCGGCCTTCCGGGGGTTCTCCATGGTGATGGCCTCGCCCTTGAAGAGCACCCGGCGCATGGCCTCCAGGGAGAAGTCCGTCCAGGTGGACACGCCCACGGGGCCATGGAAGGTCACCAGGCCCGTGCGGGCGTGGATGGCCGTGTGCAGACCCGTGATGTCGCTGTAGCCCATGAAGATCTTGGGGTGGGCGGCGATGCTCTTGTAGTCCAGGAGCGGGAGGATGCGGTTGGAGCCCCAGCCGCCGCGGATGCAGAGGATGGCGTCCACCGAGTCGTCGGCGAACATCGTGTTCAGGTCAGCGGCCCGCGCTGCGTCCGTACCCGCCAGGTAGCCGTGGCGGTCCAGGGCATGAGCCCCCATCTTCACCTTCAGGCCCAGGGCGGCCAGGGTCTCCTGGGCGATGGTCAGCTCCTCCGTGACCCAGGTGGCGCTGGCGGGGCTCACCAGGCCCACCGTGGCCCCTGCGGTGAGGCGGCGGGGCTTGAGGATGGCGGGCGGGGCACCGGCCGCTGCCAGGGTCGGCCCCAGGCGGGTGGCCAGGGTGGCCAGCAGGGTGGACTGGAGGAAGGTGCGTCGGGTCTGGTTCATGGGTGGGTGGCGCCTTAACTGGATTCCGTGATCCTGAACCCTGGCCGCCGCCCGGCGCAACCCAGGGCCACCGCCTTCGAAAAAATCTCGCTGGTTAAAAATCGGATAGCACACCGAATTGCATAAGGCATTTAGCGTATATCATTGGGTTTAGCCCACCTGACAGACTCCAGAAGGGTTTTCTTACCTGGGGGTCAGCATGCGCTTCTTTCGCAGCTTCTCGTTGTGCTTGATCACGGCGTTGGCATTGGTGGTCGGGTGCGGGGGCGGTGGCGGGGGTAGCACGCCCGCTCCTCTCGTGGCGCCCAGCATCAGCACTCAGCCCGCGGCCGTAACGGTCACAGCGGGTAGCCCGGCCTCCTTCAGCGTGGTCGCTGCTGGCACGGCGCCGCTCTCTTACCAATGGAAGAAGGACGGCAGCAGCCTCTCGGGGGCCACCGCAGCCACCCACAGCATCGCCAGCGCCCAGGCCAGTGATGCCGGCGCCTACACCGTGGTGGTCTCCAACGCCGCTGGCACCGTCCCCAGCAGCTCGGCCGCCCTCACCGTCAACGTCCCACCGGCCATCACCACCCAGCCCACCAGTCAGAGCGTCACGGCAGGTACCGCCACCACCTTCACTGTGGTCGCCACCGGCACGGCGCCCCTGGCCTACCAGTGGAGGAAGGACGGCAATTCCATCACCGGTGCCACCGCCGCCACCCACAGCCTGGCGAGCGCCCAGAGTGCCGATGCCGGCAGCTACACGGTGGTGGTGAGCAATGCGGTGGGCAATGTCACCAGCAGCGCCGCCGTGCTGACAGTGAACGTGCTCCCGGCGGTCGTCACCCAGCCCGCCAGCCTCACCGTGAACGCCGGTGCCTCGGCGACCTTCAGCGTGGTGGCCAGCGGCACCGGCCCCCTTTCGTATCAATGGAAGAAGAACGGAGCGGTCCTGCCCGGAGCGACGTCCTCCACCCTGGCCTTCACCAGTGCCCAGGCCACCGATGCCGGCAGCTACGCCGTCGTCGTGACCAACGTGGCCGGCTTCGCCACCAGCAGTGTAGCCACTTTGACGGTGAACGTGGCGCCCACCATCACCAGCCAGCCCAGCACCCAGAGTGTGGCCGCCGGCACCTGGGTTGACCTCACCGTGACGGCCTCGGGCACCGGTCCGCTGATCTACCAGTGGAAGAAGAATGGGAGCACCATCGCTGGGGCAACCGCCTCGGTCTACCGCATCCTCAACATCCAGGCCAGCCATGCCGGGACCTACAAGGCCGTCGTCAGCAACGCCCTGGGTATGGTCACCAGCAGCGATGCGGTGCTTACGGTGGAACTGGGTGTGAAGGCTCCGGCCCGGCAGCTGCTCCAGGTGACCAAGGAAGCCAGTATTGCTGCGGCGGTGGCAGGCGGTGTTCCTCCCTACACCTATGCTTGGACGAAGGATGGGACGGTGCTGTCCGGTGCCACTGCGGCCACCTACCGAGTCCCCTTCCTGCGGCTGGCGGACCAGGGTGTCTACCAGGTGCGCATCACCGATGCCTCTGGCCTCTCGGGTGCGGCCACTTCCAAGCTGTTCGTCGAGACCACCGCAGGCCTGGCCACGGGCATCAACCCTTCCAGCGTGGCGGTCTCCGGCGATGACATGTACATGGCGTCCCCGGACCAGAATGTCGTGGTGAAGATCATTGCCAACACTGGGGCTTCGGTCTCCTTGCCCGTTCCCGGGGCGCCCACAGGTCTGGCGGTGGATGACGCTGGCCATGTCTGGGTGACCCTTCACGCTGCGGGTCAGGTGGCCCGGATCGACAAAACCACGGGGACCCTGAGCACCTACGCTGTGGGTGGGAACCCCTACGGCATTGCCAGGGGCCTGAGTGGCACGCTGTGGTTCACGCTCCAGGGCACGGGCAAAATTGGGAGGATCTCGGCCTCCGGTGGCTCACCGACCCTGTACGGCCTCGGTGCCAATTCCAGCCCTGCGGGGATCTCTGTAGCGGCCGACGGCACGGTGTGGTTTGCGGACCCAGGCAACGGCAAGGTGGGGCGCCTGGCGTCCGGCGCTTCCCAGGTGGAGGTCTGGCCCTGCGCCCATGCCAGTGCCCGTCCTGAGCAGATCGTTGCCACGCCTGGCGGACAGGTCTACTACACCGATCAGAACTCTGCTGCGGTTGTGGTCTTCCCTGGCAATGGGCAGTCCGGGAGCATGAGTCTGACCGGAGCCTTCTCCATTGCCGCTGACCCTCACGGCGGACCCATGGGCATCGTGCTGGACGGCAGCGGCAATGTCTGGTTGACCCAGAAAAACGTTGGCAAGGTCACCCGGCTCGCCAGTGCGGCCACTGCCACCGCCGCCGGGCGCAGCAGCGCAGCGCAAGGTGTGGCCTGGCCCTATGGGAGCGAAGGAACCGCCAGCGGGGGGAGCACCTCCTATGCGTTCCCCTCCAGCCAGAGCAAGCCTGTGGGCATTGCTGTTGGCAGCAACGGAACCCTCTACGCCGCCTTGTCGGGCACCAACCAGGTGGCCCAGGTCCCAACCGCAGGGCAGGGCATCCAGGTGGGCATCAACGCCACAGAGCCCCACCGGGTCATTCGTGGCGAGACCCAGACCTTCACCGTCACCGTGACCGGCGCCACCGAGAACAGCGTCACCTGGGAGCTGCTGGAGGGGCTGGAGGCTGGTTCTATTACTCAGGCCGGGGTGTACACGGCCCCTATGACCGCTGGGACCTTTCATATCCTGGCCCGGAGCGTGGAAGACCCCTCCAAGTTCGGCCGCCTCCAGGTGGTGGTGTACCCATGGTCCGAGTGGCCCAAGGGCCGGGTTGGCGTGCTCGCCGGGAATGTGGACGGCGTCGGGAACGTAGATGGCCAGGGCAGTGCTGCCCGCTTCAATCGGCCCCAGGGTGTGGCTGTTGACACCTTGGGCAATGTCTATGTGGCAGACTCCAACAACCTGTTGGTCCGCAAGATCACCAGTACCGGTCTTGTGACGACCCTGGCGGGGGCCGCAGGGCAGTCCGGAGCCACAGATGGCTTTGGCAGTGCGGCCCGGTTCAGTTCGCTTAATGCTGTGGCCGTGGATGCCCAGGGCTTTATCTACGTGGCGGACCGGAGTGCGGTCAAGAAGATCACCCCTGAAGGCCTCGTCACCTCCTTCGCCGGTGTCCCCATGGATGGGGGCGATGCGGATGGTCCCGGCACCTCTGCTCGTTTCCAGACTCTTTCCGCCTTGGCTGCAGATTCTGCCGGCAGCGTCTATGTTGCCGATATCGCCGCCCACACGATTCGTAAAATTTCGGCTGCAGGGGTGGTGAGTATCCTCGCTGGGAATTCCGGCCAGGCCGGTAGCACCGATGGCCAGGGCATCAACGCCAAATTCAACCGGCCCACGGGAGTCGCCGTCGATGCATCAGGAATCGTCTACGTGGCGGACCAAAGCAACTTCACGATAAGGAAGATTACCCCGGGGGGACTCGTGAGCACCCTGGCGGGCGTGGCAGGCCAGTCCGGAAACACAGACGGTCAGGGCAGTGCTGCGCTGTTCACCGGCCCAGGCGGCATCACTGTGACCCCAGCGGGAGATATCTATGTTTCAGAATTCCAGGGTCTCCGTAAAATTACCCCATCGGGGCTAGTCACCACTTCTCCTGCATCCGGGTTCAATCTTCCCGAAGGCATCGCCTCGGATGCCGCAGGCAACATCTATGTGGCAGACAACCTGAACTACGCCATCCGCAAGGTCTCGCCCGCCGGTGCCGTTAGTACCCTGGCTGGTCTGATCGGTATCAGCGGCTACCAGGATGGACCCGGGCTCTCTTCGCTGTTCTACGATCCCTGGGGCCTCGCCATAGATGCATCTAACAACGTCTACGTGGCGGACTCAGGCAACGCCAACATTCGGAAAATCACCCCTGCGGGGGTGGTCAGCACCTACGCCGGTAGCGGCATCGGGGGCATCGCTGACGGTGCCGCCAACCAAGCCCAATTCTCAAAGCCTCAAAGTGTAGCCCTGGATCCATCAGGAAATCTCTTCGTGGCCGACACCGCCAATAACACCATCCGCAAAGTGACGCCTTCAGGCGTGGTCTCCACTTTTGCAGGCTCGCCCAGGAACCCTGGTTCCACAGATGGTATGGGGTCGGCAGCTCGATTTTATGGACCCCAGAGTGTGCTCACCGATGCCTCTGGTAACGTCTACGTGGCTGACACTGGGAATGCCACCATTCGGAAAATTACGCCCACTGGTGTGGTCACCACCCTGGTTGGACAAGTTGGTGTGTATGGGGGGACGGACGGCCCTGCATCCGTTGCCCTCTTCGGTCAACCCAACGGTTTGGCCATGGACAAGGATGGAAACCTTCTTGTCACTGACTACTGGCTGGCCTCCATCCGCAAGGTGACGCCTGGTGGAGTCGTGTCGACCCTGGCAGGTACCTCCTGGCTCGCCTCCTACGCCGATGGCCCCGCCCAGGCAGCCGGTTTCAATCACGTCATGGGCCTTGCCGTGGACTCGGAGGGGAATGCCTATGTGGCAGACGGAGACAACAGTTCTATTCGCAAGCTGCAAGCCGACGGCTTCGTGGGAACGCTGGTGGGCGATGCCAACTGCGGCATCAACCGCGCCGGGTCCATGCGGGACGGCGGCGACCTGCCCCTGGGGCCTACCTACGGGGCCTTTGCCAATCCCCGGGGCATCGCCGTTGGCAAGGATGGCGCACTCTACGTGAGCACCTCCAACGGGGTCATGAAGGTCGGCAACTCAATAAGCGACCCTCCACCCGCCAACCTCGCCTACCGGGTGAATCCGGCGGTCTACACCAAGGGCATCGCCAGCACCCCCAACCTGCCCTCGAATGTGGGCGGGGCACTCCTGTCCTTCAGCATCACGCCAGACCTGCCGGCGGGCCTGAGCCTGGACCATGCCACCGGAATCGTCAGCGGCATTCCCACGGTCCTCGCCGTGGCCAAGGACTACACGGTGACGGGCAACGCCATCGGTGGCTCCACCACCGCCACGCTCTCCGTGACCGTCATCGACCAGCCCCCCACCAACCTGCTGTACACCCGCAACACAGCTGCCTACACCAAGGGCACGACCATCACGCCCAACGCACCTCACAGCACCGGCGGCCCGGTGCTCACCTATGCCATCAGCCCCAGCCTGCCTGCGGGGCTGGCCATGGACACCACCACCGGCATCATCAGTGGCCTACCCACAGAGCTGACCGTCTCTGCCACCTACTCCGTGACGGCCACCAACACCGGCGGCAGCGCCACGGTGGATCTGCTGCTTGGCGTGAATGATGTTCCGCCGTCTAACCTCGCCTACTCGACCAACCCCGGGGTCTACACCAAGGGCGCTGCCATTGGCATCAACACGCCCACCAGCGCTGGCGGGCCCGTGGTGTCCTATGCGGTTGCACCGACCTTGCCCATTGGTCTGGCCCTCGATGCCGCCACGGGTTCCATCACGGGCACGCCCACGGCCATCACTTCCCTGGCCACCTACACCGTGACCGCCACGAACACCGGCGGCAGCACCACCGTGGCCCTGGTGCTCACGGTCAACGATGTGGCTCCCGCGAACCTGGCCTATGCCACGCCCACAGCCATCTATGTGAAGGGGACGGCCATTGCCTCGAATGGCCCCACGAGCACCGGCGGCCCCATCGTGTCCTACACCGTGAGCCCGACTCTGCCGGCAGGTCTGGCCCTGAGTGGAACCACTGGCACCCTGACCGGCACCCCCACCGCTGTGGCCGCACGCAAGGCCTACACGGTGACCGCCAACAACACCGGGGGCAGCACCACTGCTTCCCTGGACCTCACGGTGAACGACATCCCGCCCTCCATCACCTACGGCAGCGGCAGCTATACCTTCACCACCAACACCGCCATCACAAAGCTCACCCCCGCCAACACCGGTGGTGCCGTGATCACCTGGGCGGTCACGCCGACCCTCCCTGTAGGCCTGGCCTTTGGGAGCACCGATGGCAGCATCAGCGGCACACCCACGGCCATCACACCGGCGGCCGCCTACACCGTCTCTGCCACCAACTCCGGTGGCACCACCACCGTCATGCCCAAC